>NZ_MVDI01000014.1 GCF_002939305.1 Chroococcidiopsis sp. TS-821 | reverse complement strand
TCGCAGCAACTGCTTGAGGTCTTCGACGCTTTCAGCGATTTCTAGTTTGTAAACCCCTGCCATAGATGCCTCTTGAACCCAATGACAGTTTTATACCATCTGTAGCCCTCCTTTAAAGAATTGGTATTATATGTAAACTCAATCTTAATGCACGCTAGCGAGGGTTTTTCCCGTAGCAAAGTCCGTACCGAGAACAGCGCACGGAAAATCACTACCGAGTTGTTGAATAATGGGGTGATTCGCCGAGTTACAACCTAGAAATAGTAAAGCAGCGTCTTCTGACTCAACAACGGCTTTAAGTTCTTGTGCAATATCACCAAAGCGTAGATGTGTCACCAACGAACCCCGCCATTCTGCTGCAAGGCTTTTCGCTTGCCATAGAATGAGGTCAGCTTGTTCAAATAAATCGGGAGACGTAATCCGTGGCTGAATTGCTGTTTCCCAACGCGATAAAGTTGCTACTGGTTGAAATGCTATCTGAGTTGATTGCTGTAAAAGTCTCTCGGTGGACAATTTAGCAACATCGAATACAGGAGAGGTTGGACAATGATGCTGAGGATGTTCTTCAGCAACATAGACTACATGAACAGTTACTTGCTTTTGAGTTGCTAAGCGAGTTTGATGCGCAATCCACAGTGTTAGATCTAAAGCTGTTTGACTGTTGGGAGAACTGTTATAACCAACAACCAGGTTAACTGATGTCGCCATCGTGTTCTGAGTATGTGCTGCTGGTGGTAACAACATCATTCTTTCGATCGCGTTCGTACCCATTGCGCTTTGTAGACGCGCGAGCATTGGCTTGATATTCATGCGTTTAGATACCTTAGGTCAAAAGCAGGTACAAAAAACTGAGCAGTACGAGCCTCAGACACTGAACGAGATATAAGGCATTATGAAAATGCTTACTCTTCAGTCTCCTCTCGATGCCTACGAAGTTAGCTGACGGGCTAGGACTGAGAGATGTCCTTCTACCTTAATTTTCGGGCTAGTTAGGATAATTAAGGTTTAATAGATACGCCCCATAATGTGGTTCCTCCGCTCTAGCTTTCTTTCAATTCGTCGAAATGATTACCTTGAAAGAAATGTCTAGATTAGGCTGACTTACTCAAATTCTGTAGATTGTATCATCGATCGTGACATCAAGCAACTTCTCTGGCGATCGCGATCGTGTAGATTGCACAAGTTCTAGAATTATTGGTAAAAATCTAAAATGAAAAGATAACGCTTCAGGCATTGAATGCGATGAACCATAAGTTCAAAGTAGTTGCATTGATTAAACCTTTTGGGTACTTAGCACTTGGTTATCTAATGGTGATAAGTGCATATTCTACAGTGCTAGCTAAAACGCCCGTGACGAATCACAAGCAAGCATTCCAGTTAGCGCAGATGGGCGAAAGCAGCACTGAGGAACGAACTCGTTTTATTCAAGCTGCTGATGCTTTATCCAGTCAGGAAAAATTTACTGAAGCTGAAGAGATTTTACGTAAGTTAATTGAAAGATATCCAAAGTATGCTGTAGGACATTACAAACTCGGCAATGTACTATTTCGTCAAAACAAAGCTGAAGAAGCAATCGCTGCCTATCAACAAGCTATCAAACACAATTCACGCTATGCACTTGCTTATAATGCGATCGGCATCGTTCGGGCGCGTCAAGGTAGATGGCAAGAAGCAATTACCGAGTATCAAAAGGCTCTCGAAATTAATCCTGAATATGGTGAAGCTCTAACACATTTAGGACAAGCACTTTGGCAACAAGGAAGACGCGATGAGGCGTTAGCATCGCTAGAAAAAGCGTTGAGTATCTTTAGAAATCAAAATCGGCTCGATCAAGCTTATCGACTCGAACAACTCTTGCGAGAACTTAAACCTGATGACGATCCTTCTGTAGCATAAAGCAGACTATTCTCAAGTTAGATGCTAGCCAGTCTTAAAGACGTGTAATTTGTAAGTAATAAATAAAAATAATCGGTTATTTTGTTTTTATTTATACCTAAAGTGTAGGCGATCGCGCGCTGAGATCGCCTACAAGCTATATGCTTATGAAAGGATTGCTTACATGGCAGACGCACAAGCAACAGAGAACGAAAAATTTCTTGGTGCAGGGAGATCTGGACAAGTCTTTTTAATTGAGAATCAGGATGTCAGTATTGCTAGAAAGATCTTTGCAGGCGACAAGCTGACTAAGTTAGTTCACTATATTTTTTTAGGAGCGCCCAACCCCTATATTTGGAACGAAGATATCATTCGATGTGCGTACTACCGCAGAAAGATTTTAGGTGCTTTAGTTGAGTATTGGTTTGATTCACAATTAAAAGTCTCAGATGCGATCGCCACTGCTTGGAACCAAGAACAGAAAGCATATCAGATTGATACAGAATTTGTAGATGGTAGAAGTGTTGCTTTGTGTCAGCCGTTCACGCGACTGCGAAAAAAAGAATTACCCGATTTAGTTCATCAAGTCATGCTACCACTTCAACAAAAGCTAATTGATGCAGGATTTGATGGTTTAGTTTGGCAAGCAGGAAAAGGAAATCCGGTTGCACTAAATAACTTTTTGCTAACAGATGTAGAACATAACGATACAAATGGTAAATTTAGTTATTACTATGCTTGGATTGATTTAGAATCAGGCGTCCCTGCATTAGCTCCCTTAAATGTTTTGAAGCTTTTCACATATTATATTCCCATGTCTGTTAAGCATGGGCAACCTTTATTTGATGATGTTGATGTTGTCACTCTAAAGAAATATTTGGCAAAACATAAAAAAGCAATAATAGATAAGCTAGGTCGAGATAAATATGCAGCAATAATTGCAGACACTGATAATTTGGAACATCATCAAAGTCAGTGGAAAGAACTCAAACGAGTAGAGCGAAGTATTCAGTATCAACTTAAAAAAGGTAAAATTACTCAGCAACAAGCTGAATGGTATTCTCATCATATTTTTCGCTGGTATTTAAGAGAATTAGTAAGAGCTTGGCAAAAAATCTTACGTTTGTTTGTTAAACTACCAGTTAAAATAATCGAAAAGTTAAAGAAAATTCGATACCGAGATTTCTTTGCACGAGTTTGGAAAGTACTCATCTCACAACGCTACCGATTACAATTTACAAGAGATATAGTTAGAGATCGCATTGATGCATGGGAAGAGCGAACTCAATTAATTCCAGAAGAAGCAAATTTTTTGCGATCGCGTTTAGATCGAGAACACGGTAGTGGCTATTTAGTTGACTTTAGTATTCATGTTGCCTTGAAAATTATCATTCAATCACTTGAATTTATTGTTATTCCTTCACTTTACGCGCTTGGAGTAATTGATGAGATAAGTTTTGGAGTTTTATTTGTAGTTGATGGTCCTATTTTTAGATCAATTTATACTGGCTACAAAAGTATTCAAGCTTTAACTACAGGTCAACAAATACCTTGGGTTGCTTTTCTAGTAGGGTTAATTCCTTTTGTTGGTACTGTTGCTTATCCTTGTCAACTTGTTTATTCAACAGCAGGTAAGCGTGGCAAGATAGCACAATTTATTGTATATGATACTTTTACCCAACTTGGTGAAAAAATTCCTATTTGGGGTGGAGAAGATACATTAACCGAACATTTTTTCAATCAAACTGCTTACAAACTAATTCGATTTTTAAATAACCATGTAAGTGTTTCACGCCGGAAAGTAGTTTCGTAAGTGAGCAATAAACTAAATTAAACATCAATCATAATTGAATACTTACATCTTCGTAAATCGCTGATATAGGACAGTAAAAATCAACGCTGGCTAGGTGTATTTCTTGCCCTTGTTCATACGGATAAAGTTCCCAACGCCCTTTCTCATTACGACGGAAACACTCTACATTCATAGTGTCTTGAGAAATTAACACATATTCTTGAAGCGTCTCTAAGTGGCGGTAGTCACTAAATTTTCTACCTCGGTCAAGAGCTTCGGTACTCTCAGAAAGTACTTCTACGATTAAGCAAGGATACGACTTAAAATAGTCAGTCTTTTGATCTCGCATATCACAAGTTACCATGACATCAGGATAGTAGTAGCGATTGATAGTTTCAATTTGAGCTTTCATATCTGCCATGTAAACGCGACATCCGCTACCTCGAAGATGGTTGCGTAACAAAACAAAGAGGTTTCCTGTTATGGTGACATGAGCGTCACTTGCTCCTGCCATTGCATAAACTTGCCCATCGATATATTCGTGTTTAACTTGGCTTGTTTTCTCCGCTTCTAGATATTCTTCAGGAGACAGATAGTATTCGTACTTACTAGTAATCATAAGTTTCTCACTTATTCTTCATCTCAATCTCATTTTAAAATGAGTATCATAGCTACTTTGAGTTACATCATGACTTCCATAACTGCATTAACTTCAGATCTTGCACCGTTTTCATCTATTACCCAATTGCTCGCCCTCTACTAAAGTGCGGGCTAACAGCCAAAGTCCAATTTATCAGACTGAATCAGTTTTTCAGTCCACTTTAAGTGAGCTTGAGCTATCAGCATGGGAATTGATTCCCAGGCGGGCTGTATGGTTAATTTATTTCGGGTGATGGTAGTGAAGATAACCGCACTTCTCTATCAGAGTGTGAACCTGGAAAATTTTGAGTATACGAATAAGCTATTCGCGTACCTTATCATGCAATTTATGAAGTCGAAAAGGCTCAAGTAGAAGTATATCACTTAATCGACAATGCTTACCAATTGATGTCACTGAATGAGCCTAGACATTATGCGATCGCACTGATGAAAGTAGAGTTAGAAATTTGGGTATGAAACTTACAAAAGAATAAAAATCTCCCAACACCTAGGGCGTGGGAGTTTGTTTGTGGAAATTAGAAAATACTTCAAACCCTTTGATTCAATAATTGTTGAATGTCAAGTATTCTTATTTATACTTTTTTTTGTGCTCTGGTCAGCCTATATTTATTCAACTTATGTAAATTGAAACGGTACTAACGACGAGAAGACAATGCCATAACAATTCGCAATACATACCAGAACAACAAAGCAACTGAAGCAAATAATTCTAAGGAAGCTGCTACATATTGATTCTTGGAATAGTGATGCATCACCTTTGACGTGTCATAAAGGATTGCTGCTGAAGCAAATCCCACCATTGCTACTGAAAAGAATAACCCCAGTGTGAAACCAAATAAAATACTACAAATAATCAGTCCTAGCGCAATAAACCCACCAACTTTGAGTATTCCACCTAAAAAGGAAAAGTCTTTACGGGTTGTAAAGGCAACTGTTGTTAATCCACCAAAGAGTAATAGCGTCAGAATGGCAGCTGTGGGAATCACGCTTGGATCAAAAAACACTGCTGCAATGTACAGCAAGGGTGCAAAGACCAAAGCTTCTGCTACGACGTAAACTCCTAAACCGATATACTGAATTTGTACTGAATCTGCTTGGGATGCTAATTCTCGTGATATCCAACCTAGCAAGGCAAATGCTCCGAGAATACCAAGCCAGGTAAACCGACTTGCCATAACAAAGTTAGTCACGGCTTCAGCAATACCTGTCTGAAATAGCAAGAACTCAATCACAATAAATGCACTTACTGCTCCAGCAAGATGCGTATACGTACGTTGAATAAATTGAGCGCGTTCGTCAGGTCGCGCTTGTGCAACTGTCAACATAGATTTGATGTTTTAAAACTAATAGAAGCTATCTGCAAGCTTAGCTTCTACTCTAGATACTCAGTAGAGTAAAAATGCGGAAGTAAGCGGCGATCGCAACCACAAAATTAGCTGAATGTAACTCTATCAATAATCGTAAAAATACTCACAAAAGGGTAGGCAAAAGCCCACCCTGTTACTTATTGAATAACACCAGAATGACCAGGAATATCTCCCATTGGTTCAAATCTTCCACCCAAGTATTTTGCTAAAAACTCCTCCGCTACAGCATAAAAATGCAAGCGGTTTTCAGGACGCGCAAAACCGTGTCCTTCATCGGTGTAAAGTACATATTCAACAGGCTTCCCTGCTTTTTTTACAGCTTCAACGATTTGGTCACTTTCGGCTTGTTTAACGCGCGGATCGTTTGCACCTTGGGCAATTAGTAGTGGTTTTTTGATACGGTCAGCGTAAAATAAAGGCGATCGCGACTTTAAAAAATCCTGTTCAGTCTCTAAATTACCAATACGATGCGCTTCCATTGCTCTTAATGGTTCCCAGTAGGGGGGAATACTCTCCATCATCGTAATTAAGTTGCTAGGACCAACAATATCCACACCCGCCGCAAAGACATCAGGAGTAAATGTTAATCCGACTAAGGTTGCATAACCACCATACGAACCACCCATGATGGCAATTTTTTGCGGATCGGAAATTCCTTGTTCGACTAACCAATTTACTGCATCAACCAAGTCATCGTGCATTTTTGCACCCCATTCGCGATTACCCGCGTTGAGGAAGTTTTTACCGTAACCTGTCGACCCTCGGAAATTGACTTGCAACACTGCATAGCCGCGATTTGCTAGCCATTGCACTTCCGGATCGTAACCCCAAGTATCCCGCGCCCAGGGTCCACCGTGAACTAATAGTACTGTTGGTAAATTCTTTGGTTCAATTCCGACTGGTATTGTTAAGTAGCCATGAATTGTTAACCCGTCGCGTGCAGTGTAAGCTATCGGTTGCATCGATGCGAGTTGTAAACCTTCAAGTTTCGGCTGATTGCTAAAGAGTAGCGTGCTATTTTTTGATTCGCGATCGTAAGTGTAGTAATAAACAGGACCATCATCAGTGAGGTAAGATACTAGCCAAGTTTTATCTGCTAAGTCACGGCTACTGATAGCAAATTCACCATGATGTACCTGCGCAATTGCTGCAAAATCAGGTGCAATACTTTGATCGAGAATTTGCCACTCTTCCTTATCTTTGTAGAACGAAACAGCCTGGATTTGACGTGAAAGTGGTTGCACGAGGACACCATCAACATCATACTGAGGATCTTCAGCAACGACCCTTTCTTCACGAGTTGCTAAATTTAAGGCAATCAGTCGCTGCGTATTTGCTTCGTGGCTAGCAATGAGATACAGCGTTTGACCATCATTAGAAAATAATACTGGAGCACCTTCGTCATCGGGTCCCCAGTGACGTAACAATTGCCATTCTCGATCTAGATCTCGATACAAAAGATCTGAACCACCATCTGGGGTAGTTGCGATCGCTGCTTTTATCTGAAATTGTGCATCTGCTAACCAGCCAACGATATTTCCTGGATTTTCGGTATCAAATTCGACTGCGCCGTTTTTCAAGTTAACTCGATAGACATCATGCTTGCGCAGATCTTGTAAGTTTAACCCTACAAGTATTTCATTCGGGAAGTTTGGATCGAGTCCCACTGGTTGTGCTTGAATTCCTTGAAAGGGAGTTAAATCGCGGACGATCTGTGTATTAATATTTACTGAATACAAATGCCAGTTTTCATCACCATCGGTATCTTGGAGATAAATTAACTGTTCGCCTTCATACGTCCAAAAGTAGACGCGGATACCGCGTTTTTTATCGTCAGTGAGTTTGCGATCGTCTTCTTGTCCTACTGTACGCAACCATACTTGTAAAACGTTCTTGTCATCGGGTGCAATATATGCTAAGTATTTCCCATCAGGTGATAGTTGCGGGCGCGCGCGTTCAGGATTGCCAAACAGGATTTCGCGCGGAATTAGTGGTGGTAGCTTGGATAATTGAGTTTCTGTTTCGGTTTGCATTGTTATTTAAGAGATACGGCATCAAACGATTTAAGTAGGGAGTGGGTAACGGGTAATAGGTAATGGTAATGGGTAAATGTTGGTAGAACGTCTTTGTAATGACCAATTACCAATAACCAGAAGTTGCGATGACTTTCACCCCTTTACTTATATTGCTTTTCTTCTACAGTAGATGAAAGCTTCTCGCAGCTGCATCGTATTTGCTAAAGTGCAAGTAGAGTAATAACACTACAAGCAGTTCACATTACATTTACAGCAAGAGGGAATTATGGAAGCTTTAGTAAAACAAAAGTGTACTGCGTGTCATAAAGATGCACCCCGCGTCACCGATGCAGAAATTGCTGAACTCAAACCTCAAATTCCTGACTGGAATATTACTGAAGTCGACGGGGAGGCGCGTTTGGAACGTACCTATAAGTTTCCCGATTTTCAATCTGCGCTTGATTTTACTAATCGTGTTGGTGCCATAGCTGAAGAAGAAGGACATCACCCTGCATTACTGACAGAGTGGGGCAAAGTTAAAGTCAGTTGGTGGACTCATGCCATTTCTGGATTACACCGTAATGATTTCATTATGGCAGCAAAAACCGATCAAATTGCTGCTGGTTTGTCACAGTGAAATTAGAGGATGAGTGGTAACAGGTAATTGGTAATGGGTAATACTTAATTTGTTGTTGGAAGCGATCGCTTTTTAACCTTCCGATTGAATTTGTGTGATTAGCTCTTTTGTAGCAGGTAAATACGTTTCATCTCCATTTGTTGTTGGAAGCGATCGCTTTTTAACCTTCCGATTGAATTTGTGTGATTAGCTCTTTTGTAGCAGGTAAATACGTTTCATCTCCTTGTTTGCGAAACAAACTAGATGCTTGTTGTAAATCTGCGGTCGCATTTTGTCGATTATCTAAGCACCAATAAATCAATCCTCTTGTCTGTCCTGATGTTATAGCGTACTGGATATCTCTACGGTTTCCATCACCAACTTGGGTTGAATTCAGATCTTGCACCATTTTCATCTGTTACCCGATTGCCCGCCCTGCACTATAAAATGCGGGCTAACAGCCAAAGTCTGATTTATCAGACTGAAAAGCTGATTCAGTCCACTTTGAGTGGGCTTGATCTATCAGCCTGGGAATTGATTCTCAAGCGGGCTGTATGGCTAAACTGAGAATGCTGCAAGATTTCAGTTGAAGGAAAGGTGATTCCTACTGTGTTAAGCGGTATTGCGCCTGAACCTAAAGCCGTAATCGCGATTCGATTAACTCCAGGACGAAACAGATTTGCCGGAAATTGAACAACTGTGCCACTAATTGTAAATGGCAATGCATTCTGAACAGTTTGACCGGTAAAGGATCTAACTGCATATCCATCACTAGGAGCAGTTATACTCGCTTGAATGCTTCCTCTTGGCTTCGCTTAGCAAAATAGACTCTAGCGATTTTCGGTGTTGATACTGTCGAACTGTACAATAAGTTAGTGCGATCACTTACTCTACACTAGCGTAATTCTACTGAAAAAACGCGGACTCCTGTAACAATATTAATCTTCTCAGTGAATTTACACTTGTATTTGTGTAAGTAACTTGTTATGGTCTTTAACCACTTTTTTTTCTTACGGTTACTTAGAAAACGTAGTGTTATTTTGTATGCAGTTATCTTATAATATTTTTTTGTTTCTCAGCTTGCTGCGCAGAACATCTAAACTACTCGCAACGTACTCGCGCTAATTTCACAAGCATAAATAATGGGGAAATTTAACTTCGACTACTTTAGCCCAGCGTACAAGCAATAATGGTTTGCTGCATCACTGCGATCGCAATCTCGATCATCCCAATTCTCAAAGGTCGACTTATTGATAATGTTCAGGAATTGCTATTACCAACATTGGATATTTCAACCTATTTACACTAAATTTAAGGCGTCAAGATAAAACCATCTGCTACTTACAACGCAGCTTTTCTTTGAGATGAAAACTTGATTGGACTAAGTTCAAGTTTTTTTACATAGTTTTTAACTAAGTGAATCAGTTTTTGTCGTTGCGGCTTTAATGATGATGCCTTATGAGGTCTCAGCGCTAATTGTGTAGGATAATGCTCAAATATGATATCAAGTTGGCTTTTTCCTTCAGAATTCCATAATTGTTCTATCGGCTTAAATTCTTCGGAATGAGGAAAGAGTGGATTGTTACTGGATATTACCTTCGCGTATTGTGTTAAAGGCTGAAAGTGAATTGAATACTCTAATTTTGCATCTAAAGTTTCTCTTAACTCAAAGCACGGAAAAAATTCAGGAAAGCGTTGTCTAGCTTCTTGAAACCGATTGTAAATTTCTTGTTGCCAACGTCTGCGACAGAGGCTAATAAAAGCGTTGTTGATATTCTGTATTTGTATAAATTTTAACAACCCATCAGCTGATAATGGTTGTTGAGTATATAAAGGAAACTTTGGCAATGGAGCGAAAAAAGGAGAAAATAGAGTATTTTGATACGGTTGATTTCCCTGCGTAGAAATACGTAGTAATGACATATTGCTCAGTTTTGAATCATCAGCTAATATGCCTTTTTCCATGACTACTGCTGTTTGTCTTAGTTTAGTTAATTCTTGCATAGTCTCTTACTCGATTTGATGCACAAGGAAACTTGATGTAGTTTTCAGAATATTGGTTGAGTATGACAAGCGCATGACAAACAAGTGACAATAGTATGGATATGAATAGTTATTGGTTTTGCCTCAAGAGTGGCGATAAATCAGGTATCTGTATTTAGTGTGCGATCGCACCTGAATTGTTCTTCATTTTCTTAAAGAAAATTACCGTAATCCCACTTAACAATAACGTAATACCAATAAAGTAAAAACAATCATTAAACGCCATGACATAAGCTTCGCGACGAACTAGGCTGGAGATAGATGCGATCGCCTGATTTTGAGCTACAGTAGCATCTGAACCCTGACTTACAAAAAACTGCGTCAACTGCTCGATTCTTTGTTGAGTTGCTGAATTATATAAAGAAATAGCTTCACCCAAGCGATTCGAGTGAAATTGTTCTCTTCGCGTTAACAATGTTGCCAAAGCCGCAATTCCGATTGAACCACCCAAGTTACGCATCATATTGAATAAACCCGACGCTGAACCGGCTTGTTCTTTTTCTATCCCTGCTGTTGCAATCGAGGAAAGCGGTACAAAAATCAACGGTTGTCCCATTGCCCGCACCAGTTGCGACCATTTTAATTGATCGATACCGGTATCGTGCGTCAAAGTAGAGTTCATAAAACAACTAATGGCAAACAAACTTACACCTACAGCAATGAGTAGCCGACTATCAATTCGTTGCATTAATTTGGGAACGAATGGCACAATCAGTAATTGTGGCAATCCTAACCACATAATCACTTCACCGATTTGCAGCGGGTTATAGCCTTGGATTTGGGTTAGATATAACGGCAATATATATACTGAACCATACAAACCAATTCCTAGCGAAACATTAATAACACTTGCTAAACCAAAGTTACGCAGCGCCAATAAGCGAAGATTAATAAATGGTTGCTTGCGCGTGAATTCAACCCAAAAAAACATGGCGAGAAAAATTACTGCAACAACCGCAAGTCGCACAATTAACGGCGAACTAAACCAATCTTTACGGCTACCTTCTTCTAACACAACTTGCAGAGAACCCAAGCCAATTGCCATTGAAATGATTCCCCACCAATCTCCTTGTTTTAATAAATGTAGTTGTAACTTTTGAGGTTTCAATCCATACCAAACCGCAGCAATTAATAACAACCCTGGAATTACATTCAAATAAAAAATATATTGCCAGCTAAAATTTTCTGTTAACCATCCTCCCACTGTTGGACCAATTGCAGGCGCAAATACCGCTGTAATCGCAAACATTGCCATTCCAATTGGCTGCTTTGCTGGTGGCAAATATGTTAGCAAAATTGTAAAAGCCATCGGAATCAAAACTCCGCCTGTAAACCCTTGCAAGGCGCGAAATAAAATCACTGAAGGTAAATTCCACGCCCACGCACAGCACACCGAAAAAAACGTAAATAAAGCAGCGTTAACAACTAAATACCAGCGTGTAGCAAATATCCTTGATAGCCACGCAGTTAAGGGAATAACAACAATTTCAGCGACTAAATATGCTGTAGAAATCCACGAGCCTTCTTCTAAAGTTGCCCCTAATGCTGCTTGGATATCTTTTAAAGAAGCGTTCGTAATTTGAATATCTAGAACTGCCATGAAAGCGCCCAACATAGCACCCATGACAGCAATCCAGCTTTTAAAGGGAACGCGATCAGATGCAGGTGGTGCAGAACGGTTGTGTCGTTGTCTTAATACGTTTGTATGTGCCACTGCTTTACTCTACTAATAAGTTTCTTAGTGGCTAGTTGTTAATCATTTATTACTCTAATTACTAACCACTCCGATCATAATTAAGAATGTGCTTTGGGTAAAATGCCGCGATTTAGATAAATTGGACGGATGAATTTTCTTAAGTAAGGCAACTGTCGGGAAAATATCAATGAAGCTGCAATACAAGCAACTCCGCCGATAATTAATGTATGAGAAGCACCAATTTGATTTGCTAAGCTACCTGCGAGTAGATTTCCAAAGGGAACCATACCCAGAAATGCCATTGTAAATAAGCTCATTACCCGTCCGCGTTTGTCATCTTCAACAATGGTTTGCAGTACAGTATTACTAGAGGCTATTTGCAAAATTGAACCGCAGCCAATTAGCAACGACATCAGCAAAGAAAGCCACAAAACGCGCGATAAAGCAAAAGCAATAATTCCTGTTCCGCAAATTGCGGGAGCAGCCGCAATTACTTTACCTAAGCCAACAACACTGGGGCGAGTGCTAAGATAAATTCCACCGCCAAGCGCTCCTACTCCGGAAGCTGCCATGAGAAAACCAAGCGTATTGGCATTCCCATGCAAAATTTTGGTGGCAAAGATCGGTACGAGAGTTACGTAAGGCATCGCCATCAAGCTAAACGACGCGATTAGTATCAAAATCGACCGAATTGGTGGAAAACCAAAAGCGTATTCAAAGCCTTCTTTTAATCTTTGCAAAGGCGCAGCGTTTGATACGACAACTTGGCGTGGTTTGAGCTTCATTGCTAATAAGGCAGTAATCACCGCAATATAGCTGATGCCATCAATCAGAAAACAGTATCCAGAACCAATTCTGGCAATAATTATCCCTGCGATCGCAGGACCAACTAACCTTGCACCATTTACAAGTGAAGAATTTAGCGCGATCGCACTGGCTAAATCGTCTTTGCGTTCCACAATTTCGTTAACCAGTGTTTGTCTAGCAGGGGCGTCAAACGCATTAATTAACCCTTGAAACAAGCTCAGTACGATAATATGCCAAATCTGAATCACACCAGTTAGCGCTAACACTGCTAATGCTAACGATTGGCACATTGCCAAGATTTGAGTATTGACAAGGATGCGATGCGGATGCCAGCGATCGACTAACACGCCGCCAAACGGCGCTAAGACAAAGCTAGGAATTTGACCTGTAAACCCGACTACACCTAACATCAGTGGTGAGTTTGTTAATTGATAGACAAGCCAAACCGTCGCAATTTGTGTCATCCATGTCCCAATCAAGGACAAACCTTGTCCAGCAAAAAACAAGCGGTAATTTTTTGACTTTAAGGCTGGTACGTTCGGTAACATTCGATTAATAACGTTTATTGAACTGTGACTGTGACTTCTGCCGACATTCCTGGTGCGATTCGCGATTCGTATCCTTGGATGCTTTGCGGATCGAAGGTAACTTTAACTGGAATCCGCTGCACAATTTTGGTGAAGTTACCTGTGGCGTTATCGGGGGGAAGCAGTGCAAACGTAGCACCGGATGCGGGCGAGATACTGTCGATGTGACCTGTAAACGGATGATGTGCAAACGCATCGAGTTTAATTTCTACGGGCTGTCCCGGTTGCATGGCTTCTAGCTGCGTTTCTTTAAAGTTGGCAATTACCCAGTAATCGTTGTTCACGATCGCCATTAATGGTTGTCCTGGTTGCACTCGTTGTCCGACTTCTACCGATTTACTTCCGACTCGACCACCTGTGGGCGCGGTGATGTTGGTGTACGATAACTGCAACTGTGCATCTTTGAGACTCGCTTGTGCTTGAGCGATCGCGGCTTGTGCTGCGGCGTACTGGCTGCGGTTAACATTGGTTTGTTGACCACCGGCTTGCGCTTGTTGCAATCCGCCTTGCGATGCAGCTAGTTGCGCTTGCGCTTGGACGACACCTTCTTGGGCTTGCGCTAGTTTTGCTTGTGCTTGTGCGACTTGTTGCTGTGCAGAATTTCGCTGTGCGAGTGCGACTTGATACGCTGCTTGGGCATCATCAAGCTGTTGACGGGGAATTGCTCCTTGTTGATACAGCGTGTTGTAACGGTTATAATCTACTTGGGCTTTATGTAAATTTGCCTCGGCTTGGGCAACGGAGGCTTGTGCGGTAGGAATTCCAGCTTGCGCTTCGGTAACTGCGGCTTTGGCTGTGGCGATCGCGGCGATCGCGCTTTGCACATTTCCCTGCGCTTGGGCGGTGCTTGCATTCGTATTCTGCGATGCTAGGTTAATTGTTGCTTGCGCTGCGTTTGCCTGTTTTTGCGCGGCTAAAAGTGCGGCTTGGGCTTGCTGCACTTTATTAATATAGTCTTGTGGATCGAGCTTCACCAGCAATTGTCTTGGTTGCACCAGTTGGTTATCATTTACTGGCACATCGATGACTGTACCAGAAATTCGACTGCTGATTTGATGGATGTGTCCGGCAACCGTAGCGTTATCTGTAGATTCGTGCGTAGATGCATACTGCCACCAATGGTAGCCAAATACTCCAGCGGCGATCGCACCGATTCCTAAACCTGCTAAAGCAAAACCCAATTTGCGATTGCGTTTGACTTCTTTTTGCGGTTGCTGCGGTGGTGTTGATGATTGTTCGGTATCCGATTCAACTAACGGTGTCGCTTGTAGTTTCGTTTCGTTGTCTAAGAAGGTGGTTTTGCCGTTTAAAGATTGGTCGCTTGAGGTATCCATAAGTTTTCACGGGTGAGGAGAAAGTTAATACGTAGGCTTTTATTTAGGATGCGTAATATTGATCTATAATTATTTAGCATGCGTAATATTTACAAACATTAAAAAACTGGGTTTTAAACACCTATCATCAGATATACTTTGCTGAGTCTAATGACTTCTACTTAAGATAAGTTAGCGATCGCTTGATCGAGCAGTTGTGAGAAAAGACGGCGTTCGTTTTGTGAGAATCCTTGCAAAGTTTGCTCTCTGATTTCTAAAGCGATTGGCGGTAAAACATTTTGCAACTGATTGCCAGTTTCGGTTAACCATATCCGCCAAATGCGGCGATCGTGCGGATCTCGTTCGCGGCGGATCAGGTCGCGTTCTTCCATGCGATCCAACACACCCGTTAAAGTTCCTCCCACCTGTTGCAGCTTTTCCCCGATACTCGAAGTCGCTAAACCATCTTCTTCCCACAGACAGCACAAGACTACCCAGTGCGAAGGTGTCAAGCCAAAGGGTTCTAAGCGTTCTTGAAATTTCCGACCCAGAAGTTGTCCTAACAGCTTGATGCGATATCCGACGCTATGAGGTGCTAGAACTTCTCGCCGTGATTCTAGGGAATTTTGCGGAGCAGATACAGGAAGCATTTTGCTAATTACTTCGTATGCGTACTATTATTATAGTAACTTTTCCTGCGTGTGGTAATAAAAAGCTCCTCTCAAGTTCAATGGGCAATTACCCGTTACCGACCTGTAAAGATATTATCAGCATTGAGCAGAATTGTTAGGCGTGGTAATTTTTCTAAACTGAAAAAGGACTATGTTAACTAGACACTTATGGTACTGCGACCTAACCAACGACAAAAATTAGACAGTTCTGACGACCAACAGTTTTATGCTTATCCTCGGTTTGTGACTCATGTTGATGACGGATTTATTCAACAGCTGACAGATTTGTATCGCCTTCGCCTCAAACCAAACACGCGAATCTTTGACATGATGAGCAGTTGGGTTTCGCATCTACCCGAAGAGATAGAATTTGCCCATGTTGAAGGACACGGTCTCAATGAAGAGGAATTAGCACGTAATCCGCGGTTGAATCATTATTTTGTCCAAAATCTCAATGAAAATCCTAAATTTCCGCTCAAAGACCAAGATTTTGACGCGGTACTCAACGCTGTATCAGTACAGTATCTACAATATCCTGAAGCTGTGTTTTCTGAAATTCATCGCATTCTCAAGCCTGGTGGAGTTGCAATTGTTAGCTTTTCCAACCGGATGTTTTTTCAAAAAGCGATCGCCGCGTGGCGCGAAGGTTCAGAAGCTAGCCGCGTTGAGTTAGTCAAGCATTACTTTGAGTCAGTACCAGGATTTACACCTCCCGAAGTTATTGCACGTCAATCTAACGCACCAAGTTTTTTGCAATGGTTGGGTGCTGGCGGGGGCGATCCTTTTTATGCTGTAATTGCTTACCGTGAATGATAGCAGGGGAGAAATGCTGTTATTGGCTTCTCTTTCACTAACCACTTTCTCACGCTCTTAACTTCTATTAATCAATTTAAAGGAGACATGAATGAAATTTCCAAACGTGCGTAGGGTTTTAGCCGCTTTATTACTCTCGATGTTACTGCTTGTTACAGCTTGTCAAACTCAAGCATCCTCGCGTTTTGATGAAGTGCAAGCGATCAGTAGCCAGCAAAAAAGTGGTCAAGCTGTTGCTAAAGATGCAACTCAAGGTGGTAGCTTTAATCAATTTTTCCCTAAAGCTAGTCGCGGTTACGAACGAGTTTTCACGCAGGAGAAAAAAGGTTTTGCTGAAGCTAAATTGAAAAAAGATGGAAAGGATTTAGCGTTGATGGCGATTTCTGATACGCGCAGCCTTCCGACTGCGGCGGCAAAATTTAAGAATGCGACAAAACAAATCGCAGGCTATCCCGCATTGGAAATTGGTAGTACACAAACAGCAGTGCTAGTTGCCGATCGCTATCAAGTGAAAGTACTATCCCGCGATCCGTCGTTTACTGCAAGCGATCGCGAAGCTTTGTTAAAACAATTCGATTATCAAGGGCTTGCCAAATTGCAGTAATCATATCTCAGACTAAAACAATTTTGAATACAGGAGCTTGACATGAGCAAACCTATCCAAAAGTTGGTTGACGATCTGCCAACTAATAACTTAACCGTTTCGATGCTGCGATCGCTCGATTTTGTCATTCCAGGTCAATGGCAAAATATTACCGGATTTGAAAACACCATTCGTGTTGTGACCGGTGAAACTGATGAAGACTTAATTCAACAAATTGGCGAACGCGCAATTTATCTCTACAACGATCGCTCGCAAGGCTACCAACGCGCCATGTGGTTGTATCAAACTGTAGACAGTACGGATGTGGCGCTTGGTACAGCTGCATTAGCCAACAAAGTAGGAGAAAGAATTCCACTATTAGGATTCTTAAATCGCCTGACTCCCAAAGCTGATAAAGCACAAACCATCGATTTAAGTCTCAAATTAGTCGCAGAATTAGTTGCATTTTGCTACATTAACGGTATTCCTGGAGACAGTATTGGTGATTTTGTTGCATCTTTAGCCGACTACAGCGGCGAATCGTTAATGCGCATGGTTGCTTTAGTTTGTGTCGATGGCTTGATTCCCTTAGGACCAGATTTTATTCTCAAAGCACAATCAGTTCTCAACAACACAAGCCCCAACGAGTTAGAAAAAAATGTAACTTTCCAACGAATCAGTGATGCAATACCTGGCGTGACTTCTCTCAATAAACTACTTTTTATCAATGAAAGTTTTGACTCGGTCAAAGGTTGGATGAGCGGTCTTGTCTCTTCAAGAGATCTTACACCACAAAAAGTGGTTAATAATCTTCGACAAGCAATCGAAGTTACTGACGATAAACTCGACTATCTTGCAGCCTTTCTCGATGTCGCAACAAACTACTACGAACACACCGGTACGCAAACGTTAGCACGTCGCTTGATTGAACGAGCAGTTGCTGAAATTTAAAGTTGTAAGTGGACAAAATTAGTAAAGTATATCTGTTGAGATTGAATAATAGGTAATAGGTAATGGGTGATAGGATTGTTGCCAATTGCCAGTTACCAATTACCAGTTTTGTTTATCTCAACTGCTCTATTTGCACCTGTGATAAACCTGTTAATTTAGCAACTTGTTCTACAGTCATTCCTTCTTGTAGCAGGTTCCGAATAGTCTGCTGCAACAAAGACTGCACTTGTTCGGCGCGTTGACGTTCTTGTTCAGCACGTTGACGTTCTTGTTCTTCAAAAGTGGGTAACAATTCTCCCTCTAAAGTCGCCCAGCGTAGCCAAGTTGCTTCTATACCTTCGTATGTACCATGCCAACGTTGTAATGCTAAACCAAGAGTTTGACTAACTAATTGGTTTTGAGCATTAGGCATAATAGGTTGATAAACTCCGTGCTGTAAGAAAAACCCAGCCCAGTCATCAGGATTAAATGGATCGAACCAAAAATATTCTGGTATGCGTAGTTGATTTTGATAAATTAACTTCTTTTCATTTTTATCTGCTTGTGCAGTACTTGCAGAAAGCAACTCAATGACAACATCTGGGGCTTTTCCTTCTTCCCAAACTACCCAACTTTTGCGTTCCTTTTTCGGTACTCCTAACACGGCAAAAAAGTCTGGTCCTCTAAAGTCTTGATTGCGTACTTGTGCCAGACTAAAGTAGACGAACATATTGCCACTTGCGTAACCATCCGATCGCTTGTCGAGCCAAGGCAATAAGCTATTAATGAGTAAATTCATTTGCGCTTTATGCCGTTGGGTTTCCATAGGAATACCGTCATCGCAAGGCAGTTCATCTTGAGTAGGGGGCAATGCTACACCTAATTCTTTGAGGGTAATTTCTGACATGGTTATTTCAGAGGCTTCTACCCACTATTAGTACTTACATACTACAGCGATTCTAAATGTTGTGTAAATGCCACAAAAAGTTGACTAATCGCTAATGGCTAAGGGCAAAGAATAAATCTTTCATTAACCACGAACAATTAGCAACCCCAACCGGATGTACGCAACTCAACGCAAATCCTTAAGTACTTTTTGTGTAACTAGTCAACTATCTATCTGCGCTAGAATTTTTTCAGCTTCTTGACAGAGTTGAGCGTGACAATGACCGTTACTTGCCATTAAACCTCCCCACTGATTCACATCTCCTGTGTTGTATTGCAGAGGATTGCCATTAAAGTGGGTAAACTGTCCGCCAGCTTCCGTGAGAATTAATTCTGGTGCAGCCATATCCCAATCTTTTGGTGCAGACTTACCAGAAAGCGAAATATAAACGTCGGCTTCTTGTTCGACAATTGTGGCAATTTTGCAGCCAACACTACCGACAAATTTTTGTTTTTTGCAGGGAAGATGTTCTAAGAGTTGATTGAAGCGTTGATCGCGGTGTGTGCGGCTCACAACTAAGGTTAAATCTTCAACTTGCTTGCGATCTGAAACTTTAATCGGCGTGAGTGCGCCATCACGAGTTTCGGCAAACGTTCCACCACCAAGCGTTGCATAGTACTGTTTTTCTAACTCTGGACACGCAACAATTGCTAGCACGGGGCGTTTGTCTTGAACTAAAGCAATGTGAATTGCATATTCACCGGTTTTGTCTATAAAGTCACGCGTTCCGTCTAAGGGATCGATAATCCAAACCCAAGGTTTATTAAAATACTCAGGAGATTGCAATTTATAGGTTTCTTCGCTCATATAAGCAAATTCTTCATCTCCTAACGCGCTCTTGAGCTTATCTAAAATGTAGTGATTAACTGCAAGGTCTGCTGAAGTTACAGGACCATCTTTTTTATCTTTGACTTCTAGATTACCTTCATTGATGTCAGCTTGGTAATAAGAGCGTAGTAAATACGATGCTCCCCAGCCTACGGAACGCGCGATCGCTAAAATTTCTTTTAGATCCTTCATTATGCCACCAGCTTTGACGAACCCCTAGATTTTAGCCCATTGCCTTCGTTTCATTAGATATCTAAATCAATTAGTTGGCTAAACTAAGAGTTCCTGTACGGTAGCACTAACCTTGTCTATACAGCCTATGCTGCAGATTCAGTCAGCAAGCTTCATGTCGATGCGCTCGATGTTTCAGTTTCTTGAGAAGCCGGTTTGGCAACACCCATGCGAATCTCAGAAGTAAACGAAGCCATACTAAAGCCACCAAAGCGCTTTAAAACACTAACGCGCATTCGTAAATTAGGGCTAGCAAACCACAGGCGTTCTTCAGAAGACATCGTTTCGTATTCTGTAATTAAGGTTAACGCGCCGTCGCTACCCATAATATAGCGTCCTGCAACGGGAACTTTTTCCGCATAACCAATTTCTCGCAGCAACTTACCTTCTTGAGGATTTTCTGGATCGGGAACTGAGACTAACACTGTAGAACCAACGTGCTTTTCTTCATCCCATTCCATCGTGCCATTCCAGCTAACGCGCGCACCACAGCTAGCTTGTGTGGGGTCAATTTCATATTGTTCGCAGAGTTTAATAACTTCTGGATGGTCTTTTGGTAGTGTTTCAATGGTAATGTCAGATTTTCCTGACTCAGATTGTTTAAAAGCCAAGTGATGACTTGTGCGGTGTGAAAACCATTTACCGGCACTTTGCTCAAAAAATTCTTGAATATCCATTAATTTATCCTGCATTTAACCCTACTATCTTAAGTTAGCAGCTTGCTTGATTGTTTCAAATTTTAGGTGGAAGCTTGGTTTAGACGTTCTAAAGCAATTTTTGCTGCAGCAGCAACATTCGGATGGCTGTCTTTTTCCAAATATTTTAATGCAGATACGCTTTTGTCACTCGGTAATTGACTCAATGCTTCAGCAAGGCGCTGTCTTGTTAACCAGTCTTCTGACTGGGCAAAACGCAGAATTCGATCGACCGAGTTAATGTCCTTGATTTCACCTAAAGCGGCGATCGCAGCTTGCTGCAGTACAACTTCATCACTTTCTAATGCTTGTAGTAGAACTTCATGCGCGCGAGGATCTTTTAAGTTTCCCAACGATACTGCTGCGCTAAAGCGAACCAACCACTCAGTATCTTCATAGAAGGCGCGTACCAAAGGTTCAAACGCTCTTAGGTCGCCCAAATAACCTAACGCCCCCGCTGCGTCTGCACGAATTCCGTAATCAGGATCGGTTTCTAAAAGTTCGACTAGGATCGGATAGCACTCATCTGTTGGCTTAATTCCCAATGCGAATACAGCCATCGAGCGAATTTGCAGAATTTCATCTCCTAGGACTTTTTTAATGAGTGGTACAGCATCTGTGGCGGGAACGTCACGCAACGCAGCAAGCGCCAACATGCGATCGCGCGAATTTGGACTTTCTAATTGTGCAGAAATTTCTTCTAGGCTAGAGTTTGCCATGTAGTTTCGATGCCTTTTTTAATGTTCTTAAATCTACTGTTACCACTTTTGACGCACAGATCTACTGCCAAATGAGAGGTCTTATATCTTTTATCTTAAAAGTTGCGATGTTTGGGTAGCAGAGGAGCCTGCGCAGTGCGTTCTTTCCCCCCGTCATTGTATGTATGTTAAGCTGTGCTAGCTATTTTGCAGTAGGTAGTGTGAGTCACCGAATTGGGCAAAGTACAACCACATTAGGATTATTGCGCTGGTTTACGAGGTGCGTACTAAAATAATGAAGATAGCGTAGTAGTGTTTGCAACTTCATAATTTAGTGCTAGCCATGTAGACTAACAAAAAGGTTTGAAAAACAAGATGGGTTTTGTTAGTGTTGCTACGGGTTCAATCACCAAGCTGTTTTTATATTAAGCGAAAGTGTCCGAAATGTTCTTCGCCTTGACGTGCTGGTACAGAATTAGCAATTGGCTGTAACTTCAAAATTTCAAAATCTGCCTCAAAATACTGTTCAATTTCCTCTGGACTCACGCCAAAAGGCGGCCCACCAGGGCGAGAATGCGTAAAAAAGATTGCTATGAGTTCACCTCGTGGTTGTAGGATTTCTTTTACAACTTTTACATATTCTTGTCGCTGTTGTGGATTGATTGCACAAAAACAAGTGTGCTCAATAACATAGTGAAAATATTGGAAAAATTCGTTAGGTAAGTCAAAAATGTTACGTTTTAAAAATTTTGCTGAACAGCCATTTGTTTGAGCGATTGCAGTAGCTTCGGCGATCGCAGCGGGTGCAAAATCAAAACCAATGACATCAAAGCCATATTGCGCAAACGCGATCGCATCATACCCGCGACCACTACCTAAAACTGCTGCCTTTCCTGGTAGTAAAGAATGTGACTGCAATAAACTAATAAACGCTGGTGCTGCTTGTCCTAAATCCCAACGCGTTGTTCCTTCTCGATATCGCTGTTCCCAATATTCCGAGGTGTTAACCACTAACTACTAATCACTAACCACTCTCTTTTTATGCTAGAACACATGGTGGTTTAATATAGAGTCTCAAACTAAATCCGCTGCAAAACGATGATTTCAGTTGAGCATTTAAGTAAAGTTTATGGATCTACGCCAGCAATCCAAGATGTCACCTTTAGTGTCGAACCTGGTGAAATTGTTGGGTTTCTAGGACCAAATGGCGCGGGGAAAACCACGACAATGCGGATTTTGACTGGATATCTCCCAGCGACGAGTGGAAGTGCCAAAATTGCAGGCTATGACGTTCACGAAAATTCCTTAGCGGTACGTCAGCGCATTGGTTACTTGCCAGAAACGCCACCGTTGTATCCTGAAATGACTGTTGAAGCATTTTTGTACTTTGTGACGCGACTTAAAGGTGTTCCTGCAGGCGATCGCGCAGCAAAAGTAGACGCTGCACTAAAACGCTGCAATTTACAAGAAAAACGTCGTGTATTGATTCGCAAGCTTTCTAAAGGTTTTCGCCAACGCGTGGGAATTGCGCAAGCGATCGTTCACGATCCTCCTGCGATTATTCTCGACGAACCAACCGTCGGACTCGACCCGCGACAAATTATTGATGTCCGCAATCTGATCAAAAGCTTAGCAGGAACGCATACGATTATCCTATCTACGCATATCTTGCCGGAAGTGAGTATGACGTGCAACCGCGTCACAATTATTAACCGCGGAAAAGTTGTGGCGACAAATACACCAGATAATCTCGAAGCAAGTTTAGCTGGTGGTTCTGGCTATGAATTAGAAATTGAAGGAAGTTCAACTGCTGCACAACAGCAAATACAACGAGTGTCAGGAGTACGAGTTGTTGAGCCCGTGACAACAACAGACATCCCCGCAGATCGGGCTGTGTTGCGTGTCGTATCCGAACCTGGAATTGAACCTGGAAAAGAGATTATTGCTGCTTTAGTAAGTATGGGAATTGGCGTTCATGAAATGCGGCGCACGCGGGCGAGTCTAGAAGACGTGTTTTTGCGTTTAACGACTCAAGAGACACTAGAAGACAATGCGAACGCCACCGAGAAGCAGAAAGAAGAGGTAGCGCGATGAAACTGATTTGGGCTAATATTGCAGCAATTTATCGCAAAGAGTTACAAAGTTACTTTGCATCGCCTTTAGCTTATGCGATCGCCGGAATTTTCTGGCTATTATCGGGTTTCTTTTTTGTGGTTATTTTACTAGGTCCGCAAGGATATGTTTCCTTGGCGGCGCAAGCCGATTTACAAGCGCAGCAGATTGGTATATCTCCACAACCGATTGATGTCGCTTATGAATTTTTACGCGCTTTTTTAGGGATTATGGGTTCGCTGGCGTTGTTTGTGTTACCGATTCTTTCGATGGGTTTGTATGCAGAAGAACGCAAACGCGGCACTTTAGAGTTACTCGCGACGTCACCTGTGACAAATTGGGCTGTTGCTGTCGCTAAGTTATTAGGGGTACTCACGTTTTTTGTGGCGATGATTTTACCGTTATTAGCGTATCAAGCGATCGCGCTAAGCGCCGCAAATCCTCCGGTACCACCTGCTGTTCCGCTATTAGGACACTTGGGTTTAATTCTGTTAGCAGCTAGCGTGTTGTCCTTAGGAATGTTTATCTCTTCACTAACAGATAGTACCTTACTTGCCGCTGTTCTGACGTTTGCTTTAATTTTGTTTCTCTGGGTGATTGATACCGTAGCGCGAGCATTTAGTGGTCCAATGGGAGAAGTCTTAGGTCATCTTTCGTTGCTGCGACATTTTAATAATTTGGTTCAAGGTATTTTTGACTCAGGTAGTATTGTTGTTTTTGCAAGTTACATTTTTTTAGGGATTTTCCTGACTGCTCAATCTATTGATGCATTGCGCTTTCAACGTTCTTAACTTTAGCTTCGAGTTGTAAACCTTTTGAGAAAACCACAAAGGTACAAGGAACGCAAAGGAAAGAGATAGGGAGAGATATTTACCCAAAAAATTTAGGATCGCTGTATATGAAGTCTATTGCGAGAAGAAATTACAAGTATTGGAAGTATTTGTTTTGGCTTGGTCCAATCCTTTTTGTCGCTGGGTTGACGGCTGGATTGGTATCGAATGATTGGGAACCAGTACCGTTGGGGTTAATTGTTGCTGGTGTTGTTATTACTGGATTGTGGTTGATATGGAGTGCAAATCAAAATCGTTGGTGGAGTCGGCGATCGACTCAGGCGGGAACGAATGCGCTGATTGCTACACTTTCTGTATTGGCACTTTTGGGGTTGATTAATTTCTTGGCTGTGCGCTACCCTGTGCGGCGTGACTTTACCGAGGCACAGCTATTTACCTTAGCACCTCAATCACAGCAAGTTGTACGAAATTTGTCGCAACCTGTGAAAGTGTGGATTTTTGACCGCAACCAAGACCAGCAAGATCGCGAATTGCTAGAAAATTATCGTCGGCAAAATCCGCAATTTAGCTTTGAGTATATCGATCCGCAAGTCCAAAGAGGATTAGCCGAAAGATTTGGTGTCAAACAATTTGGCGAAGTTCATCTCGAAGCAGGACAACAGCGGCGGTTAGTGCAAGTTGTTAATAATGAACAACGATTGTCGGAAGTGCGATTAACGAATAGCATTCAGCAAGTGATTAGCGATCGCACTGCAAAAGTTTACTTCCTCCAAGGACACGGAGAACTTCCTGTTCCAGCAGAACAAGGTGGACTCTCGCAAGCATTGACTGCATTAGGAGAACGTAACTACACAACTGAACCGCTCAACTTAATCCAAAACCCAACGATTCCCCAAGACGCCACAATAATTGTGGTTGCAGGTCCCAAGCAGCCATTATTTCCGCCAGAAGTCAAGGCTTTAACAGATTATCTTAATGCGGGTGGTAGTTTACTTTTAATGATTGACCCAAATACAAATCCAGGGCTAGATAGTTTATTGAAATCTTGGGGCGTCACTCTTGATAATCGCATAGTGATCGATCCTGCTGGTGCAAGTATTGGTTTTGGTCCTGCGGTTCCTGTAGTAGATACTTATGGCGAACATCCAATTACGCAAGATTTTAATAATGGAATTTCTTTCTTTAGTGAAGCGCGATCGCTCGAATTGAGTGAAGTTGCTGGAGTGCAAGCGACACCTTTATTAATTACAAATCCCCAAACTTGGGCTGAAAGTAATTTGCAGGGCGATCAATTGCAGTTTAATCCAGAAACCGATGTTCGAGGTCCACTCACAATCGGTGCAGCACTAAGCCGTAAAGTCAACGATCGAGAGTCGCAAGAAGCAAGACTGGTAATTTTTGGTGATTCTAATTTTGCCGTGGATGGATTATTTGAGCAACAACTTAACGGCGATGTGTTTCTCAACTCGATAGGTTGGTTAAGTAAGCAAGACGAAGAAACACTATCCATTCGTCCAAGAGAACCAAGAAACCGCCGTATTAATTTAGCCGCACAGCAAGCCAATGTTTTAGGTTTAACTGCACTGTTATTAATTCCCCTCGTTGGCTTCGCCTCAGCGGTATTTTTATGGTGGCGCAGGAGGTAAGAAGCAGAGGAAGCAAAGGTGCAGAGGAAGCAGAGGTGCAGAGGAAGCAGAGAGGTAGGGGAGAAAATAGTACTATGAAGCTACAGCGTACCACTTTGATTTTGCTACTTTTGGCACTTGGGTTAGGAGGCTTCGTTTATTTCTATGAAATTCGAGGTGCGACTCAGCGACAGGAAGCAGAAGCAAGAGAACAGCAAATTTTTGCGTTTACTCAAGAACAAGTACAAGAGTTAAATATTCAAACTCAAGGACAAACATTAAACTTTGAGCGAGATAATGAACAATGGGTGATGACATCGCCTGAAAAGACTCCCGCAAGCGATGCGTCAATTTCTTATTTACTCGATTTACTCGTACAAGGAAGAAGCGATCGCACAATTCAAGTTCCTGCAAATCAACTTGCAGACTACGGCTTAGCAAAACCACAAGCAACGGTCACAGTGACGCTCAATAATCAGCAAACGCATCAGTTAAATTTAGGCAATCCAGACTTTACTGGTAATTTCTTATACGCGCAAGTCGATCCTGGAACTAACCCTAGCGGTAATGTAGATCTACTCTTGGTGTCTTCAGATTTCCAAAATGGTGTCAATCGCGATTTAGCTGAGTGGAAAATTGAAAACGATACCCCTTCTGCTAGCCCGTCTCCTTCTCCATGAACCCTCCTACTGCAACTTTACTCATTTCGTGTCCGGATCAAAAAGGCTTAGTCGCCAAAATTGCTAACTTTATCTACGCTAATGGCGGTAATATTATTCACGCAGATCAGCATACGGATTTTGCAGCAGGTTTGTTTTTGACGCGCATTGAATGGCAGCTTGATGGTTTTAATTTACCACGCGAATTAATTGCGCCAGCATTCGGTGCGATCGCCCAACCGTTACAAGCGCATTGGCAATTACATTTTTCTGATACTGTTCCGCGTATTGCCATTTGGGTAAGCAAGCAAGATCATTGTTTATTTGACCTAATCTGGCGGCAAAAAGCTAAAGAATTTACTGCTGAAATTCCTTTAATTATTAGCAATCATCCTGATTTAAAAGAAGTTGCTGAACAATTTAGTATTGATTTTCATCATCTTCCTATCACAAAAGAAAATAAATCGATTCAAGAAGCGCAACAACTCGAACTGTTACAGCGCTACAAAATAGATTTAGTGGTATTGGCAAAATATATGCAGATTGTCAGTCCAGATTTTATTAATGAGTTTCCTAATATTATTAATATTCATCACTCTTTTTTACCTGCTTTCATCGGTGCAAGTCCTTATCATCAAGCTTATGAACGAGGAGTCAAAATTATTGGTGCTACAGCACATTATGTTACACCTGAACTCGATGCCGGACCAATTATTGAACAAGATGTAGCACGCGTTAGTCACCGCGATGATGTAGCTGATTTAATTCGCAAAGGGAAAGATTTAGAGCGCGTAGTGTTAGCAAGAGCAGTGCGATCGCATTTACAAAATCGCGTTTTAGTTTATGGTAATCGTACAGTAGTCTTTGAATAGATGTTTATATAAATAGTCAATTTACTAATTACTAGCCCATAAGCTATACTAAATTCCATAGTGTCAAAAATTCTTCTTCTGTTGGTTCTTTTACATCAACATTATTTAAGCTATGACGAAGTTCTGAGAGAGCTTCATAGACTTGCTTGCGCGCGCGATTGACTCCCCCTAAAGGTTGATGTTCAGGTAAAGAATGCCAAGGTGTGAATGATAAATGTTCGCAAAATTCCATTTGTTGGGGAGAATCGAATTGCTGGCGAGGAATTCTAATTTTTGCTACTTTCTGAAACGGCGATCTCCATTCAATTCTTGGATCTTCAATTGGCATTGTTTTGGGATTTGTTTGCAACTGAATTAAGAAATCAAAGCTAGCATCTTGATGATTTAGATGCTCAATCATTGCTTGACGAAGATAGTCTGCTGTTTGAGTAACGGGGGGTATAGGATTTGTCGAACTTGGTATTACAGTGAATTTGATAGCGCGATCGCCTAGTTTATAAGGCGTACTACTCCAATACTGAATCGCTAGGGGACTACTCACTTTTTTATTGAGCATCACCATGCCAATAATAAATTCTCGTAAATGCCATTTAAATGGATTAGGATTGAGAAAGAAAAATTTCAGTGGTAAATTACCTTTTTCTAATTGTCTAGCTCTAAAAAAATCAACGTAATCTTGTACATCTTTAATAAAGAAAACAGGATGATTGATTAGTAGTAAATCCTGCGTTTTTTCATATTTTTGTCGCTCTAATATTTTTTCACCTTCCACTCCAAGAAGCTTAATTGCCATTCCTCGAACATCTTTCTTTGTATCGTCGATTACTTTATTATTAGAGAAACGAATTGCCGCAGTAAAAGTACGAGGGTATTTAAAAATTCCTACTTTGAGTTCTTGGGGAATATCTTCATCGATAACAAATTCTGCTCTCACACAGCCATGATGTTTTGGATGAGCATCGCGTAAAACAGGTCTAGTATTATCTGGAAAACTTTGTTTAAGCGCATCAATACTAATTTCTTCAATTTCTTTTATTGCTGCTACTTCTTCTGCGATCGGATACTCTTTGCCAAGTTCAAGTTTTTTAAGCTGCATAATAGTTCCTGTTTTAAAGTGTAAGAAGCTTAGCCAAGGACTGTATCTACTAGTGAACTACGCTTTTACATCAAGCAACAAAGATGAAAAACCTGAAAACTTAATCAAAATTAATGTTTGGTGATTTCTATTATCTAAGCACATAACATCAGTTAAGTAAGCAAATTGAAGCTAAAGGCAAAGTATCATCAGAACTTTTAAGCAGCATGAAGTTACGGGAAGGATTTTGCTGAAATACACGTCAATAACTGATAGTTATTTATTCGGTGAGAGGAATGAAAATTCGAGGTAGAATGATCTTGTTTGCTATCAGTGCAGCCTTGGGGTTGATGCCTTTGATGAATTTAGCAAACGCTCAAAACAATGCACCATCTGCACAACCTTGGTATAACTGTAGAACGCGCGAACATTGGACGCCGCAGAAGCAAGCTTGGTGTCAAAAAGCTGCGCGAGTGAAAAACATGACTTATCAGCTACCTAGTATTGGTTCAGTTCAACTCCAAAATGGCATTTATCAAAATCAAGCCAAAGGAGTAACAGTTACGTTAGTAGACAAGCCAGGTTCGATCGCGTTTGCAGATATCAATAATGACGGTGATGAAGATGCGGTAACTATATTAATGGTTAATGGAACAGAGGCAGCTTATTTGTCCCCAATTCTGAATGTAACGAATAATCCGCAGAATGTAAATTCTGTATCGTTAGGCGATCGCGTTCAAGTTCAGTCGCTTGTTGTTAACCCTGGACAAATTCAAGCGAACATTACTAAAAATAACCAAGCAGTCACGCAGACTTATACAATATCAGGAAATAACCTCACGCTTGTCTCAGAGTGTCTAACTGCAACCAACGAGCGCGATAGTTATAGTGCAATTAATCTAGAACAAATCAGTTCAGAGTTAACTGGAAGCAATCCCAGAGAAATGGCGATCGCTGCATTTGGATTTCAAGAACCACAAGAAGGTAATTTTCAGCAAACTGTCACTGTTGACGATCGCAATCCTCAGCAAGTTGTCGTGACGATTACGCAAAACAATTTACCTGATGATTCGGTGCAAGATGTACGTTATCGCGTAGAATTTGAGCCAGTAGCGAATCAATCGCAGTGGCGGATGGTATGGGCTGGTAGACAACAGCGCTGTCGCCAAGGGCGAGGTTCTCAAGATTGGACAACCGAAGCTTGCTTGTAAACATCAAATAAAAAACCTCCTGCATAAGACTGAAGTAGTTTTATCGCAGGAGTTAAAAGAGTAGAAAAGCAAAGGTGCACAGGAGAAGTTCTTTCGCTACGTGATTGTTATGCAAACACAAACCTGTTACTGTTGAGTGTATTCGCTTGAACACCTGTGAGGACAGCGATATCTTGATTTAAAGCACGAATCACTGTATTGGCACCGCTTTGTGTAATAGTGAGGTCATCAAACGAGTTAATTTCGGCAACTCCACTAATTCCCAGCACGTTATTACCTAGATTAAAGTCAGTAATTGTGTTTGCTGTTTCTGGTAGTTGATTTAACGCAATCCAAAACTGATCGTTACCAAAACCACCACTGAGGAAATTACCACCGTTACCAGCATAAAGGACATCATTGCCGAATTGACCGTAAAGTTGATCGTGCGTTCCCCCAGCAAACAACGTGTCATTACCAATACCGCCGTATAGTTGGTTATTACCCGTACCATCTGCGGCATTTAAATAATCATTACCGATACCACCGAGTAAAGTATCATTGCTGCGAGCAAATAATTCATCGTTACCCCTGCCACCATTAATAATATTGCTTCCTATTGAACTTGGTGCAGGACCTACTAAGTCATCGCCATTCCCTGCAAAAATAGTTTGTCTACCTTGGGCGGCGATTTCATCATCTCCAGCAGTTCCAAATACTAAGCGAGAATTACCTACTGTAGATGTTGGATTTGCTAGCGCAAAGCGCGAGAGTAACGGCTCGTGGTCGCTATCTTGATCGGCAAATTCTGCATTAACATGGACGATATCGTATTCAGCTTTGGGTAATAAGCTATCTGTCACTAAAATGTGATCGAGGGCTTGCGAGTTACCTTGAAAAATGTAGCTGTAGCGTTCATTTTCTGGTAGCGTTTCAGTTAAATTGTTGAGGACTTGTTCAGCACCACCTTCTAGAACTTTCAAAGGCGGGAAGAACTGAAATTCATTCAAGTCACCTAAGACGATCGCTCTCGCGTCCGAATTTGCAGCTAAGATATCTTCGACAAACTCGCGATTAATTCTTGCTTGTTCTGCACGAACATCCTCGCGATTGTTAGTAGGAGGTTGAAAGCGACCAAATAGCGGATCGCTACCACTTTTTGCACTAAAGTGATTGTTGATTAAAAATAACCGCTGACCGTTAAAAACAAACTCACCTGCAAGTGGTTTGCGGCTAGCAGTAAATGCGGGGTCATTTGGTTCTACTCTACCAGGACTTTCTGACAAGCGACCGTTAATAACTGTTGTTTCACTCGTTGCAGTACCGCCAGGGCGATCGATAAAGTTCGCGCGTTCGGGGTTGTAGAGATAGCCGACGCGAATGTTACCGCCAGGTTGTCCGCCATCTTGTCCGTCAATAGGGGCAATGTCGCGGAATTTGTAAGTAGGACCGCCAGCAGATGCGATCGCATTGATTAATACTTGATACGATTGTGCAGCATCCACAATACCATCATTTGTAGGACCAGAGTTATCCTGAACTTCTTGCAAAGCAATGATATCTGGTGCTTTCAAGTTTTGGGCGATATGTTTGGCGATACCGTTAATTTGCGATGCGGGGCTACCAGGATGAAAATTTTCGATATTGTAAGAGGCAACCGTTAAGCGATCGCCTACTGGATCTAATGTCGTGACTTCGCGCTGTAACCCTCCTGGTGTTGCGGTGACAGGAACTGTGCTTAATACTTCAAAGTTACCAAAGCTGTAGTCGAGAATGCCAGTAACGCTATCTAAGCGATCGCCAACATTGACTTGCGGTGCAGACCCTGGCGTCAATGTACTATCAATTTGAATCTGAATGCGTTCGGGGTTAAAATCGTCAGGACTGATGACAATTCCACCACGCGGAGTGCGCCCTGTCGCCGCTATCCCGTTGTCTCCTAGTACCCAAATTTCATTAAACTGGTTCGTAGGACCGACAACAACACCGCCATCAACCTGCACGCGCATTCCCTCTAAACTTTCGTAAAAGTCGAGTCCGTTGCGTTGCGGATTAAATTCGTTACCAGGATTTTCGACATTACCACCTACAGCATTGCCATAAATTCTCTCAGTAGGTGGCTTTCTTCCTTCTATACCAATAATTGTTGCTTCTGGTAGCGCATTACCACGCGATAGTATGTTAAAACTCGCACCACTAATTTGCGTTGTTGTCAAGTTACCACTATTTGCACCACCAGGACGAAACTCGCCTACTATTCCACTTGCCAAAACTGCATCGCCTACCGCAACATTAGGAGCAGAAGAAGTAAAGATAAAAATACCATCTGAGGTTGCCTCGTTGCCGTCACCTGTTGCATCTTGAATGTAAAAGCCATTATTCCTCACTGCGGTGACGATTCCAGGAACGTTTGTCACTTGTTGTCCTGCTAAAGGCGATCGGTGCGATGTTCCTTGAATATCAAAAATTCGTATATTACCAGGTTCAACAGGATCGGAACCTCCCTGTTCGCTAATTGCAACTGTAAAATCATCAATAGCTAAACCATGGTCTGCACCTGGATGATCGGGATCGAACCAGCGTAACCAAATTTCTTGTTCTGCTTCTAAAACTAAATTGGTTAACGTTGCAGATTTAAAAGTACGATTAGCATCGGCATTGCCATTGAGTGCGCCTGTTGTACCGCTGGTAACAGGACTAGTAAAATCGAGAGGGTCAAAATCTATCCAATTGCCGCTAGTTAAATTCTGCGCTCCAATTTGGTAGGAAAAATCAACTGTTTGCGGGGCGTTTGCACCGCTAAAGCGCCATTGTTCGCCAACGTAACTGATATCTAATCCGGTAATTGTTTGATTGGTATTGTTAACTAAGCGTACTCCCCAATAAAAATCTCCTGCTGCTGCATTTCCTGAACCAATCGAACCTAAAGCGCGATCGCTACTACCTACTAAGCCAAAGCTATAAAGATTTCCTGCATTACTACTGCCGTTAGATGCAACAATACTTGTTCCGGTTCCGGTTCTTGCGGTGTACCAACTTGGAATTGTCGCGTCATTCGCCCAAGTTGCGGAACCAGAATTAATCAAAGCATCAAAGTTTTGCGAGTAACCGTTTTCCGAATTAACCGCTGCCATTTAATCACCTCTGGGATTGTAAGTGCGATCGCAGCTACAGATCGTCCGTAGTCTGCCACTTTCTACAAATCCCACAGGAACTTTAACAAATCTCTATCGGAAGATTAAAACTGATTGGTCATTGGTTTACTTTTACGTTTGTTAAAAGAAATCATGTGAATTAGAAAAGCTTAATAAGCGGCAAAGCAAAGTTTTGCGAACAGTGCTTGGTATCAATTCTGTAATATTTTGTATTGAATTCCTATCAGGAATATGACCGAACTAGCGTTAACGGGTGACTCACTCGATATGCTGGGTAATGCAATCGCATATGCAGTTGATATGTCATCAACATGGGTAGCAGCAAGGCTCATGCCCAATCAGCTATGTTTAAGGGCTGCATAATGTTTGTATCGGCTGTAGCTGTATTTGTAAAGGCTGCGTATCAACTTGCGTTTAGTACGCCTCCAGAACTTATGGTGATGAGTGGTGCTGGTATTGTGGTTCTCTGCACCAATTTCTTCTGTTTCTATGCTCTGTGTTGGTAACTTAAGGAATATAACGTCACCAAAATCTTTCTTCTATCCGCTGCAACGCAGTGTTAAACCGCTTACACAGCAATAGTTCATAACTTATAGACTGGAAGAGTCCGCTTCATCCTGGACATACTTAAAACCTAATTGCATTGATAGTTGTGCTTTTGCCAACTCCTTGCCTAAATAGGCAGCATGATCTAGCTGCGTCACCCAACCATTTTCAACGATTGTCCCATAGAGGCTCCTAGCGTTTTTTCCTTCAATTGATCTTAAAAGTACGTTGTTATAGGAATATTGTTCTACTAGAATGATTCCCTTATCGGGTTGTGGAAAAATAACAAAATAACCTGCTTTGTCCATTCGGAACTGAGCTGGCTCTTGGGACTGAATAACGGGTGCAGTCAATGGTTGTACCGCCTGAGTCTCACCTTTCGCACAACCACATGATGAAGACAGTGATTTGGTGAGTTCCTGCATTTTCTCAACTATTCTCTCCACATCCTCGCATTCGATTAAATCGACAACTTGCACCTGCTTGCGAAAAGCCTCCACCTCTTCATAAGTGACGTTTTTCAACACAGGACGCTTACCAGGAGAACCGAGCACTTTCATGCGATCGTCCACTCCATTTGCAGCAAGTGCCAGTAGGGTTTTTCCACTTTGATGCCCCTCGGAGTCTTTTCCTGTTAATAGCAAAAATCGAATAGTTGAGTTACTTACGATGTTTTTAATAACCTTGTCAATTCCAATATTTTCTGTCTCAGTTTTACCTACTATACAGAGTTCTCTAGGTTTGAGATTCGCTAGTTGTTCCGCCAGTCCGACGCTAGCAAGTGTTGAAACTGCAACTGGGCAATCCTCTCCATGACAGAGAGCAAAATACTCTCCAGGAACTGGAAAGAGGGTGTTTTCTCTGACCTCAAACCCGCACTTTGATGAGTAACTTTGGGCAGATTCAGGAAAGATTTGGTGAATAGAGTTGGTTGCTACCGCAGGAAAACAGTGGGCGCATCCTATACAGGAATACTGGATAGGCTCCATTTGACTCAGCCAATGCTGGGTATTTCTAAGTAAATCTGACGTAGTGTCAGTCGGATTCGTGGATAAAGTAGTTGCTAAGTTTTCTAGTGTTTCCTTCATACAGCCACATTTGCGGCACTTGGCAAGTGACATCCCTTCTTGGAGTTCGGAGTGAACATTGCTGAGTTGATTTTGTTCTAGCATTTTGCCCTCTGCGGTTTTGTAGCCTGTAACTTTACGACAACACCAAGACAGTCATGGGGTGCGAACTGTACAAACTAACTTAACGCTAAATATTTACCAACAGCTTCAAAATACTGTCCCGCTGAAATTCTTGAAGTAACTTAACGCTAAACTCTGGATAATCTGCAAGTATTGTCCCAACCAAGGTTTTGCAGTCTAAATCTTAGTTATATTGCGGATCGTTTAATTCTTTCCACTTGGCTTCGGCGGCTTGATACGCTGCTAAGTATTCAGCACCACCTAACATCACGTCCCCATAGTATTCATACGGTGCAGCACCATAAACCGGAAGTGGGTTATCTTCAGGATAGTCTTCTTGTGCTTCTTCGACGGCGGCTTTAAGTTGTTTGACGGTAAGTTGCTGTGCAGGATAGTAGTAAAGGTCTTGGGCTTTGTGGTTTAAAAAAGGTAGTGTCGGATCGATGATGCGGTCTTCAAGTTCAATCCAACTGTGTTCGATGATGCGATAAGGTTTCGCTGCTAAGACTAAAAATCCTTGTACGTACACGGCACCATCGGTTGCTAGGGCTGCTTTGTAGGCATTATCAAAGCTTTGTTTTGCTTTACTTTTGATATTATTAGCAATTTCTCTCGAAACTGTTTCATCTAGTTGTTTACTCATAAACCGAAATTAGCGCTGAGAACAGAGTATATTTACCAAGCTACTGCATTTAACGAGATTTACCTAAAGCGATCGCCATTGAACCCGTAACGACTAAAATTGCACCTGCAAAACCTAAAAGTGTCAATTGTTCGCTGGCAATCCAACTAGGAAGAATCGATGATACGACTTCGACAGAGATCAAAGTCACGATTGGGGTGAGTGCCAAAACCGCACTGACGCGCGAGGCTTCCCAGTGTTCGAGGGCTTCAGCAAATGCACCATAGGCAATTAATGTATTTAACCCGCAAAAGAGTAGCGTTCCCCAGTGTAGTAAGCTTAGCGTCAAAATTGTTTGTGGTGTTGCTACAGGTGTAAATAACAACGCACAACCACCATATATGAGTAGCATCACGTTTGTAGAAGAAAGCGATCGCAATAATTGTTTTTGTGCTAAAGCATATACTGCCCAAGCTGCGGCAGCGAGAACTAAAATACTGCTACCAAGCAGATACGTAGAACTTGCTACTAGTAAGCTTTGCAATTGTTCGTTAAAAAATAAGACTAAACCAAATACGAGAATACCTAATCCAATCGATTGGTAACGGTTGAAGCGTTCTCTGAAAACGGCGATCGCGCCTATGCCAAACAGTACTGGTGCAAGTTGAATCAAAACTTGGGCATTTCCAGCAGATGTTAGCGTTAAACCTTGGACGAAAAGTAGGTAGTTGATACCTAAAAATACTGTAGCAATGAAAACGAGTCCTAATCCTGCATCGCGGAGTTTTTGCCATCGCGGTAACTGCTGGCGACTTGCTAAAAAAACGGCGAGTAACGCAAAGGAAATTAAAAACCGAAACCACGTCAGTGTATAAACATCAACAACTTGGAGGGTGACGGATAAAGCAATGGGTAAAATTCCCCATAAAAAAACTGTCAACAGCGATAAGGCTAAACCTAAACGCCATCGACCGGAAGTTTGATGCGATCGCATTTTTATATTCTATGAAGCTAAAGCGTATCAGCTAGCGTTTACTTGTAATGCTAATTTTTGTATGACAGCTTGCTATACTAGCACTTCTAGCAAAAGACGGAAATTACTCACGGCTTTCTTTCTTGCTTTAACCAATTGACTTTGAAGTTACTGCATAAGTAGCTTCAGGAGCCAGTGCGGTACAAAGGAGAAATTAATTGTGGTTCTGATTTCGTGAAATGGTATTTTTCTTGGTATTCGCTACAATGTTCGCTATCAAAGTTTTCTCTTAGCGATTCTCTTCGAGTCTTTGACCTAGCGATCGGTGTATGAGAAAGCTCTCGTTTTGTTGTCAGGCATACATAATACATACTTGTGGATTATTGATGCGTACTCCAACAGACGGATGCGATCGCCACAACAATGCTCTAATTTGAGCCTAAAATCCAGTGCCTGAAAGATGGTAGTATATTTCGTTATCAATTATGCCGTCAGTTGAGCTCGAGCAGTTTAGTGTATTTTTCCGTACATACCAGTTTGTCAAGGTTTTTATGAAAAAGCTAGCGTACCAAACACGGAGACTATTCTTGCTTGGATGGATTGTGCTTTTAGGTTTCAGTATTTCTATCTATTTGTAGCAGCCAGCACCCCTGAGTGTCATGAATCGCTCGTGCAATAGCTCAGAATGGTTTCAGGATTTGGCATTAATGTCTTTGCCAAAGAGGTGGGGAATAGTGGCAATATCGCGATCGCATCTAATGGTATTTATGTTGTTACTCGCCGCGAAGAGTAAGATGCGATTGTACTACGCGATCGCCCTTTAGCGAACATTTCCTCCAACGTGTCACTTTTTTGCCACATTGTCTGCAAATACTAGATAAAGTGGTGTTATGTGTTTCACTATTTTAGTTGAAATTTAGCAGATTGGAGTGTTTGCGATGGGTATTATCATTACTTGGATTGTTACCACAATCAGTTTCTTAATTATTTCTAAACTACCCATCGGTGTAGAAATTGACAGCTTTGGGAAAGCCGCACTATCAGCTGCCGTTTTTGGAATTCTTAATGCATTTGTTCGCCCAATTATTGCTTTTTTTGCTTTTCCTATTACTCTATTAACTCTGGGCTTATTTAGCATTGTCATTAATGCAATTATTTTTGGATTAGCAGCGCTGTTAGTTCATGGATTTCGCTTGCGGTGGGGAATTTGGAGCGCACTGATTGGTACAATCGCACTGAGCATTGTTAATTCGATACTGTTTAGTTTACTAGGAACATTAGGCTTGTAAATAGTTTAACGTCAATCTCAATTGAAGTGGAAAGAGAAAGATGTTTCAAATGAAAAATCCCTGGGTTGCCGGAACCTTTTGGGTAGTTTTATATCTTGTAGTTACGCTTTCTCCCTTGTTGATTCTTTTGATTCACCCAGCACCAGGAGGAAGAGGATTTTGGATCGAATTTTCTGCTGCCTTGGGTTATGTGGGCTTAGCAATGATGATGTTGCAGTTTGCATTGACCGCGCGGTTTGATGCGATCGCAGCTCCTTACGGTATTGATATTGTGCTGCAATACCATCGCTATATCACCCAGGTGGCATTTGCGTTGATTTTAGCGCACCCGATTATTCTATTCTTTCGCGATGCGCAATATCTACAGCTACTCAACTTTTTTGAGGCACCGTGGCGGGCAAGATTCGCGGTAATTTCGACAATAGCATTGATTTTGCTGGTTGTCACCTCGTTATGGCGACAGAAGCTAAAGCTGAACTACGAAATGTGGCGCACTAGTCACGGAATTTTAGCTGTACTGGCAGTAGCATTAGGCTTAGCTCACGCGTTTGGTGTTAATTATTACCTCGCACTGCCTTGGAAAGCTCTGTTGTGGATACTTTTAGCACTACTTGCGTTTGGTTCGTTAATTTATGTTCGTCTGATCAAGCCGTGGTTAATGACGCAAAAGCCGTATCGAGTTGAAGCAGTAGTACCACAGCGGGGTGATACTTATACATTAGTCCTCCGTCCGCAAGGTCATGAAGGTATTCGTTTTTTACCAGGTCAATTTGCTTGGTTAACGCTCGATCGCTCTCCTTATCGCATTCAAGAGCATCCGTTTTCATTTTCTTCTAACGGCGATCGCCCCGATCAAGTCGCGCTGACAATCAAAGCCGTTGGTGACTTTACTAACACGATTAAAGACGTCCAGCCAGGGACAAAAGCTTTTCTTGACGGTCCTCACGGAGCTTTTACTCCCGATCGCTTTGATTGCAGTGGGCTAGTACTCATTGCGAACGGTGTCGGCGTCACTCCGATGATCAGCATTCTGGTAACGCTGGCGGAACGCGGCGATCATCGACCAATTCGTTTGATTTATGCTAACGGTTCTTGGGAAGATGTTGCTTTTCGCGAAGACCTAGAGTATCTCAACAAGCGATTAGATAGTCTTACGGTAACGCACGTGATTAAAAACCCTCCAGATGATTGGCCTGGAGAATCAGGATATGTTGATAAAGAACTACTAGCACGACACATCCCGCACAATCGCGAAGGCTGGCGTTATTTTCTGTGCGGTTCTCCCCGCTTTTTAGATGAAGTCGAAAAAGCCTTACACGACTTAGGAGTTCCTGCTAAATATATTCACATGGAACACTTTAATCTTGTTTGATGGAGGTCATAACTCACGAATTATGCGGTTCCACATTATGCTCGAAGTTGTCGCTTTTGTCTCAGTTGTCTTGGTTTTGACATCTGCTTTGTTCGGTTATGTCCAAAGACGTCCGGTAGAACCTAGTATTGATTCTGGTTGGGTTGAACCTACTAACCAATAAGCTCGATATGCGCGATTGCGTTTTTCCTAGTCTCTTTCCTAAATTGAGGGAGACGATAAAAAGTTGATTGCTAAGAAGTCCACTACCGTGGACTTTGTTTTTTGTTGCGAATGAGTTTGCAATTGTATTTATAGCCCTAGTCGATGGATGTAGGACATGATAGCAGCTAGTAGTCATTTTCCTAAAGGGAGTCTAGCCCAAACCCTAACCTCTGACCTCTGACGCCTGCTAGATATAGCTCTCAACTGCTACCACAGCACAAATAGGCAAGTAGGATAATTGTAAATAAATCCTAGTTTGTATCTACCCAAAGGTAGTATTTTAAATATTGGCTTTATAGTATTTGCTTTCATTCTACAGGCAAACTTCACAAACAAAACTAAAAACTTTACACAAGCTTTAATTAAAAATTGGTAAAAATTAACCTCAATTAGTGGTAATCTGTAAAGACAATTAAATTTTCTGTTTACAGAAATTAACTCTGTGGATACATCAGAATTGTCACCTTCCAGTGAGGTTGAAGTTACTTATTGTAAAGCTAAGAATCCAGACTATTTGACTGTGCGTTATGACTAATAAAATGAAGAGTAAATCTATTTAATTAAACTATTAGTCTACCAATTTTTATTTGTTGCAAATCACATTGGAACTTTGACCGATGATTCGCAGTCTGTCAGTTTCAATGAACTAATAATAAGCAAAATTCTATAAAGCTCCTGCCTCAATCCAGATAGAGGAAAGGAATGTTGTATTTAAAATTTGCCAGGATTGTCAAGTGATGATAGATACACTATCAAAGGTTTGGTTGCGCTTACGTAACCGCCACTTTTTTGTTGCTGATGCGGTAATTTTTCTGCTGACACCTGCACTAGCACTAGCTTTGCGTCTTGACAAACTATTTGTATTTAGAGTTTACGGAACCGATGTTCTTATTGTAACAGCAGTCTTTTTAGCTGTAAAGATATTACTGTTGTATCAATTTGGTTTTTATCGTAGGTGTTGGCGTTATGCCAGTATTGACGAATTGATTCAAGTGGTGGCTTCGATGGCTGCGGTTGTAGTCGTACAATCATGGTTATTCTATGTGCTGTATTACACCACTGATTTGATTGGTGACTTACCGCGATCGCTACCGTTGCTTGACGGAATGCTCAGCCTCATATTAGTGGGTGGAGTGCGGTTTAGCGTACGAGCGCTCGAACGCGCGTGTCAACTTCCGCGCACAAATCACCAATACGAACGCGCTTTGATCGTCGGTGCAGGACATGCAGGCGTATCACTTGTGCAAACAATTCAGCACAATCCTAAACTCGGTCTTTATGCAGTTGGTTTTATTGATGACGACCCAACCAAGCTAGGCTTACGTATTCGAGGAATTCGGGTACTTGGCGATCGCCGTAGCATTCCTGAAGTCATTCGTGCTTTTAACATCGAGCGCGTGATTATTGCGATGCCTACAGTTTCTGGTAAAGTGATTCGAGAAATTGTCGATCGCTGCCAGTCACTGGGTGTAGCAACAAGTACATTACCTAGTATTCATGAGATTCTCAGCGGTCATGCTCGTGCTGCCAGTATTCGCGATGTCTAAGATTGAAGATTTACTACGACGCGAACCAATTAAAACAAATGTAGAAGCAGTATCGCGTTTCCTTAATGGTAAACGAGTGTTGATTACAGGTGCTGGCGGCTCAATTGGTAGCGAAATTTGTCGTCAAGTTCTTCAGTGCAATCCAGCCGAAATCTTGCTTGTCGGACATGGCGAAAACTCTGTATTCAATATTCAGCAAGAACTGCAACAAACCTTAGAAAGTTGGCGTGGTTGTGCTGCTAATGTCGTCCCTCGGCTAACGACACTCATCGCGGATATTCGCTTCGCTGCGCGTTTAGATTATGCTTTTGAGCAATTTAGACCAGATATTGTTTTCCACGCCGCTGCACACAAACACGTGCCTTTAATGGAAGCTAATTCCCCCGAAGCAATTACAAATAACGTTGTTGGCACAAAGAATTTGCTCGACTTGGCGCTGCGTTACAACGTCAAACACTTTGTCATGATCTCTACCGACAAAGCTGTAAATCCTACAAGTGTTATGGGTGCTAGTAAAAGAGCCGCAGAGATGTTGGTTCTTCAAGCTGCGCAAGTCAGCAAAAGACCTTTTGTGGTTGTACGGTTTGGTAATGTTCTAGGCAGTAGAGGCAGTGTCGTTCCGACATTTAAGCGACAAATTGCCGCAGGAGGTCCGATTACGATTACGCATCCGGATATTTGTCGTTATTTTATGACAATTCCAGAAGCTGTACAACTTGTGTTGCAAGCTGCGGTGATCGGTGATGGTGGTGAAGTGTTCATGCTCAATATGGGAGAACCTGTCAAAATTGTCGATTTAGCAAAAGATTTAATTCGCCTTTCAGGTTATGAAGTCGGCAAGGATATCGATATTGTATACACAGGGCTACGACCAGGCGAAAAACTATACGAAGAATTATTTGTTCCTGGCGAACGTTACGAACCAACACAACATGAAAAAATTCTCTCGGTGCGCAACGCGAGTGGCATCATTCCTGAGAATTTAGAGTCAATGGTTGCAGCGCTTTGCAAAGCTGCCGATTTGAATGATAATGAGGCAATTATTTCTCTTCTACAGCAGTTGGTGACTGAGTACAAGCCAGGCGGTAGTAAGGTAGCTCAGGATGTAAGCGATCGCCCTCTTCCTCATTGTCAACAAAATCTGACGCCAGTTACCTCTGAATCAACTCAACTCGAAAAAGACTTAAAACGGGCATTGATGCAACGCGAGTTGCAGATTTACTATCAACCGATTGTCAACTTGGAAACGAATGAAATTACAAGCTTTGAAGCTTTACTGCGCTGGCAGCATCCACAACATGGTTTGATTGCTCCTGATAAATTTATGAATACTGCTGAAAACACAGGCTTAATCGTGCCTATTGGTTGGTGGGTATTGCGTCAAGCATGTCAACAACTTCAAACTTGGCAACGGCAATTTCCGCATATGCGCTTGGGAATGAGCGTTAATCTTTCGCGTCAGCAATTTTTTCAGCCTAACTTAAGCGAACGAATTGCCCAGATTTTAGCAGATGTTCGTTTGGCAGCAGGTAGTTTAAGGTTAGAAATTGCTGAAGATGCGATCGTTAAAGATGATGATTATACCTCGACGCTGATACAACAGTTAACGGCTTTAGGCGTGCAAGTGCAAATTGATAATATTGGTGTAGGTTATTCGTTCTTAAGCTTGCTGCAACAACTACCACAACTATTGCAAAACAAAAAAATTAGCAGACTAAAGCTCGACCGCATTCTAGTAAGTTGTGACGACAGTGAAACTGCGGAGATTATGCAAACAATTACGGCGATCGCATACGATTTACACATAGACGTGACTGCGATCGGAGTCGAAACAACAAAGCAGCTTGCCCGTGTCAAGGCGCTCAAGTGTAAGTACGGACAAGGATACTTTTTCGCAAAACCTTTAGTGGGTAATGCCGCAGAAAAATTGTTAGAAGGACAGTTACACTATCAAGTTTCGCATCTCAAATAATGACCTATAGTAAGGGTTAGGATTAAAATCTAGCGAGGACAGCGGTTAAGGAAACTTGTAGAGTTTTTCAAATAAGTGTAAACCTGACAAGACAATGCTTCTCTGAGCTTTTATAATGTCCTAACCCAAGCCTCAGTTGCTGTATCTTAAGTTAAGCTATTTTGTTCTATTGCTAACTACAAGCTTTTAACTTGCAATGAGCGAGTAGAAATAATATTTAAGTAAATCACCAAGACCTTAACTTATTCTCTCATGTAAATCTACTGAATTTTAAGTAAATTTTCTTAAAGAAAGATAAATGAAAAAATCTGAACTCAACTCTATTTCTCAGTAAAATTTCTCTGGATTCAAAAGAAAAGGTAAAGCTAACTTTAATTTGTAGTCAGGTCGTGTAAAGTTATATCTTCAACAAGGACACGAGCCTTTATTACATAACCGGTAAGTTAGATTTTCCCCATAGCAATGATAATGACTAAGGTTTTGAAGCTACCCATAGTGTTAGCAATTATGAGCATAACTTTCACGAGTTTATGCAATGCAGCATCCAATTTTGATACTGCCACAGTCTCATACATCGGCACTGAAGAAAATTTTCCTAACCCCGAAAGAGGCTTTTATGTGTCAATGGAACCGCATGGCAATAAAGCTATCATGCCACTAGAGCTTTCCGAATTACAAAAGCTCAGGAACAATAATATATCTTTGGTTCGTAAGTACTACCTGCTATCAGACTTTCGGAATAAACCAATATCGCAGTCTTTTTTAGAAATGATATCGAATGACTGCCAAACAGCGCGCAAAGCAGGAGTTAAATTGATTATCCGATTTACTTACAATTGGTTAGGTGGCGGTGATGATGCACCTGCAAGTATTATCCTTTCTCACTTAGACCAATTAAAACCATTGTTAGAAGATAACTACGACGTTATTGCTTACATGGAAGCAGGCTTTATTGGTAACTGGGGAGAATGGCATAAGTCGAGTAACAATCATGTTGACTCCTGGACTTTAAATGCAAGTACTAATGCTAAAAGTATTTTGCATAAGTTATTGTCTGTGTTACCCAAACAGCGGATGGTAGCGCTGCGATACTCTAAGCACAAAAAGCAAATTCTTGGCAAAAATCCACTATCACCTACAGAGGCATTCAATGGTTCTTTTAGAGCAAGAACCGGTCATCACAACGATGCTTTTCGTGCTGGTATAGATGACATGGGAACTTATAGCTACTCTAACCATGTCCAAGTAGCGCAAGAAAAAGCCTGGCTCAACCTTGATACTAGATTTGTAGTACAAGGCGGCGAACCTGCGGGTGTAGCTAGTTCGCTTGCATACAGTGATTGTAAAGGGACTTTAGCAGATTTGGCACATATGCACTGGAGCGCAATGTCAATCAATCAATCTGATTCGACGCAAGTTTATCAGAAGTGGCAAGCGCAAGGTTGTATGGAAGAAATCAAGCGGCGCTTGGGATATCGCTTCCGTCTGTTGAATTCTACTGTGCCAAAAACCGTTAAACCTGGCAGTACGTTTTCAATGAAGTTTACTGTGGTGAATGATGGTTGGGCTAGTCCGTACAACCCGCGCAGGCTAGAAGTTGTTCTGCGTCACAGCGAGACTGGGCAAGAATACTTTCTGCCTGTGGCAGAACCTATCAGAAGATGGTTCCCTGGCGTCACGACTGTAGTCAATGTTGAAGGTAATCTACCTAGCAATATTGCTGCTGGCGAGTACCAAGTATTATTAAATTTACCCGATCCGCATAGCAAATTACGTAATCGTCCAGAATACTCTATCAGGCTAGCAAACAAGTATGTGTGGGAGCCATCTACAGGCTATAATTCTTTACTGCAAAGTGTCAGAATTGATCCAGCAGCAACAGCAAGTTCGCATTCAGCTAAGCGCTTCTTTGCTGCTCGCTAACCGCAGCAGAAACTTTTTTGTCAAAACTACGTCATATATAGCGGAATTTTAGCTTTGATATTGTTCCGCTATATTTTTTGATATTAACTGTTATTAAAAACTATTAAATCCAACTTGACACTTACGAAGAAATTGCTTTTAGAGGAAAAAGGATAAATTAATAGAGATTGGCGCTATGTTTAGCGTACTCTCCATGTTTTTTTACTAAATTTTTAGGAAAAATACTATGCCTCTTTCAAGCGAGTAAAGCTTTGCAATTATCAATTGTTATCTTATTTTACGGCTAGCAAGAAATATATTATCATTTTTTTAAATAGAGAGTAATAACATAGCTTTACCGTTAACAAGTGCAAAAAATATTTAATGCATGGGATAAACTGACGAACGGCTCTATCAATCGGAAAATTTTTGGGGCAGCAGTTACTATTGCTATTTTAACTTTGCTCGTCAAAGTTGTAGCTGTAGCTAAAGAGCTGGTTATTGCTTGGCGATTTGGGACAGGAGATGCGGTAGACGCGTTTTTAATAGCTTTGTTGGTACCTGCTTTTGTAATTAATGTAGTAGCAGGTTCTTTTAATGCAGCGCTAATTCCTACATATATTCAAGTGCGAGAACAGCAGGGTATAAAAGCCGCACATCAGCTTTTCTCAGGAACTATGGTTTGGGGGTTGGCACTGCTAGGCGTGACGACTATCATTATGGTGATAGGAGCACCCTTGTATTTGCCTCTAATCGCAACTGGATTTGATGCACAAAAGCTAAATCTTACTTTTCATTTATTGTATGCGATCGCACCCTTGGTCGTATTGAGTGGTATTGTTGTTGTCTGGGGATCGGTTTTAAATGCAGGAGAACGTTTTGCCCTAGCAGCATTTTCTCCGATTACAACACCAGCGCTGACCATTTTATTTCTCTTGATTAAACCTTGGGGAATTTTTGCCCTAGCAGCAGGGTTAGTTGGAGGTACAGTACTGGAAATATTGCTTTTAGGGGTAGCACTCAAACGCCAAGAAATTCCTCTAATTCCTCAATGGTATGGAATTAATAGTTCATTAAAGCAAGTAGTACATCAATATACACCGGCTGTTATTGGAGCTTTTTTGATGTGCAGTGCAGTTTTAGTCGATCAATCGATGGCAGCAATGCTCGAACCAGGAAGTGTAGCTGCATTGAACTATGGCAATCGCGTTATTGCTTTTCCAATCACTTTAGCAACGACAGCATTGAGTACTGCAATTATTCCTTATTTTTCTAAAATGGTTGCTTGTAATGATTGGGCAAGTGTACGCCGTACACTTAAGCAATATATGTTCTTGATTTTTGCAGTAACTGTCCCTCTGACACTGCTATTTATGGTTTTATCTGAACCTATTACTCGAATTTTGTTTGAAAGAGGCTCGTTTACATCTAGCGATACCATTATTGTTGCTCGCATTCAAGCTTTATATGCGTTACAAATTCCTTTTTATATTGCCAATATTTTTGTTGTCAAGTTAATTACTTCAATGCGACTCAATCATTTACTTATGTGGGTTTCTTTATTTAATTTGTTATTTAATATAATTTTTAATTATGTTTTTATGCAATGGATTGGAATTCAAGGTATTGCTTTATCAACAAGTTGTGTTTATGTTTTTTCTTTTACATACCTTTTCTTTTTTACAAAAAAGAACCTCAAACAATTTTCGGAGATTAGTAGCTAATTTAACTTATTAAATACCAAAATTACTGTTATTATCACTTCGCTAGTTTGAGTAAATCGAAACCGTAGGAATAATCGCTTAATGCAACTAACTTTGGTAATTCATGCTCTAACTGCTGGTGGGGCAGAACGAGTGATGTCGATTATGGCAAACTATTGGGCAGCTAAAGGTTGGAACATTACTATAGTTACTATGGATGATGGTTCTATACCCCCTTTTTACGATTTAGATACTCGTATTCAACACATTCCTTTGGGGTTAGCAACAAAATCTCCCAACTTTATCTGGGCAACTTGGCATAACTTAAGACGAGTTTTCATTCTACGCAAGACAATCTATCAACTTAAGCCTGACGCTGTTATCAGTTTTCTAGATACAACTAATGTGTTGACTTTGTTAGCAACACAGTCATTGAAGATTCCAGTGATAGTAGACGAGCAAAATCATCCAGCGATGTACTCTATTGGTAGGAGTTGGGAGAAACTACGCGAATTAACGTATCCTCAAGCGAGTAGAGTTGTAGCAGTTACTGCCAGAGCCTTAAGTTATTTTTCTTTAGCAATACAGTCTCGCGGCTCAGTTATTCCTAATCCTGCATTATCAGTCAAGCTTGATGAAAATTCAGCAACACCTAAGTTAGAAAAGCCATTTTTAATTGCTATAGGAAGACTCGAGGAACAAAAAGGTTTTGATATTTTATTACAAGCTTTTGAGCAAGTAGCAGACTCCTATCCTGAGTGGAAATTAATTATTCTTGGCGAAGGCTCTTTACGTCCACAATTAGAATCCTTAGTGCATCAACTCAATTTAGCAAAGCGCGTTCACCTTAAAGGTGTAGTTAAAAATCCTTTTAGCTTTTTGCAGCAAGCAGAGTTTTTTGTTATGTCTTCGCGCTATGAAGGGTTTCCTAACGCTTTATGCGAAGCAATGGCTTGTGGGCTACCAGTTATTGCAACAGATTGTCCGAGTGGTCCTCAAGAAATTATCCGTAACAATGTAGATGGTATTTTAGTGCCGAGTGAAGACGTATCTGCCTTAGCAGCAGCAATCAAGCGCTTAATATCGGATGAGGAAGAACGTAAACGTTTGGCGAGTCGTGCTACAGAAGTGACAGAAAGGTTTAGTTTAGAGAAGGTGATGAATATGTGGGAAACCTTACTTGCAGAAGTTATTTCAGAAAGAAAAAAGTTGTGATCGTTAATATGTAATGGCTACGGAACGTATTTCTTTTTTTCTACCAGCGTTGTATGGCGGCGGCGCAGAACGCGTGACAATTAATGTGCTTAAAGGCATGATACAAAGAGGTGTCGCATGCGATTTAGTCTTAGCTAGCGCTGAAGGACCTTATTTAGAGCAAGTACCTGAGCAAGTACGTATAGTTAACTTAAATGCAGGTAGAGTCATTAAAGCTATTCTACCTTTATCAAATTACTTACGCCGCGAAAAGCCTAAGGCGTTGGTATCGCATCTCAATCACGCTAACGTTGCAGCAATATTAGCAAAGAAATTAACGCGCGCAACAACTCGCTTAGTTGTGGTAGAACATAATACTTTGTCTGTTGATCGAGCTAAGTTGTGGCGAGGAAAATTGATTCCGCCTTTGATGAAGTTACTTTATCCGCAAGCTGATGCGGTTGTCGGTGTTTCGCAGGGCGTTGTGCAAGATTTAGAAACTTATCTCAAATTAAGACAAGGGATTAGTGTCATCTATAATCCTGTTGTTGATGATGTGCTTTTAACCCAAGCTGCAGCACCTTTGGATCATCCATGGTTTCAAGAAGGTACTCTGCCTGTATTTCTTGCCGTAGGAAGATTATGCGAGCAGAAAGACTTTTTGACTTTAATTAAAGCATTTGCTTTGCTCAGACGCAAAAAACCGGCGCGTTTAATGATTTTAGGCGAAGGAGAAGAGCGCAATAGACTCGAAGATGCGATCGCAACTCTCGGTATTAGCCAAGATGTGGCTTTACCAGGCTTTGTGGCTAACCCATACGCATATATGAGTCGGGCTAGCGCATTTGTTCTTTCTTCACGCTGGGAAGGGCTACCAACTGTACTGATTGAAGCAATGGCTTGTGGTTGTCAAGTGATTGCTACTGATTGCCCAAGTGGTGCTAAAGAAATACTAGATGCAGGAGTGTATGGAAAGTTAGTGCCTGTTGGAGATGTAGACGCGATGGCTTTCGCGATGCAGCAAGTGCTAGAAACTTCTACCAATCGGGATAGGTTAATTCAACGAGCGATGTATTTTACAATTGACCGAGCCGTTCCTGAATATTTAACACTCATAAATCATCTATAGAATGCTTGTCGTGAATCGCTTATTAACATAGCTTAGGGGAGTTCCTGATGCTAGATTCAGCTTACCTAGTTTTATTAGCTCTTATTGTCTTTATAGAAATATTTCGTGAAAAATCAAGTAAGTTTGATTTTCTCACTTTGTTTAATATCTACTTTGCTTTAATGTATCCTTTACCAGCATTTTTATTAGCTTTTGACTTTGCCAATGCAGCATCCTCATTAGGAGCAGGTATATCACTTTATACAAATAAACTCCAAACAGTATTAGCGATCTTTGTAGGTTATTTTTTAGTAGTCATTGGCTTTTACTCCAAGTCAGCGATCGCTTGGGGTCAAAAAATGAGTCTGAAAACTCGACATAATAATTCAGTTCTTATTTATGCTGTTGCTTTGTTGTTATTTTCTAGCATCTCTATTTATGTGTATGGTCTACAGTATGGGAGCTTTATCAATGCTTTATCGCAAGCTTCTCTAATTCGCGCGCGTGCAGTAGAAGGTGGTGCGCTTGTCTTTTTCAAGCATTTTACTTTGTTTGCTATGCCAGCTTCTTACTTATTAGCTTCGGTGGTCTTCTTTCAAAAAGATAAGAAGATTAATCCACTACTCATTCTTTTGATTTTTATTTTTTCAGTTATTGTTGCCGTTATTGCTATTACTTTAACTGGTGGACGTGGATATCTTATTAACTATTTTTTATGTTTTTATTTGGTTTATATTTTGAAAAACAGAAAAGTATCGTGGACTTTTAATATAGTTTTTGGCATATTTGCTGTTTTCTTTTTATTTTATGGTAAGGTATTCTTTTTTAGTTTAACAGCACTTCCTCAAGGATTTGATGCTGTTGTTAATACGTTTGTAAAGACAATTGAGAGCGATTCAGGCAGTGACTTCAACTTTTATCAATTTATGTACAACTTTCAATTTCCAGTTCATTCATTAGAAGTTGCTTTGCACCGAGACTATGAACTGCGCTGGTTTGTAGATATTCTATATGCTTTTGCGTCACTGATTCCGCAACGATTACTAGGAGTTGTTCCACCAGAAACGATTATGTACTACAACACGCAGTATATTATCGGTAACAATGATTTTAGTATTCCCACTGGTTTTTTGGCATTTGGGGTTTATAGTCTGTGGTGGCCTGGACTTTTTATTGTGACGTTTACTTATGGTTGGATTGGTCGCTATTTACAAACTATGTTAATTAAATACATAAATCAAATATTTTGGATGCCATTTATATACACAACGATTGCCCAGATTTGGATGGATTTTTTATCAAGCGATCCAGAAACTTTTATTCAAGGTTACTTTGCATTTTTAACAGGAATTGGGCTACTTTTTATCCTTTACAGTAAGATTTCTGTTGCTCAACAAAAAGCATGAATATGCTGATAAATACGACCAATCAAAAAATTGTAACGCATATTATTACTGGACTGTCTACTGGTGGTGCAGAAATGATGCTTTATAACTTGTTATCAAGAGTAGAGCGAGCTAAGTTTAAGCCAGTAGTTGTGTCATTAATGGATCGAGGTACGCTGGGCGATCGCATCTTGGCATTAGATATTCCTGTATACTCGCTCGGTATGCAGCCAGGAATGTTACCAACACCCAATATTCTCTGGAAACTAATTCATACTTTACGTGAATTACAACCTAATCTTATTCAAGGGTGGATGTATCATGGCAATTTAGCCGCGCAATTTGCTAGCCGTTTTTTCTCGCCTAAAGTTCCAGTCATTTGGGGGATTCATCACTCGATTGCGCAACTCGATGCTGAAAAACAAATGACACAAGTCATAATCAAATTGAGTGCTAAGATATCTCACTTGCCCAAAAAGGTTGTTTTTGTCTCTCAAACCAGTAGAGCGCAACACGAAGCTATAGGATATTCTCAGCACAATAGCTGCGTTATTCCTAATGGTTTTGATACTACCCTGTTTCAACCTGCATGGGAGACGAGAACACAAATCCGCTCAACTTTAGGATTAGCGACAGACACATTATTGATCGGATTATTTTGTCGCTATCATCCGATGAAAGATCACGCCAACTTTCTTCACGCAGCAGCACTTTTGAGTAAGAATTATCCAAACGTCCATTTTTTATTAGCTGGTACTGATGTCACGCCTACAAATCAAGAATTGCAACAGCTAATTTTGAACTTAGGACTAACTCAACAAGTTCATCTTTTGGGCGAGCGCAGTGATATTCCGCAGCTGATGTCAGCACTTGATATAGCAACTTTGGCATCTGCCTACGGTGAGGCATTTCCTTTAGTTGTTGGTGAGGCGATGGCGTGTGGCGTACCGTGTGTTGTTACCGATGTTGGTGATGCCAAATGGATTGTGGGCGATACAGGAAAAGTGATACCGCCAAAGAACTCTCAAGCGCTCGCGGATGCTTGGCAAGAACTGATAGCACTTGGAACAACAGCCAGAACTGCTTTAGGAAAAGCTGCAAGAGCAAGAATTCAAGAAAATTTTGCCCTCGATACAGTTGTCGCTCAGTATCAAGCTTTGTATGCCTAAACTTTTGATTGTTACGACAATTCCAGCAACGGTGCGCGCATTTCTTTTACCGTATATCAAGCATTTTCGTGCCCAAGGTTGGCAAGTCGATGCTATGGCACAAGGAATTACCGATTGTTCTGAGTGTACAACGGCGTGCGATCGCGTTTGGGACGTTGAGTGGTCGCGCAACCCCCTCGACCCGCGCAATTTCATCGCTGCGCCGCACCAAATTCAGCAAGTTCTAACCCAACAAAATTATGATTTAGTCCACGTTCATACACCAGTAGCGGCTTTTGTCACGCGTTATGCGATTCATCGTTGGCAACACCCAACAAAACCAAAAGTGATTTACACAGCGCATGGTTTTCATTTCTATCGTGGTGGATCGCCAGTCAAAAATACCATCTTTCTCACGCTAGAAAAACTGGCGGGGCGCTGGACAGATTATCTCGTTGTCATTAATCGTGAAGACGAACAAGCCGCAAAGCAGCAAAAAATTGTGCCTGCAGCGAAAATCCGCTATATGCCAGGGATTGGAGTTGATACAAATTACTACAGCCCACAAGCAGTTGCTCAAAGTGATGTCATGCAGCTACGCCAAGAATTAGGGCTAACGCCAGAACATCCGCTTTTTTTGTCGATTGCAGAATTTATTCCGCGCAAGCGTCATCGCGATCTTCTCCAAGCTTTTGCGTTGTTACCACCACACGCCCACCTAGCATTAGCCGGAACAGGGGTATTACAAACACAAATGCAAAGGTTAGCCGATCGATTAGGAATTGCTGAACGCGTTCATTTCCTTGGATTGCGACAGGATATTCCAGTTCTGATTCGCGCCTCAGTTGCAACCGTACTCGTCTCAGCCCAAGAAGGATTACCCCGAAGTGTTATGGAGTCTCTTAGCTTAGAAGTTCCTGTGATTGGGACAAAAATTAGAGGTATTCAAGATTTATTAGAAGCAGAACTTTTGGTTGAGTTGGGAGATGTTAACGCAATTGCACGAGCAATGACTTGGGTACTAGATCGTCCTCAAGCAGCTCAAACTTTAGGAAAAAGAGGACGCGATCGCATAGCGAATTATGACTTGCGGCAGGTCGTCGCAATGCATGAAAAACTCTATGCTGAAGCTCTGCTGTAAGTGTTATGTTTACATAGCTATTGCTACATAAGCTACCAGAGCGTGAGTAAGAAAGCATGAATAATATGTTGTAACCGCCAATAATAACCAGTGATTAGTGATTGCAAAAGAGAACAACTCATTCCGAGTAATTTTATTAAAGTTAAAGTTCGCCAAAGTTGGAATTAGAGGGTGCAGCTTCTTTAAAGCTGGCAACACATATAATTCGTTTTTTAAAACTAAATTTGTAGCGTTCATTTTTTTATTTATTATCTTAGATATATATCACTGCGGCACTTTAGAATTGAAAATTCTTATGACAGTGGTAATGTACCGCAGACAAGCATACATAATTAGTTAAAATATTCACACGTTGGGAGAAAAATCTCAATTGGCTACAATCAAAGTGAGCAAATGCAAATGAATAGCTGCTACGAAGCTCAATCTCACAACTCCTTATCACCAACCAAACTAATAGGGTGCCAAGTTCTTGATTTGTCACATCCTTTGTGGAAAATAACTCTCAACAACTTACGCCACGATATTTATCATCTACCTGAATATGTAGATTTAGAAGCACAAAGAATCCAAGCAACTGCTGAAGCTATTTTAATTACTCAAGGTGATAAAGTTTTTTTCGTCCCCTATCTATTACGTTCGTGCAACTTACTATTTCAGTCGGAGATAGAACTTTTTGATGTTATCTCTCCTTACGGCTACCCAGGAATTTTACTCAACGAAGCCGCTAGTACGCCGGAATTTCTCAATTTGGCATTTCAGCAATTCATTGAGTGTCTTGCTTACAAAAATGTTTGTTCGGCTTTTTTACGACTTCACCCCATACTTAATCAAAATTTGAGTCAGTATCCGTACTGCCAATTCAACGGCGAAACTGTTTCAGTCAATTTAACACTATCACTTGCAGAAATATGGCAGCAAACTCGCCCAGAACACCGCAATAAAATTAATAAAACCAAACGTAGTGGAATGGTAGCTAAAATAGTACCATTTGCGGACTACATTGATATTTTTGTCGATCTTTACGAACAAACGATGGATCGTGTAGGCGCAACTCAGTCATACTACTTTGGCAGAGATTACTTTGTGCAATTGTCGCAAGCATTAAAGAATCATTTACACTTGTGTGTTGTGGAATTGAATGATGAAATCATTTGTGGTGGCATATTTACTGAAGCTTGTGGCATAGTTCAATATCACTTGGGTGGAACCAAATCAGCTTTCTTGAAACAAGCACCAAGTAAACTTATGTTTGACTATGTCCGCACTTGGGCAAGAGAACGCGGAAATGAATTTTTGCATCTTGGTGGTGGAGTTGGTGGTGCAAAAGATAGTTTGTACCATTTTAAAGCGGGCTTTTCCAAACAAAGACATATTTTCTCCACTGTGCGTTTAGTTGTCAATCGGAAAGACTATGACAACTTAGTGCAAGTACGTGCAAAAGAGTTAGGTACTTCGGTTGCAGAGTTACTAAAATCTAACTTTTTTCCTGCTTATCGTGCCACTTGTGTTTGATAGTAAAACACTTGCAGAAGCTCAATAAGTGAACGTTTCTTAGTTACTTAGTTAACCATGAACTTAGTTAGCAACAAGCAAATATATAACACTGTAGAATTTGATACTTGGGCACATGAAACAAATTTACTTGATGAGGAAAAGTATCTTATAGAAACTTATTTAAACAAAGAAGCAAAGACGCTAGAAGCAGGTACTGGGGGGGGCAGAATTTTATTTGAAATGAAAAAAATGGGCTTTCATTCTCTCTACGGATACGATTATGTACCTAAGTACATTGCACAAGCTCAACATAAAGATCCAGAATCTGATATTTGCTTTGAAGTTCAAAATGCAACTCAGTTAAAATATGCAGATTCTAGCTTCGATCAAATTATTTATTTACAGCAGATTTTGAGTGTTATAGAAGATGAAAATGGACGAGAAAAAGCACTTCAAGAAGCTTACCGAATCCTCAAAAAGCAAGGAATGGCATTGTTTTCTTTTTTGTGTTTTGAATCTAGGATGAATAACATTGTATACTTTCCATTTTTAGTTTATTTGAGTATTGTAAGAAAATTGCGTGGCTCTCATCACTCATTGCGTTATCTTCCTTGGCTAAAACTAGGAGGAAAAGTTAACTGGAGAGCGCTGTGCGATCGCGCTCCCTACGTATATTGGTATAGTTTACACGAAGCAGTTCAAGCCTTAGCTTCAGTTGGTTTCAATATATTAGCAGTTGGTTCCACCAGGCAAATTCAAAAGCAACAAATGCATGCAAATTTAGAAAGTTTAACAGGTGAGCGGCTAGAAGGAATGCTTTACTGTGTGTGTCAAAAAAGTTGACTATACGTACGCCATTTTGGGAAGAGTTGAAAGATGAAGAACAAGTCGAATCATTTTTTGTATTGGTTAAGCCGTTTAATAAAATCTTTGACGGACATAGTTGTAGCAATCATAACTTTAATTGCGCTATCTCCTATCATGCTAGGAGTTGCGATCGCAATCTTTACTCAGATTGGACGACCAATTTTGTTCGCACAACCGCGCCCTGGAAAAGACGGTAAAATCTTCAACTTTTATAAGTTTCGCTCGATGACTAATGACTGTGACGCGCAAGGAAATTTGCTTCCTGACGAGCAACGTCTGACACCTATAGGTCAATTTCTGCGCCGCACGAGTTTGGATGAATTACCACAACTGTGGAATGTGCTAAGAGGCGACATGAGTATTGTTGGTCCTCGCCCTTTACTCGTCAAATACCTCGATCGTTACACTCCTGAACAAGCACGTCGCCATGAAGTCAAACCAGGTATTACTGGATTAGCACAAGTTAATGGTCGTAATGCCCTTTCGTGGGAAGAAAGATTTAAACTCGATGTTTGGTATGTTGACCATTGGAGCTTGTGGCTCGACCTCAAAATTCTGGGATTGACTGTGTGGAAAGTCTTACAGCGCGAAGGTATTAATCAACAAGGTTATGCTACGTGCGAAGAATTTAAAGGACAAAAGAACCAAGACCAAGCAGTAACGTAGAAGCGTTAATCTTTTCCAGTCAAGCGATAGTATACGTGTGGATAGCGCTTATGGATCAAGCTGCTAACTATTGGATTTAAGACAACTTTACCCGGAATCTGCTTTACTGGAAATCCGATACTCTCTTTGTAAACACATAGCGCTCGATCTTCACGCGAGTGTAGACCGTTGACAACCTCGCGAATTTTCCCACTGCGACGACAAACTTGTACAAACTCATATACGAGACCGCTATTAATATTAGTTGTTAATACCTCAGTTGCGACATAGAGATTTTCAAAGTAGGCTACTCCGTCAACAGCATAGCCACTGATGTATCCGCCGAGTTTGTCACCAATGATACCCGCAAGAACTAATCGATGCTTCGGGGCGATGAAGTGCTTAAGGTTGGCAAGATATTCTTGCTTAGAAGGTGCTTTTAAGTATTGAGTTCGCTTGGCTGCCGAGAAAACAACTTCATATCCTTGGTGGTGTAAGATTTCTGTATCAGTAAGTTCGACAATCTTCACCCGTTTCTGACATCGGCGAAGATTATGCCTGCGATTTGACGAAAAGTTTTGCAGATCGTAGTTATTGAGATCTGATAAAAGGTGAACAGGAATTGAGCCATTACTTCCTGCGATATCAGCCTCACTTAAAGCTGCTCGAAATCCCCAACATAGTGATGTTGGCTTTGTTGCTTGTTCTGCACTCAAGCGCGCTAGCAAATGAACGGGTTGATAAAAGCCAGGACGTATCTTTTCCCAATAGCGATCGCGATGCAAAATGATATGAAAGCCCTGCTGGTGTCTCCAGGTAGCCATTTCTAATTCTGTCATTGAGATTATGCTAGCTTCGGCGACTTTTCGTGCTTGCACTGATTTCTCCTGAGGAGTGCTGGTATTGCCTATCATGGATTCTAGGCTTGCGAAAGCCAAAATGTCAGAATTTGTTAACTTAACTTAGTCCACTACTCGTACGTCAAAATCAAGCTAAGTCGTGATTAAACCAATTCTCCTTTCAACGCCACATATGGGCGACCGCGAACTAGAGTTCGTCAGAGAAGCTTTTGAGACGAATTGGATCGCGCCTGTGGGCCCGCACGTTGATGCGTTTGAGCAAGAATTCTGCCAAACGATTGGCGCAAGTCATGCGGCGGCGGTGAGTTCCGGAACTGCAGCATTGCATTTAGCATTGCGACTTGTGGGAATTGAACCAGGTGATGAAGTCATTTGCTCGACACTCACGTTTATTGCAACAGCAAGCCCAATTACTTATTTGGGAGCAAAACCAATATTTATCGATAGCGATCGCACTTCCTGGAATATGAATCCCGATTTATTGCGGGAAACCTTAGCAAAGCAAGCGCATCAGGGAAAACTACCTAAAGCTGTTGTTGTTGTCCATCTTTACGGACAAAGTGCGGATCTATCTCCGATCGTTAATGCGTGTAATGAGTATGAAATTCCGCTGATTGAAGATGCGGCTGAGGCGTTAGGTGCGACGTACAAAGGGCGATCGCCAGGAACATTTGGGCGAATCGGGATTTTTTCATTTAATGGCAACAAAATTATTACAACTTCTGGTGGGGGAATGTTAGTATCTGAAGACGCTGATTTAGTCGCCAAAGCGCGTTTTTTAGCAACACAAGCGAGAGATCCTGCACCCCACTACCAGCACTCGGAAATTGGTTACAATTATCGCTTGAGTAATGTCTTAGCTGGAATCGGGCGCGGACAGTTGCGCGTTTTAGAAGAGCGCGTTGCTGCGCGACGGCGTAATTTTGCAACTTATCAGCAGGCGTTGGGCAAGTTACCTGGAATTGAATTTATGCCAGAGGCTGCTTTTGGGCGTGCGACCCGCTGGTTGACTTGTTTGACAGTTGATGCTGATACGTTTGGAGTCGATCGCGAGCAAATTCGCGTAGCACTAGCACAACAACAAATCGAAGTGCGTCCGGTATGGAAACCGTTACACCTGCAACCAGTATTTAGTGGATGTGAGTGCGTTGGCGGCGCGATCGCCGAAGATTTATTTAACCGTGGTTTATGTTTGCCATCTGGTTCGAATTTAACTTCTGAAGACTTGGAGCGAGTCATTCACGCGATCGCTGCACTTCACCAATGCTGATCGCTTCTTATCTTTTGTGGCTCTGCTGTAACACCCTCGGTCGCGTGGAATCGCTGCCGTAGTATTCTTGGGAAAAGTAATAATAGCTATGCGGTTCGTTTTCTGGAATTACACCATTGATGACTTGCCCAAGAACATGCTGTCCAGATTGCGCCAGAAATTCTTTGGCAAAAGTCGCACTCGCTGAATCAACAACTCCAGGACGGACAACAAGTAAAACACCATCAGCCATCTTACCTAAAATTGGTGCGATCGCATCAACATTCAACGCCGGAGTATCAATAATTGTAAAATCATAATTTTCAGAAAACATCGTTGCCAAGTTGGCCATGCGCTGCGATTCGAGTAAAGCTACTGGGTTAGGTGGTGTAGATCCGGCAGTCAAGACATGGATATTATCGATAACTTGCTTGACAACCGCAGGAAACTCTACTTGTCCAACTAATAAATTACTTAAACCTGACTGATTTGGCAGTTCCCAAATTTGATGCTGCGTAGGACGAAGCATATCAGCATCGACGAGGAGTACTCTTCGTCCTAACTGCGCCATTGATGCGGCTAAGTTTGCAGAGACAGTGGATTTACCTTCTTGGGGGACTGAACTCGTAATGACAACAACTTTAATTTGTTTATCAGAACTTAAAAACATCAAATTAGCTTGCAACATGCGATAAGCAGCACTCATTGGAGAACGCGGTGCAGCTTGAAGCATTCCTGGAGTATAGGTGTCTGATTCTCCTGCAATGGAGGAAGTTTCCGAGCTTTTAGAAATTGGAATCACCCCTAAAGGTGTAAAACCTAAAACTTGCTTTGCTTGCTCTACCGTTTGCAGCGATTTATCTCTGGCTTCGAGTAACAAAGCTGTAGCGATCGCAAACGCGCCACTGACGAGTAAACCGGTAACGATAAATAAAGGCTGACGCGAATTAACAGGTTCGTCAGGAATTGTAGCGGTAGCGATTACCCGTGCGTTGCCGACGTTTTGGTTTTCGGCAAGGCGACTTTCCTGGAGTTTTTGTGTTAGTAGTGAATATGCTGACTGCGCTGCTTCTAACTCGCGTTCTAACTCGCGTTGCCTTTGTTCTAACTGTGGAACTCTGTTGAGTTTTTGCGTATATTGCGCTTGTAATTCAGATAAAGCTGCCAGTTGACTACTTAAACCTAAACGTCTTGCTTCTGAATTTGCTAGTTGCTGGGTCAAGTTTTGCTCGTACGGGCTAATTTGTCCGTTACTTGCTTGTTGCAGGTTAGTATTAACAGCGCGTTGCGTTCGCTGTTGTAATAAACGCTCTAAATCAGCTTTGCGCGATCGCAGCGCGACAAGGGTAGGATGATCTTCGCGAAAACGGTTTTGATCTGTAACGATTTGCGTTTCTACTTGTTGAATTTCTTTGAGTAGCTCTTGTACTCCAGGAGCCTGGCTAATCGATGTCTCTGCGCTTGCAGTTGTTAAATCTCTGCCCAACTCTTTTTGTAAAAGTGCTGACTGCGCTTGCGCATCGGCGAGTTGCGTTTGTGTCGCGTTAATTTGTTTTTGCAGTTCAGTGTTAATATCAACGGCGGCGCGGCGTTCTTCTTCTGCAGCAACAATTTTGTTTTCTTCTTTGAACGATCGCAAAGCTGATTCAGCTCGATTAAGAGTTTCTCTGGCTCTAGGGATTTGATTTTCAATAAACTCGCGCGCGGCTGCAGCTTCTGTGCGATTACTCAAAAAATTATTTTCTAAATACACCGCCATTAGAGTATTTACAACTGCAACAGCAGTTTCTGGATTGCGGTCTTGGTAAGAGATTCGCAAGATATCCGTACCCCGAATGTTACTCACATTGAGGTTATTCAGAAACTGATTCAGTCTCAGGGGATTACCACTTGCATCTCTAAGATCCAATCGTTGCAGTGCTTTTTCAGCAACTTGTACCGAACGAATAATTTCTGCCTCTGTATCGAGTGGATTATTTTGCTGTTGCAAAGGATCTAATTGTCCAACGTTTGTTTCTACGCCAGTAATCGAAGATGTTGCATTTCCTCTTCTAAACAACAGTTTTCCTTCCGCAATATATTGGGGCTTTTGGAGTATCAAGCCCAGCATAAATAGCGAAAGAACTGATCCAAATGCAACTGAGGAAGGTAGCCATCGACGCTTGAGGATGCGCCAGTATCGTTGGAACCCTCCAGTAGATTCCCTAGATTCCATAATTCATTTGTAAAAAGGTTTTCCGATGAATGTAGGAAATTTTTCTTAGTAGATCCTACCGCAATATCTTGTTTGATTGAACTACAGGATTTAGCAAAAATGTATTAAATAGGTGGATATCACTAAATATCATACTTTTTGGGCAAGAGGTAATTGGTAATGGGTAATCGATCCTATTTGAGAATTACCGGTTACCAATCTTTTGGTGACATTTACTTTTATCCACTTACTAACAGCAGACAGATTTACCATCAAGTTCCTCCTGTATTATCCACCGATTCTCGATCGCCATGCGACTGTGACAATCGGCGTTGCCATTGAGCATCTATTTTGTCGGAGCGTTCTACTTCTTGTTCTAGCAGATCTGTTTCAGTACTGTAGATTAAATCTTCCTGAGTAATCACTGTATTTGCACTAAATTGCTTAGCGTAAGCCATTTTTTGTTGTAAAGTCGCATCAGGATTGGCTAAAGTTCCGGCTCGCAGTTGTCGCTGGCGATTGCGATCGCTAATTCGTTGATTCCGCGCTTTGATCCAGAAATAGCGCGCGAGAGGAACGGCTAAAAAGGCAGTACCGTATCCGAGAAGTAGCCAATAAATTCCCTGGGCAAACGCGACTATCCCTCCCAATTCGGCTGCGATCGCGCCGTCGGCTAACAAGTATCCTAAAAATACCGCACCGACAAAGTTTAACAATCCTAACCCTGCGGCTAACGCAATTTGTCCTGAACTTGCGGCACTAAAGCGCCAGAGTGACTCTTGTAAATACGGCGCAACCCCACGCGATCGCCGTTGCGCTGCACTCGCTTGTAATTCGGGAAAATGATACACTAGCTGTCCTTGGGGACTAACCGCCGGTTGTCCATTAAAGCGCGTGAGTACAGGTAACATATAATCTTCGTACTCTTGTGCGTACCCTGAACCGATATCGTCAAGATATGGCGCAATTTGTTCGGCAACAACTGCACCAGAGTTATTCCGAATGACAGTTGCAATCGATTGCCAGCGCTGTTCCTCTAAGTTAGCGTTAGGATTGCCATCACCGAATAAAAACGAGAAGATCGCTTCTAAAAAATTAAGTTCGTTCTTTTCATGGCGTCTTTGTTGGTAACGCGTAGTGTAATCAGGGTAAAAAAACCAATACCAACTAGGACTAATCCAAAAGCGGGGTATGTACACCATACCACCACCCGAACGATTGCCGCGATCGTCGCTATCGCGGTTTATCATACTGATAATAATAAAAATGCTCAGAAAAATGATCGCGATTGACAATATCAAAACAATACCGAAAGAAATCCGAATCAAATAAAATAAAACACGCCAAACCCTTTGCCACCATGCTTGTAGCCGTAATCTCCAAAACTTATTTCGCAGAACTGTACGGAAATTTTTGGGAAACTGATAGACAATTTCACCTGATTCAGCGACTTGCATATGTCCACCAGCTTCGGAAGCAAGCGTTAATAATCCCTGCTGTGCCAAGCTGACGTTTAATCCTGATTGCGTAGCAACGTCTCCAACCGTAACGCGGTAGCCTAGTTGCTCCACAGCTTGCATAATTGTGGGATTTGGAGCCATGATATTCCTCAGTCAAAAAAATCAGCTTCCTATTTATCAGTATAAAGTTCTGCCCTCTGACAGTTGAACTGTTTGATAAATGGCAAGTTGCGATCGCACCACAAATTGCCTACGTTACAATGTGTTTCCCAGCTTGCTAGAACAAGAACAGTTGTTTACGAAGATACAAGGAAAGATACAGAAGGGGAAAAACAGACCTATGTATCCCTGCACGCAAATTTAGGAGTTTTAACAGCGATTGCTTTTCTCACACTAAGTTCCTCAAAAAACCTTATCTCTCTGTTGAGTAATAAATTTAGGAACTTGGATCTATGAAGATAGAAAGAAATCACCTTCTACCCTCTGCCCTCTACCTTCTACCCTCTACCTTTTTCAGTCACAATTAAACTCAGCAGCACTAAATAATATTGAACAGACAACTTATGGTTAAGTACACTTTGCCGCAAAGCCCAGAAATTATCCTGAATGTTCCTGGTAAAGATTCGGCGAAAGCGCGGGACAAAGCAATGGATCAGCTAATGGAACTTATGGATGAAGGTAAGTTACCTACTGATCTTGCCGAAGGTTTTAGTTCTCAACAATTAATTGAGGTAAAAGAAGCAGCGACAGATACTGCGAGTGATGAAGATGCGGTGACGCAAGCAGTACAAGTTTTGAGTAATCTTGCTACGCTTAAACTCAAAGTGCAAGAATCGCGCGAAGAAGCAATGGTAGTGCGTGCTGCAATTGATGTACTGTTTACAGATAAGTCTGTCAGCGAAGAGGAAATTACTCGGATCAAAGAAGGCTTCAAAGTATTAAAAAACTTTGCGCAAGTCAATTTGCGTTATCAAGAAGCAAGGTCCAAAGCCGAAGAAGCGCGTAATATACTCGATCGAGCTTTAAAATCGCAAGAGTCTTAAATAGCAAACTTTGAGATTTTTACCTATAAACGTTTTTCTAAAGTAGAAACTCGCTTTTCTAAGTTGTTAACTTGTTGCTTAATCTCAATTACGAGCGTTGCTAATCTATCAAACATTTCTTCTTGGTTTGATTGCGCCCTCGGTCCTGGGGGTGTTGGTATATTTATTGGTGTTCGCGGTGATTGTATGCTGCGCGATTGATTAAGTTGGGCTTCAATGCGGTTAAGTCGCGATTGCACGCCGCGAAGATCGACTTCTAGTGCGTTAATACGTGATTGTACTTGTGATGCAGCAGGATGGGCAAGTAAATTGCCCCACACAAAGACAACGGCGATCGCCACCAGACTAAACCAGATAATTTTTCTAAACATTGTTGTTGAATGCGAAACCGCGAGTTTTGACGCCGAGTTGTTACAAAAATTCTTCCTATTGACGAAAGGAGAATTCTCATAGACAATCGCTGTACTTTCAACTCTAACTAATACCAATGTGTATTTATCAGCGATCGCGGTTATGCTAACGCAACTGCATAAGCTTCTCTTCCCGCAGAACTCTAAACCTAGCATTCAGATGAAATTCTGGTTTGGTCTGAGTCTCGTTTTTGCTGCTATTTATGGCATTCTAGCGCTTCAGCAAGCTTTTAGCAGTGAGTATGTGGTACAAGATGACGCGCGACAACACGTTTTTTGGATGCGTCGGTTTTTAAACCCTGACTTGTTTCCAAATGATTTGATTGCTGACTACTTTCAATCAGTTGCACCATCGGGATACGCGATCTTTTATCGCAGCTTTACTATTGTAGGAATTGACCCGCTGTGGTTAAGTAAAATTTTACCACTAATCTTAGGATTACTTACAACAAGTTACAGCTTTGGTGTTTGTTTGCAAATATTACCCATACCTCTAACTGGGTTTATTGGGGCAATTCTTCTTAATCAAAATTTGTGGATGCAAGATGGCTTAATTTCCGCTACACCAAAAGCTTTTATTTATCCCTTATTTTTAGCATTTTTTTATTACTTTTTACGACGTTCTTTGATACCTTGTTTAGTTGCGATCGCCCTTTTAGGATTATTTTATCCTTCGTTAATTTTTGTGTGTATTCTCATTTTGCTTTTTCAGATTTGTCATTGGCGACAATGGCGATTACGACTATCCCTAAATCGTCAAAACTACATCGGTATTGCCGGAATTGGAGTCGCAATTCTCGTTCTCTTACCCTATGCACTTTCTTTAAGTGAATTTGCACCGACGATCGCTGCATCAACTGCAAGAACTTTACCTGAATTCTTACCAGGAGGAAGAAGCAGCTTTTTTATCAACGATGCTTGGGAGTTTTGGTTTAATGAGAGTCGCAGCGGGATTCGGTTGACTTCGGCGTTAATGCCACCACTAGTGTACGCTGGGCTATTGCTACCAATGATGTTGTGCTATCCATCGCTGTTTCCTTTGACAACTAAGATCCGCAGTAACATTATTCTTTTACCACAGATGATAGTTGCATCTTTGGTCATGTTTTTCATTGCCCATGCGCTGATATTTAAACTTCATCTTCCTAGCCGCTATACGCAACATAGTTTGCGGATCGTCTTGACAACCGCTGCTGCTATTGCTTTAACTTTGTTACTTGATACTCTATTACGGCGATCGCACAAGTTTTATCCAGGAATATTTGACTATATAAAACGTACCTGCGCGCTGATAATTGCTTTAATATTGATATTTTATCCAGCTACATTACATCAGTTTTTATGGACAGGTTATATTGTTGGAAACAACCCTATTTTATATCAGTTTTTTCAACAACAACCCACAAATATTCTCATTGCTTCGCTAGCAAATGAGGCTAATAATTTGCCTACTTTTGCTCAACGGTCTATTCTCGTCGGTAGTGAATATGCTATTCCTTATCATTGGGGATACTATCATCAATTTCGTCAGCGCACGCTCGATCTCATTCAGGCACAGTATAGTCAAGATTTAACTGATGTACAGCAATTCATTCAAAAATACAATATTAATTTTTGGTTACTAGAAAAAAACGCTTTTACTCCAGAGTATGTGACAAGCGATCGCTGGATTCGACAATTTCAACCACTTACTACAAATATAATTCAAGGACTCCATCAGCAAGCCCCAGCTTTAAGTAAAGTCACCACTCAATGTACTGTTTTTGAAGTCGATAACTTTATTGTTTTACAAGCACAATGTATTCAAACAAAATCTGAATGACTCATTATAGATATAAATTTTCCTACCTTTATTTCTTCTTAATTGCTGTCATATCACTAGGTATATTCTTTAGATTCGTCAATCTCGATAAAAAAGTGTACTGGATTGATGAGGTGCATACTTCAGTACGCGTTGTTGGCTACAAGAAAACAGAATTTGTCGATGAAGTACCTAGCGATCGCATTATTAATATTCAAGATTTACAAGTTTTCCAACGCTTATCGCCAGAAAGAAATTGGTTCGATACGATTAATGCTTTAGCTGCGAATGCTGAACACACACCCGCCTATTATGCGATCGCCCGTTTGGCAATGCAAATTTTTGGAAGTTCCGTTACTGTCACTCGTGGTGTCGCGGCTGTTATTAGTTTATTCGTCTTTCCCTGCGTTTACTGGTTATGTTTAGAGTTATTTGCTGCGCCACTTGTGGGGTGGATTGCGATGGCTTTAGTCGCAGTTTCTCCAATACACGTACTATATGCCCAAGAAGCAAGACAGTATAGTTTACTAACTGTAACTACCTTACTAGCTAGTATTGCTTTCTTACGCGCTATTCGTCAAAAGACAAAGTTAAGCTGGGGAATGTATGCTTTAACCGTTGTTTTGGGTTTATATTCCCATCTTTTATTTATTTTAGTTTCTTTCGCGCATGGTGTTTACTTATTACTTCTAGAGCAATTTCGCGTAACTAAGAATTTTCTTGCTTATCTTATTGCTTCATTAGTTGCGATCGCAACGTTAATTCCCTGGATAATTCTATATTTTATTAATGCCAGTAGCATTGGAGAATGGACAGCGCGGGCAATTAGTTTTGAGGCTTTAATCCAAAGATGGTTATTAAATTTCACTGCTTTATTTTTTGATATGCAAGTTGCTTATAATAACGCTCAGTTCTTTGACGTTGAAGCAGGTAATGATATTCAATTTAATGCTAATGATGTTTTGCTATATGTAATTCCTTTATTTATAGCGCTAGTTGTATACGCATTTTATATTTTATGTAGTCGTACATCCATATCAAGTTGGTTATTCGTTGTTACACTTTTAATCATTCCTACTATAAGCTTAGTATTACCAGATTTAATTTCTGGCGGACAACGCTCTAGTATTGCTAGATATTTATTACCTGGTTATGTTGCTATACAAATAGCTGTTGCTTATTTATTTGCTAACCGTTTAACAGCGTCTTTGAAATATTCGCAGCAGAAAGTATGGCAAATTATTTTGGCGATCGCACTAGCAAGTGGAACTATCTCTTGTATTGTGAGTGCGCAAGCTGAAACTTGGTGGAATAAATATAGTAGTTATTACAACCCTGAGATTGCCAATATTATTAATCAAGCAAATCAGCCACTTGCGATCAGTAGTCAAAGGCGAGTAAGTCGTATTACTTCGCTAAGCTATGAACTTGAGCCCAACGTCAGTGTACTACTGGTGAGTGAAACTGAAATTCCTGAGGATGTTAAACGATTTCGTGAAATTTTCTTGTTTAGACCTGATGCAGAATTGCAAGCCAGATTACAAAACGACCCTGAATATAAGTTAGAACTCCTTCATGCTCCAGGTCAACTTTGGAGAGTGCAAATTGACGAGGCTCAACTATCCAATTAAAAAAGTTAACCTTTGTTATGTATCAATTTCTTAACATGAGAGTTGACAAGATTGAAGTTGGCAGCAGCGCATCTACACCTTTCTTAATCTCTTTAAAGTTTTACTTATAAGTATAATCCGACTAAGTTTATCAAAAACTTTTACTTATAAGTAGAAACAAAAAAAATAAACTCTTTCATAAAAAAAGATTTGGAAAACTGTAATATTCTGAACATAAGAATACGCAAACTAGTTCAAACCCAACTCGATTAAGTTTACTTATTTCATTAATAGTTAACCTAATAAATCTAGAGTTGACTTTTTAAACATTGTGGGAATCCTGGTGCTTGCCTGAACAGTTTTTTTTGACAACAGGCAAGAGATAGGTTTTCGGTCTGGAGGCTGAATGAAGAAAATTTCTCGACGCAAATTTATTGTCATTACTGGAACTTCATCTGTAAGCTTGATTGCACTAAAAGGATGTACAGCTAACCCTGGAAATCAATCGGCTTCGCTGGTTACAGAACAATCTCCTATATCACCGAGTGATGAAAAAGCTCTTTACGAAGCTGCAAAAAAGGAAGGAAAGCTTGTTCTATACACTGTTTTCTTTACTCAAGAGATAGTTAATGAAATCGGGGCAGCTTTTACAGCTAAATACCCAGGAATTACTTTTGAAGGAACTCGTAATGCTGCTGCAACGTTGTTTCAAAAAATTAACCAAGAAATACAAGCTGGCTTAAGAGTAACTGATGTTTTTGGCACGACTGATATCAGTCAAATGATGCAGCTAAAAGAGCAAGGAAGACTTTTACAATACGAACCATTAGGTAAAGCAAATATTCCAGAACCGTATCGCAATCTCGATCCAGATAACTTCTATCAAGTCGGTGCTTTGATTCCGATTGTGATTGCCTATAACACTCAAAAGCTGCCAGCAGCAAATGTGCCTAGAAGTTGGAAAGATTTAGTGCAAGCGCAGTATAGAGATCAAATTGCCACAGGTAGCGGTGCAGCAAGTGGACAAGTAGGAACGTGGGCGATCGCAATGCAGCAAAAATACGGTTGGGATGAATATATTGTGAGATTTAATCAACTTAATCCTAAGCTGGGGCGCTCGATTAACGACGTTATTCCGGTACTCGTATCTGGCGAACGCGCGATTGGGATTGCAACGTTGGGACAAACATTGACGCGTAAAGCGCAAGGCGACCCGCTGGAAGTCGTTTATCCCACTGATGGTGCAGTTGTCGTCGTGGGTCCAATTGGCATATTGCGTGATGCACCGCATCCGAATGCTGCCAGGCTATTTATGAATTTCTTGCTGACGAAAGAGTATTCAGAACTAATTGCTAAATATTACGAGCAACCGCTCATAGCTGGTGTTTCTATTCCTGGCGCGAAAACACTTAAAGATATGCAAGCTACAGTTCCTACAGCAGCGGAAATTCAACGCGATATCCCTGAAGTTATTAGGAAATGGCGTAACGAGTTTGGCGCTTGAAGCAACGGAGGAAAAATTTTGACGACTCAAACTGGTATCGCAAGATTCATTGTTAGCCCGCAGCGGTTCTTAAATCGTTGGTTTGGGAAATATGACTTTTCTTTCGTTTTTTGGATTGGATTTATTCTAATTTTGCTATTGCTGATTGGTTTACCAAGTTATTGGTTAGTCTTGCGTAGCTTAATGCAAGTCAATGAAGGTGGGTTTACTCTCAGCAATTACGTTGAAGTTTTGACAAACCCGCGCTTTCGCGAGGCAGCGCTTAACTCGTTGATACTAGCAACAGGAACAGGAGTTCTCAGTATTTTGATTGGAGTTCCTCTCGCTTGGGCGACGACTCGGACAAATATGCCGTTACGAGGACTTGTGCGGATTTTGTTGTTGGGGGCATTTTCGATGCCTACCTTTTTGGGTGGAATTGCGTGGATTCTGCTTGCTGCACCAACATCAGGTTGGCTGAATCGGGTTTTTGTTGAATTGACTGGCACAGAAAAAGGACCGCTCGATGTTTATACAATGTTGGGCGCAATCTTTGTAGTGGGAATCTACAGCTTTCAATATGTATTTTTGATGGTGAGTTCGGCGCTGGAGTTTGTCTCCTCAGAATTAGAGGATGCGGCGACAGTCTTAGGCGCAGGCACATTTGCAACAACATTTCGCATTACTTTACCACTCGTATTACCGGCAATTATTTCCGGCTTCATTTTGTCCTTTTTAGAAGCGATCGCACTGTTTGGTTCTCCTACCTTAATACTGATTCCAGCGCGAATTAATATCGTAACAACCGAAATCTGGCAGCAGTTTCAGTATCCTTCTAACGTTGAACTAGCTTCTGCTTTTTCGATATGTTTGGTTGTTCTCACCGCAGCGTTGCTGTTATTGCAACGTCGTCTGCTAGCGCGCAAGGGCTACACTACGCTAACGGGAAAAGCTGGACGAAAACGCCTTATTGATTTGGGATACTGGAAATGGATTTTTCTAGCTTTCTGCTTCCTTGTTGCGACGCTATCGCTGTTTTTGCCAGTTTACGTTCTATTACGTACAGCGCTATCAAAGTCTTGGGGACGCCCGCTGGATGCTTCTAACTTGACACTTGCCTGGTTTGAAGACGTATTGTTCAAGCAGCCTTTTACTTCAGTCGCGATTCAAAATACGCTCATTTATGCTGCTGGTGCAGCGACGTTTGCGATGTTAGTTGGAATTGCGATCGCTTACATCGTTAATCGCAAACTGGTACGGTTTTATCAGGTATTAGGCTTTCTTCCCATGCTACCTTTAGCAATTCCTGGAATTGTAATTGCTGTGGGAATTTTTTCGGCTTACTCGCGTCCACCTCTTGTACTGTACGGCTCAGCAGCAATTTTGATTGTTGCTTTTACAACGCGATTTTTACCGATCGCTTTTTCTAATGCTGGTAACATTTTCACGAGCATCAATCCTGAGTTGGAACTCGCGGCGCGTAACCTGGGCGCAACGCAGGCGACAACAGTCCACAAAATTACTGTGCCTTTGGTACAGCGCGGCTTAATCAGCGGCTGGCTGCTTGTATTTATCTTGTCGGTACGCGAACTTAGTTGTGCGATTTTACTCTATACGAATAACACGCAAGTCATTTCCACTGCCCTGTTTCAATTGGTAACAGAAGGCAGCTACGAACGCGTAGCCGCATTAGGAATCGTGATGCTAGCAATTATCTTCACCACAATAGGTATTGCTTACAAGTTCCTAGGACGCGATTTCATGCTGGAAAAAGGCTAAACAATCACGCAAATTAAATCTATGGCAAGCATTACAATCGACAATTTAACCAAATACTTTCAGAATAGCTGCGCAGTTGACCACATTAATTTGAATGTAGCCGATGGCGAATTGATTGCTTTGTTAGGTCCTTCGGGGTGTGGTAAAACGACGACGTTGCGGATGCTAGCAGGTTTTGTATTTCCCGATGAGGGACGAATTTTTGTAGGCGATCGCGTTGTTTCTTCTCCCCAAAAAACTGTACCGCCAGAGAAGCGCAATATGTCCATGATTTTTCAAAGTTACGCGATTTGGCCGCATAAAACGGTGTTTGAAAATGTAGCATTTGGACTAGAGTTGCGCCATGTAGGACGCGAACAACTGCGATCGCGCGTGAATCGAGCCTTGGAAATTGTCCACTTAAGAAGATTTGCCAATCGTTATCCCGCGGAACTATCCGGAGGACAGCAGCAGCGCGTCGCGCTAGCGCGGGCGATCGTTGTGGAACCACAGATTTTGCTGTTAGATGAACCACTGTCTAACTTGGATGCAAGTTTGCGCGATGAAATGCGCAACGAAATTCGCAATCTCCACGATCAGCTAGGATTGACAACGGTGTATGTCACGCACGATCAAGGAGAAGCGCTGGTACTTGCCGACCGCATTGTTGTGATGTATGAAGGTACTATTCAACAAGTAGGCACTCCTGAAGAAATTTATGAAAGTCCAGCAACTGAGTTTGTAGCGCGGTTTATTGGACGTTGTAACGTGCTTCCTGGTACTTTATTAGCTTCAGGACAAGTAGATGTGGGCGGAGTATTCATTACAGCAAAAAATTTTGCTCCTGGAGTTTATCCTGGTCATGCAGTCGCATTAAGTGTACGTCCGCACTCGATTATCATGAACCCAATTTACTGCCCGACAGATAATCCCGAAATGAACTGTTTTAGTGCTTGGGTAGAACACCACAACTATTATGGAGAATTTCGCGACTATACTGTGCGTTTAGATAACAGCGATATCGTTTTGAGTGTGGTAACTTCTCCTCATGTTCGTCACCAAATTGGCGAACAAATGTATCTAGCAATTCCTGCTGAATGCTGTCGCGTGGTTCCTCAAAGTGCTACCACTCAAGTAGCAGAAGCGATCGCCACAGCAGCGGCTGTATCTTGAGACGATCTTATGACTTCACTAATTCACCAATCAGCAACACTACTCGATCTACTTATTGGAGAAGACGATCGCCCAGCGATTGTTGCACCAGATAAACCAAGTTTGACCTACAAGCAACTACGTCACCAAATTGTCGAACTCGCAGCGCAGTTGAATCGCTTGGGAATTAAACGCGGATCGCGAATTGCGATCGCCATGCCGAATGGTCCAGAAATGATTTTAACTTACCTGGCTGCGGCAACGTGCGCTACAGCAGCGCCGCTGAATCCTAAATATAAACAAGAGGAATTTGCGTTTTATTACGAAGATACGCAAGCGATCGCCTTAATTGTTCTCGGTGACGAAATCGCTACGGCGCAAGCGGCGATAACTCCACAGATGATGCTCATTCAAGCGACGCCAAATTCTGATGGTACGTTGTCTTTCCACAAAATTCAAGGAAAAGAATATCCACCGCAAACGATTGAACAAGCTGAATCAGAAGATGTCGCGATGATTCTGCATACGAGTGGTACGACAAGTCGCCCGAAGCGCGTACCTATAAAACATCGTCATCTAGCGGCTTCAGCACAAAATATTATTGGCACGTATAACTTGAGTGCCAGCGATCGCGCTTTGTGTATTATGCCGCTATTTCACGTTCATGGAATTGTCGCCTCAATGCTATCAACTTTAGCATCAGGAGGAACTGTCATTTGCCCAAACGGGTTTAATGCCATGGAGTTTTGGCGGATTTTTAGCGAGTTTCAACCGACGTGGTACTCAGCCGTACCAACGATGCATCAACTAATACTTGCACGCGCCGAACGCAATCAAGAGGCGATCGCGCAAAGTCGTTTGCGATTTATCCGTTCGAGTAGTTCCTCGTTACCTCCAGTAGTGTTAGAAAGCCTCGAAGCGACGTTTCATGTTCCGGTACTAGAAGCCTATAGCATGACCGAAGCATCGCACCAAATGACTTCTAATCCCTTACCTCCTCATCCGCGCAAAGCTGGTAGTGTCGGGTACGGGTTCGGCGTGGAAGTCGGGATTATGGATGAAGCGGGTAATTTATTAGAAAAGGGTCAGTTAGGCGAGGTTGTTGTTAAGGGTGCTAATGTAGTAGATGGCTACGAAAATAATCCTGAAGCTAATGCGAAAGCGTTTACTCAGGGTTGGTTTCGTACTGGCGATCAAGGTGTAATCGATCCTGATGGCTACCTTTCGCTAACAGGGCGCATCAAAGAGTTGATTAACCGAGGCGGCGAGAAAATTTCTCCTCTAGAAGTTGATAACGTTTTGCTGCGTCATGCGGCGGTTGCAGAAGCACTGACGTTTGCTGTTCCCCACAAAACTTTAGGCGAAGATATCCACGCAGCAGTGGTCTTAAAAGATAGTAGTGTCAGCGAACAGGAATTACGCAAACATTGCTCAGAACTGCTTGCAGAATTTAAAGTTCCCCGTCAATTGCATATTCTAGAAGAGTTACCCAGAGGCGCAACAGGTAAATTGCAACGGTTGAATATGGCAAAATTGCTAAATATTGGGGCATAGTACGGTTTTGATTTCAAGTTTCTACAAATACGTTGCAGAGGGAGAATTAGTTGTAGTTCTTAGTTAAAGAATTAGTATAAGCTGCTATGAAAATTTGCATTGTTGGTGCAGGTGCGATCGGGGGATACATTGGGGCTAAATTGGCGCAGGCTGGCGAACAAGTGACGTTAATTGCGCGCGGCGCGCATCTGCAAGCAATTCAACAACAAGGCTTAACGCTACGCAATGCAGATGGTACAGAAGAGTTGATTAAAGATGTCGTTGCAACGCAAGATATTGCAAGTGCGGGTACGCAGGATGTTGTCATTGTGGCATTGAAAGCGCAGAGTGTACCCAGCGTTGCGCCTCATTTACCTGCATTGTATGGTGCGGAAACAATCGTCGTGACTGCGCAAAATGGCATTCCTTGGTGGTATTTTCGCAAGCTTGACAGTCCCTATGCTGATTATCAAATTCAGGCGGTCGATCCGCAAGGAATCGTGGAAGCGCATATTCCTGTCGATCGCGTCATTGGCTGTGTCGTATATCCAGCAGCGGAAATTGTCGCGCCTGGCGTTGTGCAACATATCGAGGGCGATCGCTTTTCTTTGGGCGAACTTGATGGTACGAAAACTTCTCGCATTCAACAACTCTCGCAAAGCTTCCGTCAAGCAGGAATCAAAGCGCCTGTACGCAACCAAATTCGTAATGAGTTGTGGGTGAAGCTGTGGGGAAATTTAGCGTTTAACCCGATTAGTGCATTAACAAGAAGCACATTAGAAGAGATTTGTCAATACTCTTTAACGCGTGAACTGGCAAAAAATATGATGCTCGAAGCGCAGGCGATCGCCGAGAAACTGGGCGTAGAATTTGGCATTTCGCTAGAGCAACGCATCGAAGGCGCAGAAAAAGTAGGCGCGCATAAAACTTCCATGTTACAAGACATTGAAGCACGTCGTCCCACCGAAGTTGACGCCATTGTGGGTGCAGTTGCCGAACTTGGAAAATTAACACAAACTCCGACTCCCTATATTGACGCTATTTACGCGAGTGTCAAGTTACTGGAAAAAACTCTAACCTGCTAAGGCAATACCATCCGCACGCGGTTCAGAAGCCGCGATTAAAGTTTCTCCTTGCCGTAAGATGATTTGACCTTTGCCAAAATTACGCCGTTCGGCGATGATTTGAATATCATGTCCGCGATCGCCTAATGCAAGTGCAACCGAATGCGGTACGGTTGGTTCGAGTAACACTGTTTTCCTTGTCGTAAATTGCCAGCGGGGTGCGTCTAAAGCTGCTTGCGGATTCATGGCGTAATCAGCTAAGTTAACGACAACTTGCAGATGTCCCTGCGGTTGCATATGTCCTCCCATGACGCCGAAGGGTCCTAACGGCTTGTTGTCTTGCGTGAGAAAACCTGGAATAATTGTGTGAAAAGGACGTTTTGCAGGTGCAATTTGATTGGGATGTCCGGTTTGTAATGTAAAGCCTGAACCGCGATTTTGTAATGCAATGCCTGTTTCTGGTACGAGAATTCCGCTACCAAAGCCCATGTAGTTCGATTGGATAAAAGATACCATCAAGTCGCGATCGGCAGCTGCAAGATAAACAGTACCTCCTTTGGGTAAATCAGGTTGTGCAAATAGCGCGTGAAAGTTGTTAATTAACTCTCTTCGCTGCGCAGCGTAGGTTTTGTCTAATAAGCGATCGCTTGTCACTTGCATAAATTCAGGATCGCCAATGTGTGCATGAACATCCGCAAACGCAAGTTTCATAGCTTCAATTTGCAGATGATAGCTTTGTACCGACTCGCGCGGATAACGCGATAACTCAAAACCTTCTAGAATATTTAACGCCATCAATGCGGCAATTCCTTGCGTATTTGGAGGAATTTCCCAAACGGTTAAATCGCGATAATTTGTCGAAATGGGTTGTACCCAGTCGGGTTGATGCTGCGCCAAATCTTCTTTTGTTAACATTCCTCCTGTATCCGCAGCAAAATTGGCAATTTTTAGGGCTAAATCTCCACGATAGAAACTCTCTCCTCCCGTTTTGGCAATTTCGCGTAGTGTTTGCGCGTGAACTATACTTCCCCAGATTTCACCTGCACGCGGGGCGCGATCGCTGGGAAAAAAAACTTGTTTAAACGGTTGAAATTCTGGGGCATTGAGTGATAAAAAATGCGATGCTGCTTGCCATGCACGCGCAGTTTCGGGAGATACCGGAAAACCTTGTTCAGCATAACGAATAGCTGGGGCAAATAATTGCTCAAACGGTAATTTCCCCCAACGTTCCCACAGCGATCGCCACGCAGAAACAGCCCCTGGTACTGTAACGGTTAACCAACCTACAAGCGGAATTTGGGGTATGTCATCAACTTTGAGATTTCGCGGACTTTTACCAGAAGCATTCAATCCATGTAATTTTCCATCCCAAACTAACGCAAAAGCATCCGAACCAATTCCATTAGAAGTTGGTTCAACGACTGTGAGTGCGATCGCCATTGCTAACGCCGCATCGACAGCATTACCACCAGCCCAAAACATCTCCATAGCAGCCAGCGTTGCTAATGGTTGGCTGGTACTGGCGGCATAATTTTTCCCTAAGATCGCGCGTCGCGATGCAGCATAAGGATATTGCGTTAAGTCAAACGCCATTAAGTTAACCTTGAGACTCTACCTTTGACTGAATTGAGTTTAAGTCAAGATCGAACTTATTCGCGATCGTTTCCATAATGCGTGCTGCTTCAGGTGTAATGATACGGTCTTTTTGCGCAATTCGATAACACTGCGCGAGTAAAGGAATCGCAAAATCGCGGTTGAGTTGATCGAGAAGCGTGTCTAATGGTTGCGGCGATTTAATATTATTACCGATACTTTCTAACGAAGACTCGCTGAAATTGAGGTTTTTTAATTCAGGGAGAATCTCTTCCCACGATTTTTCAGGATGAGTTGCAAGGATCGTGTGTACTAAAACTTGATCCATAACAGCTTCTTGGGCGATCGCCGTTTCAGCATAGCGATCGCTTTGTTTTGCGATCTCTGCAAGTGTTTCCTCCGAATCAATCGAAGTATTTTGGTCTAACTTCGCTTCATAAAAGCGACACGCTGCATATCCTACAGAATACATAATCGCCGCGTTAGAACTTGAGCCAATCATTGCCCCAGCAAAGGGAATATTTCGCAGTAAGCCCAAACCTGCGGTACGTAACAACCGTCCACCACCTAATGCTAAGCCAAAAATTGCCAGCACTTCTCCTTTACGCGCGGGATCTTTCAAGTCAAGTCCATACGCCGCCGCAATTTGATAAACCATTTCTGCTTGTAGGCGTGTGGTTGCAGCTAAGTCCACCGCTAATAGTGCTAAAGCTGCCCCTGGTAGAATACTACTTGCTAAACCAATGCCACCTGCATACGTTGCTTTTTCCACCATAATCCGATGTGCAATTTCGCTGGGCGACTCGTGAGGATACTCTTGTTGTAGCTTTCTGACTTCCTCAGTAGCTTTGTCAAGATTAACGTTATCGGTTGCGCCGACTAACCATTGCAGATTAAGCAAGCGCGAAAAGCGCTGTACTATCCAATTATCGCCGACAAAGTTAATAGCTTCGCCTGCAGTCTGCGTTGCTTGCGAAATGAGATCGTGCGTTTGTTTTGCAGCAGCTTCACCAACTTCCACAGCAGTTTGTGCTAGTGATAACCCTGTTTGCGCTGCGGTAGTTGCTACTGCTACTGTTACATCACCAACAGTTTTGGCAAAGAAATCAAAGAAAGATAGCGAATCGTCTGTGGTGTTTGATTGTGTAGGTGGATTTGGATCTTTGTTTTCAGTTTTTGGCGGGAGAATCGTCACTTCAACATCCGATGTATCAGACACCGGTGACGGCTGTTGAGATTTATCTTCCATGAGTAAGTATATGATTTAAATCGACTTCACTCTCCTTTTAGCCGAAATTCCAGAGATAAAACATCTACCTGCGATCGCATCTTATGCTAGCAGCAAAGCAGATTTTTGTACTAACGCAAGTGAAGGCACTATACGCAGTTCACAACCGTCATATTAAATCTGGTTGATTAGCGATGATAAAAATGGTAACTAACTACTTAACCAGAGATCGCATCTCCGACCTCTGACCTCTACTATTCGCAGTTGCTTGCACAATCCGACTATCTAATTTAGTCGCTAACTCTTGCAGTGATGCTTGTGGTGTCGTGTGATTTAAAGACATGACTGCGGTGAATACACCAACATTACCCCGCCGAAAGCTACCGATATCAACTTGCGCTCTTTGATTTAATGCACCAATTGCTAGCGTTGCGCCTGCGGAGGAATTACCAACATTCAAGCGATTCGGTTGGTGTTCGAGGAGTTTGGCGGCTACGCCGATTTGCGGTTGTAATTTCGTAAATAACTGTTGCCAGTATTGTGGTTGTTCCACTTGTCGCAGATTCGCATCAAAGCGTAGTAAACTCAACGGTTGATTGGGAATTGTTGTTGTAAAGCCGGAGACAACTTCTAATGTGTCGCGGTTGACATACACGAAATAATCGTTGATTTGCAGGTTCTGCTTCGTTAAAAGTGGGACAAAATTGCTTAAGTAAGCTGCGAGTTGCGGTTTAAAAGCTGAAGGAATTTCTTCAAAACCTGCGGGTAAGTCTTCAACTCTCAAAGTAGTAGTAGCAGGCGATACAGTTTTTTGGGCTAATTGCACAGTAGAAGGTGTTGCAGCGTTTAAAATTTCTACTGAAAATGGAGTCAATAGCGTACTTGTTACAACAGCTACAGTAAAAAGCGATCGCCTCCGGCACTTAGATACTTGCAATGAATCGTTGACACCAGTTTTCATTACCAAACGTTTTTATTATCTCAATCTACAAAAAATACTGACTTCTATGAACGACGCTTTAGTTCCTGCACTGCTAGCACGTTTTACTTTATAGTTGATTCACACCGGTAGCTTCAGATGTCCATTGATATTTTTTATTTATATAGTGTAGTGGTATGAAAGCCATCTATTTTATCTCAACATCAAAGCTTTAGAGTAAAACAGGACTGCTACGCGTCCCCATTTCGACATAAAATTCTTAGAACATCCTGACGTTTCCCTTACTGGTCTGTTCCTTAACCCATAATTTTTAGATTACTATGGCTATTGGCTACGTTGCCCTTGTCCTCCACGCTCATCTCCCATTTGTTCGTCATCCCGAAAGCGATTACGTACTTGAAGAAGAGTGGCTTTATGAAGCCATCACAGAAACCTACATTCCTCTACTTCAAGTTTTTGAAGGACTCAAGCGAGACGGTATTGACTTCAAAATTACGATGAGTATGACACCGCCGTTGGTGTCGATGCTGCAAGATCCGCTTTTACAAGAACGCTACGATCAGCATTTAGCCAAGCTAGAAGAATTAGCAGAACTCGAAGTCGAACACAATACTCACAACGGACACATTCGCTACCTTGCTGAACATTACGCCACAGAATTTAATAACGCACGCAATCTATGGGAACGGTACAAAGGCGATCTCGTCACTGCATTTAAGCAATTTCAAGACACTAACAACTTAGAAATTATCACCTGCGGTGCAACGCATGGCTATTTGCCGTTGATGAAGATGTATCCACAGGCTGTGTGGGCGCAAATTCAAGTGGCTTGCGAACACTACGAACAAACGTTTGGTTGTGCGCCTAGAGGGATATGGCTACCGGAATGCGCGTATTATGAAGGTTTAGAGCGAATGCTTGCGGATGCAGGCTTGCGTTACTTTCTGACAGATGGACATGGTATTTTGTATGCGCGTCCGCGTCCTCGTTTTGGTAGCTACGCACCTATATTTACCGAAACAGGTGTTGCCGCATTTGGGCGCGATCACGAATCTTCGCAGCAAGTTTGGTCATCAGAAGTCGGCTATCCTGGCGCGCCAGAATATCGCGAGTTTTACAAAGATTTGGGCTGGGAGGCTGATTACGAATATATCAAGCCCTACATCATGCCCAATGGACAGCGCAAGAATACGGGTATTAAATATCATAAGATTACTGGACGCGGGTTGGGACTATCTGATAAAGCGCTTTACGATCCTTACTGGGCGCGGGAAAAAGCCGCAGAACATGCGGGTAACTTTATGTATAATCGCGAACGCCAAGTCGAGCATTTGTATGGAATAATGCAGCGATCGCCGATTATCGTCTCGCCCTACGATGCAGAATTGTTCGGTCACTGGTGGTATGAAGGTCCGTGGTTTATCGATTACTTATTCCGTAAGTCATGGTACGATCAAAATACTTATCAGATGACGCACTTAGCAGATTATTTACGCGTCAACCCCACACAGCAAGTTTGCAAGCCTTCGCAATCAAGCTGGGGCTACAAAGGATTCCACGAATATTGGTTAAATGAAACAAATGCCTGGATTTATCCGCATTTGCACAAAGCCGCTGAACGCATGATCGAATTATCGCGGCGCGAACCCGCAGATGAGTTAGAATGGCGGGCGCTAAACCAAGCCGCAAGAGAAGTATTACTAGCGCAATCCTCAGACTGGGCATTTATTATGCGCACGGGAACAATGGTACCTTATGCGGTGCGTAGAACGCGATCGCACCTGATGCGTTTTAATAAACTCTACGAAGACATCAACATCGGCAAAATCGATAGCGGTTGGCTAGAAAAAGTCGAGTCGATGGATAATATTTTCCCTAAAATCAACTATCGCGTTTACCGTCCGCTTTAAGTTCAAATTATAGGGTTGGGTGCTAACCTAACCCTTTGTACCAATACATGAAGCTTGTAACACTACATAATTACCCGTTTGAAAAACTGAACAGCGCTTAACTTCATTAGCTAGTGCGGGAATTTTTCCTTGATGTAAGAAACTAATCGCTTGCTTCGCCGCATCATACTGTCTAATCCACCGACTGCGGGCAATATATACTGGATGCCAGGCTGAAGATTCAATTAACCAGTAATCTATATTGTATTTTTGAATAAAACTTTGTACTTGGTGCAAATCAGGGCTGTATTGTGCAGCAATTAAATCATTTGTTCGTTGTCGAATTTGTGCATAGTAACCTTTATGATAGGGAACAGGAAAACCGACACCACCTACGAGAATCGAACGTTGCGAAAATGAAGGAATATTCGCAGTTTCGTTGGTTAAAGAAGCAATGAGAATATCTTTTGGCTGCTGCGCAAAAAACTCATACAAAGCTGGAGATTTACCGATAACGTAGTCTGTTTTAGGAAACTTTTCTAGAAAAGCTGGTGAGATGACAATAGCAGTTAATAATAAAGTTGATAATCCTACAGCTAACCACTGATATTGTTTGGCATTTTGTTTAGTATGCGCAGCCCAATTTAATAAAGCATCTAATAGTATAACAATCGCAATTCCCCCCGCGATCGCTGTCACAATTCTCAAACTATGCTCAGTATATCTTGTCGGCAGATGTAAGCGAAATAATAAAGCATGAGCCGCAAAAAACATCCCTAACGATGCTAAGGTAATTTGTACCAGAAGCCAACTTTGAGAAGTTAGCTGTTTTACCAAAGGAAATACTCTAGGAAAAAGTAGCATCGGTAACAACAGCAGCGTTGCCACAATCGGTAAAATCGTTCCGTACTTGGGCATCATACCGCTACGCTGTCCAGTAAACCAGAAGTGTTGTGGCGTATCAACAAAAAACTGACTCAAACCGGTCGAGCTAAACTCTGGTAAAGTTCTTGCTTCAGCGGCTGTAATTACTGGACCATACTCAGAAGACTTTAACGCATAAATGAATAAAACGAGAAAAGCTACGCCGAAAGCGATCGCACAAAACAAATAGTCACGCCGATTTTGGGTAAATGCAATTCCACCACGTTGCCAGCGAATCAATTGTAGAACTAAAATACCCGCACAGATAAAGACGCCCTGGGGATAGAATAAACCTAACAGTGCGATCGCAACACAAACGAGCAATAAACTACGACGCAACAAATAGAATAAAAAGCCAGTAAATAGAGGATAGAAAAAAGCGACAGCAGTACCAGAAACTAAATCGTCGCGCAGCCACAAATACTGATTTAATAATAACGTAGCGAGAAATCCTGCTAAAGGTATAGGAAAAATTTGTAGGCAAGTACCAAAACAAAATCCTGTTGTAATAACTCCTAATATTGTTGGTATAAATTTATTAAGCAACATAGGGTCAATGCCTATTGTTGCAAAGAAGCGATAAAAATTGGTGTAACCAAGAGGCGCGACTGATTGAAAGTAATCTGCTAATAAATCATTAGGAAATAAGTCAGGATCTAAAAAACGTCGCATCCAAAATACGTGCTGACGAGCATCGTCTTGAACGACGTAATAACTACTAAAGCCCATTCTTAGACCCAAGAGACTATAAATTATAGCAAAAACTAAACTCAAACTGAACCAAAATACTACTCTACGGTTGAATTTAATTTTTGGAGTATTTATAAAGTTTTGTCGGCGTAAAGTTACCATAATATCAAATAATTTAGCATCGTTAACTTTAGATTTAAGAGTCTAATAGAGTTCATTGGTTAATTTGCAAACCTCAACTCAGCTAATGTTATTTCTTAACAGTTATCAGAAGTTGATAGATTTGAAAAGTAGGGCGTGCGATCGCAAACGTAAAATACTCAAGTTTTAGTTAAAACTGAGCTAGATTGTATAGATAGACATAGGCTCCTTTTGTCTCATAAGCGTCAATTTGATGACCAAAAGTATCAAGATAAGCTGTTATCCTTTCTTTTTCTTGCGCCCAGCTACGCACATGAGAAAAGACAATCCAAACTCTTGACTTTCCACGTAGTTTATTTAGATCGCTAGTGTATCTTTGCCATTCGTTATCTGAGATTCCCTGCCCATCTTGCTTATCTAAATCATCAACACCTAAGATATAGTCATCTGACTGATAACCAAATTTACTGGCATAATACTTAAATTGAAATTCTGCACGTTGATATACATAGAGTGTGTCATTTTGTTTTTGGTGTTTTTTTATATAACTCATTATTGGTCTCATTTCTTGCTTTTCATAAGGTCTAATTGTTAAATATCCAGCAGTTCCTATTGGAGGAGTAAGCAGTAATATCAAAATAAGAACACTTATTTTCTCGGTTTTAAAAAAAGATATTTCTCTACTAAATGCTGCGCCTTCACTAATTAATAAAACGAAAAAGGGCGTTAAAAATAATACAAGTCTACCATCAAAAGGATAGATTTGTAAGTAAGCAGCACCAAAGGTGACAAGGATAGGAGATAGCAATACTAGTAAAATTCTTAGATCTGCTTTGATTAAGGATATACAACCTACAAAAAAAGTAATGATAGCAAGCCATAAAAAGATATCAGGAAAACCTAAAGGTTTGTGGAAAAACTCCCAAAAAGTTGTCAACAACCATGAAATATCAAGAAACGAGTTCGGAAAAGTCCCGCGACTTTCCCAAGAATTAAATAAGTCAGTTTGATTAGCTAAATCTTGAAGTGTAAGTTTATAGAAAATATTAAAACTAGCAAGCCAAAATAAGTAGATTCCTAAAAGCTTTAGACTTTTTGCTTTTTGCTTGTGTATTAAAGTCCAAATCAAGTTAGTAACCCCAATACCTGCTATCACAAATACTACCGAATGCGAAAACCAAACAAATATTGCCCCCAAAATTCCGTAAGTTATGATGTGTTTGCCGTTTAGCTTGCTTTGTGACAAGTCAATAAAAAGTAAACAAGCAAGTATTGCGATCGCCACATCGCTAGAATACTGCTTGACTTCTGTAGCATAGTAAACTATGATATGTAGGCTAGAAAAAAGTGCTAAGGCAATCCATACGGCAAAAGGTTGCAAGCAGCGTTGTGCTAATCGATAGAAAAGAAATAGCGCGATAATCGCTGATAAGAAAGGAAATAATCTTAACGAGTACTCGCTATCACCAAATAACTGGGTTGCTAATCTTTCTACGAAGAGAAAACCAACAGGTGCAGCTTGATCGTAATCTAGCGGTTCAAGTAACCCAGCGTAGGAACGATTCACAATATTAAGCGCAAGTGCTGCTTCATCATTCCATAACGAACGATTATACAAGTATTGCACTAAGCGTACTAAGATACCAAAGCTAATAATTGTCCAAGGTAATCTCTGTGGTGAAAATAATGCTTTATTGATAGATTTTATAAATTGATTATGTGTATGTAGTAGTTGCATAAAATAAGACTTATAAGCGGAGCGATTTTTTATTCACTTGCATAGTTTGAAGCGTTGTAAGATAGTGCCCTAGAAAAGGTAAGCCAGCGATTGCTGGTATGAAATAGCGAGAAGTACAGAGTAAACCTAAAGCTGCCGCTGTTGGTGCGCTGAAATAAGGTTGATAAAAAACAATGAGTGCTGCATCGCGAGTACCAATACCAGCAAAAGTTAATGGTAGTAACCCTGCTAGAATAGCTAAAGGAGATAATGCTAGATTCGTAAGAAAAGGTGTCCAAGCATTAAGCGCAAGAATAAAAAACCAAATTTGCAACAAATGCAGAAACCAAATAAAAATGGAAGTTGTACTTATCCGTAGTAAATGAATTTTATCACGCCAAAAATAATTATGCATTTGCCTCCAAGAGCTACGGAGACTTTCTAATTTTGAGTGTATTTTTTTAGGTATAATAAGTTTGAAGATATCAAAAAACAACTCTGTAAATTGACGCGAGGCAAGTAGTAGTATTCCCGTAATTAAACCTAGAGTAACACTTGCTGACATTAACCAGAATAGCCAATTGTTTTGCGAATAAAACATTAACCCAAATACACACCAAAGTAATAATGAAAGTAAATCGCAGGCTTTTTCAAAAATAACTAGCGATAGTGACAAAGAACCGCTCAAATGTCCTCGCTCTTTCATAAAATAAGCTTTAGCAATATCTCCCATTTTGGAAGGAAGAATCATGTTCAAGACACTTGCAGCTAAAATTAAACGATTTGCCTCAAAAAAACATAAACGCTTGCCTGTGGGTATAAGTTGTTGTAATCTCCACGCTGTTAACATTGTTAAAGGAATAACCATTCCTAAACTAATTATCATCCACCAAAGATTACTGTTTTGAAAAACTTGAATTAATCGAGGAAAGTCTATTTTCCAATAAATAATTCCTAAAATAGTAAAGCTGATAATAATAGAAAGCAGTCTTTTCATGTAGTTAAATAAAGTAAGTTCGTTAGCTTTTTCAGCTTATAGTTTGCTCATTCTTAGAAAGAACGCTCTAACTTTAGTGGTTCACCAGGAGCTAGTTTTCTTACTTCTTGTGTAAGGTTAAACCACGATCGCATTTGATTGCGCTGAAATGTGCGACTCATTACAACATATATAGAAGTTTGATCGCCGCCAATACCTGCATAAATAACATTGTGCCAAGATTGTGTATAAACTTCATCGGTAACGTACCAGTGCCCACTACTCCAGCGAAGTTTTCGCCTAAAGTAATAGGGAGCGTTTTGTTTGCCTGTAATTAATATTTTTTGCAAAATTTTACGAATTAAATTTGGGAAGAAACGTCCAACAGTAAGCATTACAGTACGTAAAACGAGTAAATTTGCTGGTGTCATTTGTTTTTGTTTTGCCCATCCCATTGCCCCAGCGATCGTAATTTCGTTTTCGCTAATATTAATTTCGTAAGTATCAACTAAATGCGCTACACAATTTTTCAGTTTATTTTTGACTTCAACTTGTAAGGAAACTTGAGTATCAGAAATAACTAATTGATTATTGCGAAATAGTTTGAAAACACCGCCTTTATTTAAAGCTAAATACAACGCTGTATCTTCGCGTCGATCGATCAAAATCTTTGCTTCCTTTAACCACAAACGTCCTTGAGGAGGTGTGGTAAGTGTAGGGCGCTGTGGCACAAAATCGCGCCATGCTAGTAAATAATTCCAAGTATGATGTCCAATGATATGATCGTCAGCGTAACAAGGTGCTAAGCCTTTAGCGAGTCCCTCAAGAAAGCGATCGCTAATCTGCAATGCTTCTGGCATCCAGCGCCCGATTAATTCAAATCCATGTGGAAAGAAGTTGTAAGTGTTACGACTTGCATATTCACCGCCATAGGAACCATCAGGATGCACAAAATGGGCTGCTAACTTGACGGCTTTGATCAGTGCTTCTTTGAGTTTGGTGTCGGGTTGAAGTTGATAAATTCGAGCCAAACAGGAAATCGTCATTGTGTTATAGCCAGGATCGCAGCCTTCGTATTCTTGAAACCAACCCTCAGAACTCTGCCAGGATAATACGAGTTCTAGCCGTTGGGCGATCGCCCTTTGCCATCGGGTTGTTTGCAATAAATGAGAAAGGAGCAATAAACACAATGTAATTAAGGCTTGATGGTTACTGAGTCGCCCGCTTTCTTGATGGCTGGCTAACCAATCTGCCCGTCGCGCGAAAAACTGTAAAATTGCTGAATTATTTAACTTGAAAAGTACATAGCTATCAATACAAGCAAGTAAAGAAAAAGCCGCCGCCCCACTCGCGCGTTCGTAAGGAAAGTAATCATCACACGAACCATCTTTGTGCGCGCTTTTTGCAGCGTAAATAATACCTGCTTCTACCCAATCGCGCAGCACTGGTTGTCGGTAAAAAGGATTATCAGGTACATCAGTGTCGTAGGCGAGAGCAAGTGGCAAAACAAATTCCTGCGCCATCCCGCTCGGAAAATCGATAATCTTGTAATGCCAAAAGTTACGATCAAAGCAGCCATAAGTAGGGCTATGCGGATTGCGATCTAGTAGTGTCAAAATTTTAGGAATGTTTGCTAAAGCACTACGGGCAAATAAATCGCGGTGTGTCATAATCGTAAAATTTAAAGTTCAAAATGAACATTACTTCCTTGTTTGACAGGTGAAACATCTTTGACAGTTCGCTTTGCTGCATCTGCGTCTACCCGCCGCATCCGTAATTGCACCTCTTCGATTAAGCGGCGATTTGCTGCCATTAAATCAGCAACTAACCCAAACATCCACAACTGAAAGCCAATTAGAATTAAAATTGCTGCCAGAATTAAACTTGGTACGCGCGTACGTGTAGTGGTTTCAAAAAAGAAGAAGAATAGCCAGCGAAATCCTAATAATACTCCAATACTAAATGGCAAGCTGCCTAGAAACATAAAAAAGCGTAGCGGTTTATAGATAATGAAAATACGCAAGATGGTAAAAAGCGATCGCACAACGTATCTAGGTGTACTTTTAACTAATCGCGACGGGCGCATCACAGGATTCGTGTGAATCGGTACAGATGCGATCGCAATTCCTTTTTGCCCCGCTTGAATAATTGTTTCTAACGTATAGGTATAGTTGTTGAAGACATTGAGTTGTAACGCGGCTTCACGACTAAACGCCCGAAACCCACTCGGCGCATCAGGTACTTTAGTGTTACTCGCGATTCTAACTACCCAGCTACCTAATTTTTGTAACAGTTTTTTCGACAGCGAAAATTGCTTAGTTTTCCAAATGGGTCTAGCACCAACAACAATTTCGGCTTGGTGTAATAAAATTGGTTGAATAAGCGTAGGAATATCTTCAGCAGAGTATTGATTATCTGCATCCGTGTTGACAATAATATCTGCTCCAGCTTTAAGACTGGCTTCCAACCCTGCCATAAAGGCTTTCGCTAAACCTTGATTAGTTGGAAAACGAACGATGCGATCGACGCCATAGGCTTTAGCAACTTCAATCGTGCGATCGCGACTGCCATCATCAATCACCAACCATTCGATACAATCAATTCCAGGGAGCGATCGCGGTAGTTCAGCTAGTGTCCTTCCTAAAGTATGTTCCTCGTTATAACAAGGAATTTGAATAATTAGTTTCATCATGGTCGATGGCGTGCAGCTTTCCTCGAGTAAAGGAGCATGAAGTACTGCACCTACTCGTAGAACTCGGATGGAGCTAAATTGTATAGCAAGCTCCACCTTATGAGTCCCAGAGTTAATAACTATTCAAAGAAATACTTCCTAAGTGAGTTTAAGAAATTGTACGCGTGATATCAGCGTCTACTAGCAGTGTCGCTGCGCCGGATGTGTAGCGATCGTACACAATACCATTAAGTGTAGTTGTACCACCCAACAACCATCCTTGTCCTGTAGAAGTTACCCGATCGCCTGCATTACCGTTGACGATCAGTTGATTTGTCGTATTTGATAAATCCAACAAATCTAAACGAGTCAGTTTTAAGCTGTTATTACCAGTACCCGTTAAGTCAATAATCTCGATACCTTGAATTCTGTCATTTGGTAAAGTTGTTAAGTCAACAAAAATACTACTACCCTCGACAGCTACAGTATCTGTACCACCACCACCATCAAGGCGTTTATCAATAGCTCCAAAGCTAAGAGTATCATTGCCTGCACCACCATAAAGCTCGTCAATACCCCTACCACCGATCAATCTATCATTACCTCGATCGCCAGTAAGGATATCGTCACCATCACCACCAATCAAAGTATCGTTACCTGCCAGTCCTTTGAGCGTGTCGTTACCCGCTTTACCATCAAGAATATTGTTAAGACTGTTACCAGTAAGCGTATTACTGACTCTGTTACCATTACCTACTATTGCATCGCCTGTCAAAATTAGGTTTTCAAAGTGTTCTGGCAGCGTGTAATCATAAGAAGCATAAACAGTATCTGTGCCTGCGTTTGCCGTTTCTGCAATACCTACTGTAATCTCAATTTCATACGTTCCGCCAAAAGGATCGTAGACTGTAACAATTTCTCTACCTACAAAATAGGTATCGTCCCCAGTACCTCCAGCATTACTACTCTGTAAGGCACCATAGAGTGTATCGTTACCACTACCACCATACGCAACGCAACCAACATCAGAGTATAAAACATCATCGCCACTACCCCCATATAAAGTGTCTTCATCTTCAGAGTAGAAGTAGCCATTGAACAATCGACTATAGCTAGCTGCGTAGAGAGTATCATTGCCATCACCGCCATATAGAATATCTTCTCCTACGTAGGGTAGGAAGTCATTACCACTACTGGTATTGATAATATCGTTGCCACCACCACCAATGAGAGTATTGTTATTAAAGTTACCTGTAATAGTATTATTCAGGTTATTACCTATTCCTGTTGTGGCGCGATTTCCGCGTAAAATTAAGTTTTCTACGTTTGCACTTAGTTGGTAGTTGGTATATGTAATAACGGTATCTATTCCTGCGTTGGCTGCTTCAATAATTTCGTCGTCAAATTGATCGCCTACGATATATGTATCGTTGCCATCACCACCATACAAAAAATCTGAAGCAGAATCACCTACGTAATAGTTATATTCCACGTATGTAGTACCAGCATTGAGCGTGTCATTGCCATCACCGCCATACAAAATATCGCTACCATCGTTTCCACTTAAACCGTCATTTCCAACTCCGCCATACATAATGTCATTGCCATCACCCCCACTCAAATTATCGTTGCCTATCCCGCCATCAAGTGTGTCGTTGCCAGGTGGTACAAAAATATTAGGGTTATCATTTGCTCCACCAAACAGATTATCGTTACCGTTACCTCCTGCTAAATAATCATTGCCTACTCCACCGTCAAGTGAATCATTCCCACCCAGTCCTAAAAGGCTATCATTGCCTGCAAACCCAAAGATGGAGTCTGCAAATTGAGTTCCAGTAAGAGTATCGTTACCTGATGTTCCATTAATAGTTGCCATAACTTTTCTGCTCTAAATCTTCAGTAGAAATACGGTTGAATTCTTACAAAAAACTTTTGCTATTTCCACTCATTTTTTTAGTAGAAATAGCGATCGCTGCTATTAAGTTAAGAAAATTAGTTCCTCAAAGCTGGTAATTTGAGATTAGTTTATTAGTGACACTTCAACTATAAAATTTGTATAAATAATAATGATAAATTGTGAGGTAAATTAAAGATTTAGCAAAGAAGAGGTGACATTTAAATTATTTGAGTGTATGCAACAGAAAAAGCTAAACATCCGCAGGATTGAGCCGCATCATTGCCCAAGTTGTATAAGTACCAATTGGACTCCAAAGCAGATATGGTACGAGTAATAGTGCTGCCCAACCAGAAATTGGTAATACAGTTAGCGTCAATAAAAGACCAATAATTGCACCAGTACCACCGATAATTGTTCCCACACGAAGGCTGCGCGTTCTAAACATGACTGGCGTGTACGCAACTGTCACTATTTCTAGTAATAAATAACACCCCATTAATAACCAAGTAAAACTCGTACCTGGATTAGCTTCCCAAACGATATATGCTGACCAAGCACCGCAAATAAAAATAATTGTCCAAATAATGGGAATTAATGGCTCAAATGTCAACCAGCCAGGACGACGCAAGCGTTTAAACCACTGGCGATCGCCTCTTGTAATCAAGTTAGCACCCAACGCCACGAGGAAAGCAACAGCCCCAATCACCATCCAAGACCTAATCATACGTTGCTACTTGCTCCTCTACGCTGCATCACTATTATCTAGCGATCGTGCCACCTAACGTACTGAAATGTTGATAAAGGCGATCGCTTAACGCCTTAAATCTTGACTGCCATATCATCAAAGTAGTAAGTCTGCGAGCAATCCATTATGCTAAAGTACAATCTGCTGCATTGTTTACCATCAGCCGAGGATCTGCCCGATTCTGACGATACACCTGTGGATAATGAACTGCAAGACTTAATTCCTGGTTTACTCAAAGCAACCTTGGCTTGGATATGGGCGAACCGGATGGATTGGTTTTTTGGTGTTGATATGGGGATTTACTACTGATGTTGGCATACAATCCCACCCCACCTTTTCATGCTGGTTCACCAGCAAATGCAGGAGAAGCTTTAGTTCAAAAGGTGCAAGTCTTTGGCAAGCAACTCATTGAAGCATCTTCTGTTGCAACTCAGCAAGCAGCTATGCAGTTAAATACGAGAACTTAGTTAATGTATCTCTTACATTGATTCACCTATGTAGGAAGTCTAATGCATTGTATCTATTGTGGGTAACTACTGATTTCACTGGGCGATCGCGCTATTCAATTTCCGTATTTTCATAGTGTCGCTTTTTAATTTGTATATGGCACTCTGAGGTATAGAAATACGCTTTATGGTGCGGTCAAATTACTATATTTTTTCAATGCAATCTTATATATTGTGTTATCAATCTATTCTTGAGCAAAAAATTAAATTTCTGATATCATACTGGAGTCGAAAATTTAATGATGCTATGCCTTGGAGGTTAGTTAGACAGCTAAGCTTTTCTGCATGGAAGCGAATAGCCGTATATTTGGCGCTAGACTACATTATTCTGCCTGCTGACCCGTTGCACAAATTGCTTCCAAACGGTGTATTTACAGATACATTATCTTCAGTTTTTACTATTATTTTAACTGTAGCAATTTACATTGTCCCTGAGTTGAGAGCCGTTGGCAAAAACAATATTCAAGGTTATTTGCATAATAATGAATTGGAAAGTGGGTGAGTGGTTCTCACCCGAATTAATTAGCTAAAGATACTACCAAAGAATTCAACAGCTTCTTTTAATGCAGTAATAAAAACATCAATTTCCTCACGCGTGTTGTAGAAAGATAAGCTGGCGCGTGCAGTAGACTGAATGCTGAGATGCCGATGTAGTGGTTGAGTGCAATGGTGTCCGGCTCGAATTGCCACACCAGCTTGGTCTAAAATTGTCGATAAATCGTGAGGATGAACATCACCCGCAGTAAATGCAGCGAGTGCCGCTCTACCTAAACCTGCTACTTTGGGTTTAGGACCGTAAGTGCGAATTTCAGGAATTTGTCCGAGTTGTTCCCACAAGTAAGCTGTTAATTCAGCTTCGTACGCATAGATGTTTTCCATACCAATCGCACTGAGGTAGTCTACTGCTGCACCAAGGGCGATCGCTTCGGCAATTGCGGGAGTTCCTGCCTCAAACTTATGTGGTAGATCTGCGTAAGTAGCGTGGTCTAAATAGACATCCGCAATCATTTCACCACCACCTAAAAACGGCGGCATTGAGCGGAGTAGCTCTAACTTTCCGTAAAGAAATCCAATACCTGTCGGCGCGCACATTTTATGTCCAGAAGCAACGAGCCAATCGCAGTCAATTTGCTGCACGTCGATGGGCATATGCGGGACACTTTGGCAAGCATCAATCAAGACTTTGGCACCGTGTTGGTGCGCGATCGCTGTAATTTCTTTGACTGGATTGATACAGCCTAGGGTATTGGAGACATGAACTGTCGCGACGAGTTTGGTTTTATCCGAAAGCAGCGATTTGAAGTGTTCTAAATCAAATTCTTCGTCGGGTGTAAGTTCAACAAATTTAAGTACTGCACCACTGCGTTGGGCGAGGAGTTGCCAAGGAATTAAATTGCTGTGGTGTTCCATGACAGAGAGAATAATTTCGTCTCCTGGCTGTAGGCTGCTTCCCCAACTATAGGCGACTAAGTTAATTGCTTCTGAGGCGTTGCGCGTGAAGACAATTTCTTGACGTGAAGCGGCGTTGACGAAAGCTGCGACTTTATCGCGGGCGGCTTCGTAAGCATCGGTAGCTTTGGCGCTGAGGGTATGTACGCCACGATGCACGTTGGAATTGTACTGCTCGTAGTAGTCGCGCAGTGTATTGAGGACAAGGAGTGGTTTTTGCGATGTCGCGGCGTTGTCTAGGTAAACTAGGGGCTTGCCGTTGACTTCTTGGTGGAGGATGGGGAAGTCGTTACGAACGCGATCGGCGAGGGTTTTTTCTCTAGTGAGTGTCATGGTCGGAGGGAAGTTGATGGAACCACAAAGGCACAAAGGGCACGAAGGTTTTTATTGGAGGTTGATAGTTTTTAGTAGGGTTTGTTGGAGGGAGGATACAGGAATTTGGTTAATGATTTCGGCGGCGAAGGCGTTAATTAGGAGGTTTCGGGCTTCGTTGGCGTTGAGTCCTCGGCTTTGCAGGTAGAAGACTTCTTCGTCATCGAGTTGGCTTACGGTTGCGCCATGGGCGCATTTGACGTTGTCGGCGGTGATTTCGAGTTGAGGTTTGGTATCGACTCTGGCTTTGGGAGAAAGGAGTAGGTTGCGGTTGAGTTGGGCGGCGTCGGTTTGTTGTGCAGGTTTGGGCACGAAGATTTTACCGTTGAAGACGGCGTGGGCGCGATCGCCGACGATGCATTTGTGTAGTTGGTGACTCGTACCGTAGGGATGATTGAGTGCGAGAGCGCTGTGCGTATCGGCGAGTTGATTTCCGGCAATTTTGGTTAGACCGTTGAGCGTAGTTTGAGTTTGTTCGCCTGTTTGGAAAATGTCTAAGTTATGGCGTGATAGTTTTGCCCCTAGATTAATTGCGTTGCAGGTGTAGCGGCTATCGCGGGCTTGGGCGATCGCCGTTTTACCAATATGAAATGCCTCTGGACTATCGCGCTCGATGCGTGTATGGTTAACTTGCGCGTTTTCTTCAACCCAGATTTCAGTGACGGCGTTGGTAAAGTAAATGGGTTCGCCAACTTCGGCTTCGCCTTCTTCCGCTTCTAGGTTTGTCATTTGATTGAAATAATCTTCAATTAGCGTGACGCTACTACCCGATTCGGCAACAACAAGGCAGCGTGGTTGAGTAATGATGGGCGTAACGCTCGCAGTCGAGACAAATAAAAGATGGATTGGTGTTTCTACAACGACATTTTTGGGTATCCAGACGACCGCAACATCCGCGATCGCCGCCGTATTAAGTGCGGTAAAAACTTCTTCTGTACCTGGAATTTGCGCTAAGTAGTTTTCTAGCCGCGAACGATTTGCTGGTGGTAGGCGATCGAGGTTACTCGCAATAACGCCATCGGGTAGCACAACGGCTGATAACTCAGGTGTATAAATACCGTTGACAAATACTAAGCGACTGCGACTAGCTTCTGGTAATAGCAGCGATTGCAGTGCAGCTAAATCAGGTACTGCTGACGGTGCTGCTTGAAACTGCACTTGCTTGAGCGGCGAAATGTCTGTAAATCGCCACTCTTCATCGCGAGTTGTCGGGAATTTCGACTGATGAACAATCGCTGTGGCGCGATCGCGGATTGCTTGTAACAAAGATTCTGATTCTTGGGCTGCGATCGCTTGTTGTTGAGATTGGTTTAATAAGTTAGTTAACTCTGTATCAACTGCCGACACAACGCCAACTTCGTTCCAGTTAGGAGTGACTTGAATACTCATCTTGCTCCCACCTCAGATACATTCTCTTCCAGCACCCAATCGTAGCCACGCGATTCTAATTCGAGTGCTAGTTCTTTACCACCACTTGTCACAATTTGACCATCTGCCATGACGTGTACAAAGTCTGGCACGATGTAGTTGAGTAACCGCTGATAGTGGGTAATTAACAGGATGGCATTATCGGCAGTTGCTAATTGATTGACTCCGTTTGCGACAATTTTAAGCGCGTCAATATCCAATCCTGAGTCAGTTTCGTCCAAAATTGCTAATTTTGGTTCAAGAAGAGCCATTTGTAGAATTTCATTCCGCTTTTTCTCGCCGCCTGAAAAACCTTCATTAACACTGCGGTCAAGAAAAGATGCATTCATTTTGACAATTTCCAACTTTTCCTGTACGACTTCATCAAAGTCAAAAGCATCTAATTCTTCTAACCCTTGTGCTTTACGGCGCGAGTTGTAAGCTACTCTTAGAAAATCCAAGTTCGTTACCCCAGGAATTTCTAAGGGGTACTGGAATGCCAGAAAAACACCACTTTGGGCGCGTTCTTCTGGTTCCATTTCTAACAAGTTTTGTCCCTGAAAAAACACCTCACCACCAGTTACTTCATACGCTGGGTGTCCTGCTAACACTTTGGAAAATGTGCTTTTTCCAGAACCATTAGGTCCCATAATGGCATGGATTTCACCTGCTTTAATCTCCAGGTTGACACCTTTGAGAATTGGGTTTCCGTCAACTTCTGCTGTCAAATTCCGCACCGACAGCACAATTTCACTGTTTTCTACAATCATGTTTTTTTCTTAGCGTCATTAATTTTAGCAGGATAGGCAAGATACCTATCCCCGCGTTAGCCTACACTACCTTCAAGCTTCAGACTCAACAAGCGATCTGCTTCTACTGCAAATTCCATTGGTAACTGATTGAAGACATCTTTACAGAAACCGCTAATCATCATCGAGACAGCATCTTCTGCAGAAATACCGCGTTGCGCGAAGTAGAATAGCTGTTCTTCCCCAATCTTGGAAGTAGAAGCTTCGTGTTCGACTTTGGCAGTGTTGTTTTGTACTTGAATGTAAGGGAACGTATTTGCGTGAGCATTATCTCCAATTAACATTGAGTCGCATTGCGAATAGTTTCTCGCGCCTTTTGCGTTTGGACTAACTTTCACCAAACCGCGATAGCTATTCGAGGAACGTCCTGCAGAAATTCCTTTAGAAACAATCGTGCTACGGGTATTTTTACCAACGTGTATCATCTTTGTTCCCGTATCAGCTTGCTGCATATTGTTAGTCAAAGCAACCGAATAAAACTCGCCTACTGAGTTATCGCCAACTAACACGCAGCTAGGATATTTCCAAGTAATTGCGGAACCAGTTTCGACTTGCGTCCAGGAAATTTTGGAGTTGACTCCTTGACACAAACCACGCTTGGTGACAAAGTTGTAGATTCCACCTTTACCATTCTCGTCTCCCGCGTACCAGTTTTGCACGGTAGAGTATTTGATTTCTGCGTTGTCCAAGGCAACTAGTTCGACGACTGCTGCGTGAAGTTGATTAGTGTCGTACATTGGCGCAGTACAGCCTTCGAGGTAAGAAACATAGCTACCTTCCTCAGCGACGATCAGTGTCCGTTCAAATTGTCCCGTGTCACCACTGTTGATGCGGAAGTAGGTCGATAATTCCATCGGACATTTCGTATTTTTGGGAACGTAGACAAAGGAACCATCGCTAAATACTGCACTATTTAAGGCTGCAAAGTAGTTATCTGCGACAGGAACAACGCTACCAAGATATTTTTGAACGAGTTCAGGGTACTCGCGTAGCGCTTCGGAGATCGAACAGAAGATCACGCCCTCTTTCGCTAGCTTTTCCTTGAATGTCGTAGCGACTGAAACGCTATCAAAGATAGCATCGACGGCTACGTTAGAAAGCCGCTTTTGTTCGGATAAAGGAATGCCTAGTTTCTCGAAAGTCTCTAATAGTGCAGGATCGACTTCCTCAATGCTATTGAGTTTGGGTTTCTTTTTCGGTGCGGAGTAGTAAATGATGTCTTGGTAGTCAATAGGAGGATACTTGACATTAGGCCAAGTCGGTTCGGTCATTTTCTGCCACTGACGAAAAGCTTTGAGACGAAACTCTAGCATGAACTCTGGCTCTTCTTTCTTAGCAGAGATCAGCCGAATGACATCTTCGTTCAGTCCACGCGGGATTGTATCTGCCTCAATATCAGTGACGAATCCATATTTGTAGGGCTGATTGACTAGGGTTTTGACAGTGGCACTCATGGGTAATGTTCTCTCGTGTGTTGCAATAGAATCTCTTTAAAGCTCGAAGACGGGGTAAGATTTACTTTTTAACGTTTTTAACTTAACTGCTGCTACAATGAAATCAACTAAAACAACAACTATGTTGTTTAATATATCTCCATTTTACGCTACATTAACAACAGGTATGTTGTCAAAGTAAATTTTTCACCTAAGAATTCTGGTAAGACGATGGCGATTACGCAGCAGCCTTCCACAAAGCAGGACATTCTGCATTATCTACTGAAACAGGGTCAGGCAACAGCCCAGGAACTTGCTACGCAGTTGGATGTCAGTCCCCAAGCAATTCGTCGTCATCTTAAAGATCTAGAAGCCGAAGCTCTCATCCGATACTCACCAGTACAGGCGGGAATGGGACGCCCGCAGCACATCTATCAACTTAGTTCCTTAGGACGCGATCGCCTGCGCCGCAATTCAACTGATGCAGACAGTTATGGTGATTTTGCTGTTTCGCTACTCGATACATTAGCGGAAACTGTAGGGCGCGAACAGATGAGTTCGATTTTACGCAAACAGTGGGAACGCAAAGCAATCGAATATCAAGATCGCTTAGGTCATGGTTCTCTAGAAGAACGCGTTGCCAAGTTAGTCGAATTTCGCAAAGCCGAGGGATACATGGCAGAATGGTATCCAGTTGACGCGGATAATGATACCACTCAACAAGGCGATCGCTTTATCGTCACCGAGCACAACTGTGCTATTTCCAATGTTGCAGAGTCCTTTCCTAGTGTGTGCAGTCACGAACTCGAAATGTTTGCCGCAGTTTTACCAGACTGTACAGTAGAGCGCACGCACTGGATCATTAATGGCGAACATCGTTGCGGTTACTTGGTACAGGCTAAAAAGCCAACGCGTGAATCCAAGTAATGCTCATGTTAGTCTAAAACTTTTTTACAATTGACTAAAACAATCTAAACGTTGACCTCTGCTACACAACTCACTGCTGAGGCTCGTAAGTAGACAAATTGAACTCTGACTCTGGCAATGAATGCACAACAGCCATCAACTCAATTTCTAACTTTGGAAGAATCAGCTAAGGTCGATGCAGCTTTACTATCTTCTTCAGAAAAATTTTTGACTAGATTAACCATTTCTTCTTGGAAGCTATTAAAGCATATTGCTCAAGATTACAACGTAGCCGTAGAAGACTTAACAACCCAGCAAATTATTGATTGGTTTGAAAAAGATGGCAAAGTGCGGCGAGAACAAGGCAATGAAGCTGCATACCTCAAGTGGTGAGCCTAAATATACAGCTTTAGCGTGCTGCCGTGCACTACTTTGTTTAATTAAAGTAAGTGGGTAAAAATAAATCCTAACTTAAGGGCTGGTAATTGGTAATTGGTCAAGCTCAGTAAATTTCTATGACTGCTTTCTCCATTACCAGTTGTCTGATAAATGTTGGGTGTGATGTTTGATTATGTCTACCTACTTAGCTCTCAAGAAAGTCGGAGGATCTCTATAATTTCCACAGCAGCTCCAAAGATTATTCCTTCCTATCAATAACAAAAGCCCGCAGCCCTGCTGCAGTAGCGCCGTGATAATCTTCTGTCCAACTATCACCAATGTGCCAAGCAAGTTCAGGATTGCATTGATGCTTCGCTAAAGCTGTTGCAAAAATCTCCTTAGCAGGTTTTGCTGCGCCTGCTTCGGTAGAAATCGTAATTGACGTAAAAAATTTTTCTAAACCAAGCTCTGCCAAAACTAAGTAGAGCCGAGAATCAAAATTTGAGATTACCCCCAACTCAATTCCTCGCTGTTGCCATTGCTCTAACGCAGGAAACACGTCAGGATACACGTACCAAGGCTCAGCAGTTGCGAAATACTGATACAACTCGGCAAAAAAAGCTGAAAAATCAGCAAACTGGTTAAGAACACCAACTTGCTGAAAAGTTTGCTGCGCAACGGCTTTCCACCAATGAAACTCGCAGCTTGCGATTTCATCAGGTTCCATATCTGGAAAGACTGGTGGGGGCGCTGCTTGAAAACTTTGCAGAAACGCTTGATTTAATGTTTTGGCTGAAACATAAATCCCGAATCTTTGTGCTACCTCGCCATAGGCTTGACCGACGCTACCTTTAACGCCGAAAAGCGTACCAACTGCATCAAGAAAAATGATTTTTGGTTTTTGCATCATTTGTTGTTCATTGTTAGCCTGCGGCGATCGCGCAATGTCAATATTTATTTACCTCTCATCATACTCTGCTCGTTGTTACCGTTGAAACTATTCAGCCAGTTCGGTCAATGGGCTAGTTATCCAATTTATTCCTACCTTAAGTTTGTGACCTAAAGTCGGCATGCGATAAAGGTAGGCTAACCGACGAGCGACATAAGCTAAAGGACCATCAAGCTGAATTCCCAAACCTGTAAACGTTGCGTTGTCAGTTCCTAGCGTCATCATTTCGCCTAAATGTTGATAGCGGAAGGGAAGTAAAGGACGTTGTGTTAAAGACGCCCAAACGTTCCAACCCACGTAGTCGGCTTGTTGAAATGCAGCTTGCGCGGTTGCAGGGACTTGTTGTCCTTCAGCATCGCGACAGTCAGCCAAGTCACCCAAAGCAAAGATTTCGGGATGGTCAATAACTTGTAAGGTAGATTTTGTTGTGACTTGACCGCGTTGATTTTGCTTGAGTGGAAGCGATCGCACCACAGGCGCTACGCGCGTTCCTACTGTCCAAATCGCGATATCGACTGGAATTGTATCCACTTGATTCTTGTATTCCAGGGCGATCGCTTGTGGTTCAACTTCTTGGACGCTTGTTTCTAAATCAATCCACACACCCCGCGCCTCTAGCGCTTTGCTCGCGGTGACGCGATTGTGTTCTGGCGATGTCCGCAAAATTTGATCTGTCATTTCAATTAAGCGAATGCGCGCGCGGCTTTGTAAACGATCTGCTAATTTGCACGCCAACTCAACACCGCAGTAACCTCCTCCGACGATTGCTATACGGATTTTATCGACAGGTGATTCTTCTAAAAGTCTGAGTCTGGCTTCCAAGCGGTACGCATCGTCAATTGTTCGGAATGGAAATGCATATGATGTTGCTCCAGGAACCATATCCAACGGGGTTTCACCGCCTAACGCTAAAACTAGGCGATCGTAAGGAATGTCCGCACCTGCTTGTAAACGAACGCGTTGGTCATCAATATTGATGTCTGTAACACTTCCTTGATAAAAGCGTACGCCTGTGCCTGCTAAAATTTCCGAGAATGGTGGCGCTATTTCCCACGTTTGTAGCTCGCCGGTGAGAAGTTCGTAAAGTAGCGGCGAGAACAAGAAGCGATCGCTTTGATCGACGAGTACAATTTCGGGTTTTTGCGAATTCCACGGCAGTTGTGACAATCTTAAGGCAGTGTAAAGACCACCAAAACCACCACCGAGGATACAAATTCGTGCAGGTTGCTGGGTCATAAGTCTAGTCAAGCATAAGCAGCAGGGCTTCTTTCAGGATAGCAAGCGAATTACCAAGTCACGCGATTGCTCAACTGAGTCGCTAACTTTTTGCCGATTCCTGATACGCGTTCTAAATCAGCGAGGGATGTGAAAGGTTGTTCCTGACGTGCAGCGATAATTCGTTGGGCGAGTTTTTCACCAATACCAGGTAGCGCCATTAATTCTTCTAGGCTAGCTGTGTTGAGATTAACTCGATCGTTAACCTTTGTATCAAAGTCAGCAGTATAATTCGCACATTGTTGCTGTTGTTCCTTAATTTTTCTTTGTACGCTAACTGGTACACCTAATTGTGCCGTTGTATAAAGTCGCTCAAATTCTTGGACGTAATGTGCAGCGACAATAGAATTTTGCAAAATTAACAATGTTTCATCATTTCGTGTATTTGCTGCGGCTGACCAATTATGTGACCCTGTAATGACAATTCGTTTGTCTACAACACCAAACTTGTGATGTAAGGAATCACCTTGCGGTAGTTGCGGCGTTCCGACAGTAGCGATCGCATTTTGCCAAGGACGATTATTTTTTTCGTACTGACAATTATCACTTAACGCTACTCCCATCATGTCTAGTGCTTCACTGTAAGTACGAAAAGCAAAACTCGGATCAATTAATGCTCGAATTTGAACACTTTGTTGGCGTGCAGTTTCTAAAATATTTGCCAACTGCTGTTCAGAAAAAACGAACAAAGCTAAATCTACAGAACTTTTGGCCGTACTAAGTGCTTGACCAATTAAACCATTAGTGCTGTATATCCAAGGAACAGTGGGTGAGGTTGGCGAAAACTGTACAGAAATATGTGTATTACCAACTTGAACGTGCTGCGGCGATCGCAAAGGTTTTTTTAAACCAAACTTACTATCAAATTCACCCCCAGGACCGTCACCCCACATTAAATTAAATTCTTCAGTAAATAGCTTGGCGAGTTCTGGGCTGTCAATTTTTAAGAGATTATTCGCATTACCAAGACTACTAGGAGAAGCAAAATCGCCATGGACATCACTTGTTGTGAAGTTCGCAGAAGTTACAATGACAGTTCGTCGATCGACAACAACAAATTTGTGATGCATCAAGCCACTACCTGCTGAACCATCTGCTGTATCGTCAATCCAAGGAACTCGTGCTTGATTGAGTATGACTAAAGCATCACCTCGGTTAATTTCATCAGGTGTGATTTTGCCATCTCGATTGCGATCTACCAACTCCTGAAATTCTTGGTAGCGATCGCGTTCGCGTTGCGTCAGTTTTGCAACTTCTGCGGCGCTAAAGCTACTCCACGGACGACTATAGTTATTTTCCAAAATTACTCTAACTTTTACCCCAACGTTATGGCGTTCTACTAAAGCTTGGGCAATTTTCGGTAAGCGTAATTCTTGAATTGCGACATCTACTGTAAATTGGGCAGCAACGATCGCTTCAATGATTTTTTCTTCTAAATTGTCGCCCTGTCGTTTTTGCTGACGATAAGGTTCTTGGTATTCTGCTGATTCGGTATGGTTAAAGTACACTCTAACGAAAGAATCTTGTGGTAGAGGTTTTGGTGTTTGTTGCGACTGTACTGAGCGACACGCGCTCAAAATCAGAGACAGTAAAAAAATTAACAGGTGATTGACAGTAACAGATCGTAGACGCACAAAAGAGTTGGAAAATCGCTACTGTATCGAGTTTTCCCAGTAAAGATGTGCGATCGCACAACCACTCAAGCGATATCCTGAAAGAAGCAACCTCAGCTAGCCGATCGCTGAACGATTGAGAGTTCGACATCATGCAAATCTACCTAGACTACAGTGCGACAACACCACCACGCCCTGAAGCGATCGCTGCCATGCAGGCAGTTTTTACACAACATTGGGGTAATCCCTCCAGTTTGCATGAGTGGGGCGGGCGTGCAGCAACGGTACTAGAACAAGCGCGAATGCAGGTTGCTAGCTTAATCAATGCACCAGCCGAATCAATTGTTTTTACGTCTGGGGGTACTGAAGCTGACAATCTAGCAATTATGGGAATTGCGCGCCAGTACTCGCAACCACAGCACATCATCATTTCGCAAGTAGAACATCCTGCGATCGCGGAACCAGTCAAGTTACTAGAACAATGGGGTTGGCAAGTTACTCGCTTACCAGTAGATGCGCAAGGAAGAGTCAACCCACTCGAATTGAAAGCAGCATTACGCAGCAATACCGTTTTAGTTTCAATTATCTACGGACAAAGCGAAGTAGGAACGTTACAACCTATCGAATCTCTCTGTAGAATTACGCGCTTACATGGTGCTGTATTTCACACTGATGCCGTGCAAGTTGCTGGAAGATTACCTATTGACGTACAACAACTTCCTATTGATTTACTGTCGCTTTCTAGTCATAAAATCTATGGACCTCAAGGCGCTGGAGCGCTTTATGTGCGTCCTGGTATCGAAATAGTACCATTGCTAGGTGGTGGCGGACAAGAGTCCCGCCGACGTTCTGGTACTGAAGCTGTACCAATCATTGCGGGATTTGGTGTAGCTGCAGAACTCGCGGCACAAGAAATAACAACAGAAACACCGCGTTTAATTCAACTACGCGATCGCCTTTTCGATTTACTCAGCAATACACCCTATTTAATTCCCACAGGCGATCGTACCTGTCGGCTTCCGCATCACGTGAGTTTTTGCCTCACACATACTGACGGCAACAATGTTACAGGTAAAACGATTGTCCGCCAACTCAATTTAGCAGGAATTGCCATTAGTTCCGGTTCTGCTTGTCATAGCGGTAAGCTTTCCCCAAGCCCAATCCTGTCCGCAATGGGTTATACCCCTCAGCAAGCACTAGGCGCAATTCGGATAACTTTAGGACGAGACACCACCGCAGCCGATATTGACTGGACAGCAATGGTACTTAAACAAGTTTTACATCGATTGATACCTGAGTTAACCTTTACGAGTTGCTCATAGTAGTTACTAGGTATTTGTGTTTGCTCTAACTGAAGCCGGAAGGCATCTCGTCACATCCTTTCAATGACCGATATACCAAGTAAAGATAAACCAAGTCGCAGCGTTCTCGCAGTTAGATTGCACATAAGTAAGCGAGATGTACGTATCGGTTCTGCTGCTTGTAAAACTGGACACTGGTCGTAAAACTGATTAAACTTCTGACTAAGTTCAAACAAATACTGACATAAGCGATTGGGCATTAAATCTTGCTCAACATCGCTGATAATTTCCCCAAGTTGCAATAAGTGCTTTGCTAGTGCAAACTCTGTTGGTTCGTGTAGGAAAATCTGTGCTTCTGAACCTAGTTGCTCAAAGTTTATTTGTCCCTTACGACTAATTCCTTGAATTCGCACATAGGCATACAGCATGTAAGGTGCAGTGTTACCTTGCAAAGCAAGCATCTTATCGTAGCTAAAGATGTAATTGCTCGTCCGATTTTGACTTAAGTCTGCGTATTTAACCGCACTAATACCAACGGTTTGAGCCACTTTAGCTTTAAATTCTTCAGTCTCGTTCCGACCTTCGGCTTGCAGTCGAGATTCTAAATCAGCACGCGATCGCGCGATCGCTTCATCAAGCAAATCTCGCAACCGAATAGTTTCTCCTGAGCGCGTTTTGAGTTTTTTTCCATCTTCCCCCAAAACCAAACCAAAGGGAACATGCACAACGTCTACATTCTCTGGAATCCAACCTGCCCGTCGTGCTACTTGAAACACCTGTGCAAAGTGACTTGCTTGTCCAGCGTCTGTAACATAAATTAACCTCTCGGCTCGGTCTTGGTTGATTCGATAACGTATTGCAGCAAGATCAGTCGTTGCATAGTTGTAACCGCCGTCCGATTTCTGCACAATCAGCGGTAGCGGTTCTCCTTCTTTGTTAGAAAAACCTTCTAAAAAAACGCATTTCGCTCCTGCATCTTCTACAAGTAAACCTTGACGATCTAAATCTTCTACAACGGCTGGTAGCAAAGGGTTATAAAAAGATTCTCCGCGCTCGATTAAATGAATGTCGAGTAGATCATAGATAACTTGAAATTCACGCCGTGACTGTTCGCACAGCAATTTCCACGCTTTTTGAGTATCTGCTACTCCGGCTTGCAGTTTGACAACTTCTTGTCGTGCTGTTTCTCTGAATGTCTCGTCTTCGTCAAACCTTTGTTTTGCTTTGCGGTAAAAAGTTACTAAATCTCCAAGTTCCAATGCATTAGCTGTCGTCAACGCATCAGGATACGCCTCGCGCAAGTAAGCAATCAACATTCCAAACTGCGTACCCCAATCACCAACATGATTTAATCGCAGAACATCGTGACCGCGAAATTCTAAAATTCGCGCAATACAATCTCCAATAATCGTGGAACGCAGATGTCCTACGTGCATTTCTTTGGCAATGTTCGGGCTAGAAAAGTCAACAACTACCCGTTTAGGAGTTTTGGCTAATGCAACTCCTAACCTAGAATCTGTCTGAATCGAACTCAGTTGTGTTTCTAGATATTCGGTTTTCAACAATAAGTTGATAAAGCCAGGACCAGCGACACTTGGTGGTTCGCAAATATCAGCTACATCCAAGTTATTTACGATCTGCTCGGCGATCGCGCGTGCTGGTTGTTTCAGTTGCTTACTCAGCGACAAAGCAACATTTGATTGATAATCGCCAAACTTAGGATTACTGGCAGGTACAAGTATCGGATCTACCTCAGCATAATCATTGCCGAAAGCAGCAATCAAGGCTTGTGAAAATCTGTCTTTTAGTTGATCCAGTGTCGCTATCATAAGGTTAAGGGTTGAAACGAAGAGATACCAAAGCGCAGTCAAGAAGTTATATACTACAACCCTAACCTTTTATTCTCATACTTATATCGAGCCACGAAGATTGAGTCACTGGCGCACTTGTAGAAACATAATCAACTCCAGTAGCTGCGACTTGATAAATTGTGTCTAGTGTAATGTTACCGGAAGCTTCGATTTTAACTCGACTATCGTACTGACGAATTACCGCAACTGCCTGATGCATCATTTCCACAGGCATATTGTCAAGCATAATGATGTCGGCTTGGTGCTGCAAAGCTTCTTGCACTTGTTCTATCGTTTCTGTTTCAACTTCTATTGTTAAGGGATAAGGACTTTGAGCGCGAATGCGAGCGATCGCGTTTCCAATTCCTCCTGCAGCAACAATATGGTTGTCTTTAATCACGATCGCGTCATCCAAGCCCATACGATGATTTTTCGCTCCACCTACTTGTGTTGCATACTTCTCGAGCAACCTCAAACCAGGTGTTGTTTTGCGCGTATCGACTAATTGAGTAGGAAGTTCAGCTAACTTCTCTACATACTTCCGCGTCAAAGTCGCAATTCCACTCAAGTGCATAGCTAAGTTTAGAGCTACTCGTTCTCCTGTTAGCATTGCCTCTAGCGGACCTTCTATTTGCGCGATCGCTTGTCCTGGCTGGCACAATTGTCCTTCGTCAATTTTAGTTATAAAACTCGTTTTTTCGGACAAAAGCTGAAACACTCTGGCTGCGACTGGTAATCCGGCAACAATTCCAGCGGCTTTTGCTATCCACTGTGCGCTTGCCCGAGAATTTCCGGCTGATAGTAAACCTTGTGTTGTGCGATCTCCTCGCCCAATATCCTCGCTTAACCAACTCCGAAGCATGGGGTCAAGAATTAATAATGGTGGTAGTACAGCAATATTTTTCACAGTTGATTGTTCCTTTTCTGATTTTTTGGCAGTCCATCTATTCTAGAATCATTATCTAGTAAGCTTTTCAAGATTTTTTCAATTTTTCTTCTCAACCGGTTGACAATATTGATTTAGGTTAGATATATTAGTAAAGCGCCGGTGAGGGAGGCAAGCGACAAGGCTTCCAGCGCGGCGACCGAACCAAGAAAAGAAGATAGTTTGAAAGCCAAAGAAAGC
>NZ_MVDI01000013.1 GCF_002939305.1 Chroococcidiopsis sp. TS-821 | reverse complement strand
TTCAAATTCTTGCTGAAGATACGTATAGAAGGGAGCAGAGGAGCAGAGGAGCAGAGGAGTAGGGGAGAGATTATTTGTAGCTCTTTTTTAAGGATATTGGTATTAGACATCATGGAAGCTTAATTCTATTGTCTTGGAAACTCCTCTTATGGAATATCGAAAAAGGAGCCAGTAGTTAGTTGCTATTGACTAGTGGTAGTGAAAGAGAAGTTTATATGTAGTATTTCTTCTCTGCTTCTCTGCTCTCAATACCCTGACCTCTGCTATTCTAAAATTTCTTCTTTCTTCCTTCTGATACTGAACCACCGATTCCTTGCAGAATACCGCGACCAATTAAACCGATCGCACGCCCAATAACTTGTGTCAAAACATACACAACGCCACTTCCTAAAAACGCAATGACGGCGCGGAACCGAGGGGCGATCGCATCGCGGAGTTCGAGCGCTAACGTGACTACTTGCGGAATACCAGAAAGTTGTTGTAATTCTTGTCCGCGCGGAGCATAAATCGAAGTTTGAGCAATACCTCTACCAGTGAAAATTAATAAATCGTAGCGACTTTCAAAAATTGCTTTGGGTTCAATATAATATTTATTCCAGCGATATTTCCAGGATAAATTATTTCTAAATTTCTCAATTTCTCGCGTAGAAATTAATCGACTATCATAAAAGTTTTGCTTTATAATTTCTACATCAGCGAGCCTATTTAACAAAGGTTGTGCTACAGCATTTGCCACATGAATTAAGAGATTGTGTAAAATTAATTCAGCGCGGGCTTTGGCTTCTGGTGTATCAGCTTTGTAGGGGAAATTATCAATAATTAGCGGTGTTTGAAATAATAAATACGAAAATAAGTCACTGACTAAGGGAATTTTATTAAGAATTTCAACTTGAACAATTTCGACATCTTGTAAGAGTAGATTTACAATTTCTAACTGGCGATCGCCTACTTGAAGCATGGCATATCTACCAAAAAAGTCTGCGGTTGCGCCTTGCCACAAATCGCGGAGAATTAGACGCTGCATTTCAATTAACTGCTCTGGCTGAACTTGCGCGAAACGTAAATCTTCTAAAACTTCTACAACTTTTTGTAAAATGGTCTTGAGTAACTCGCGCTTCTTTCCCTCCCGAAAAATATCAGTTTCGAGCGCGATCGCGGTCAAGTTTTGTAAGCTTTGATCGAGTTTAGCTGCAGTGAACTCAAGAATCTCGCGTGCTTCCTTTCGGTGGCTCAAGTTACCATTTTCTAAATGCACAATTGATACCGCCGCCGTGCTTGGCTGTGGCAATAATGCGGAGACACCTTCGCTAGTATCTGTCACGGATGACTGTGCGAGGTCTCCTTCTTTTGTATTTTTTGTTCCTGCGATCGCGGAATGATTCGCAACCGTTTTGTAACTCGCTTTTGGTAGAGGTAATAAGTGCGTGACTAGCCAACGCGAGGCGAGGAGTTCTCGACGTTGTCCTGCTAAAAAGGCGCGATCGAGTAATGACAAATCAGGAACTTGTAATCGTGCTGTGACTGCTGCTAATGTCGTATCAATCTGCTGCAATCCCGTCCACCGAAGATGATTTCGGACTAAAGCAAGGATACTCGGCGCAGCTAAAGGATTTTGCAGAACTTCGGCTTCTATCCAATAAGTTCTCTTGGAGACGACCTGGCGGATAGCTGCGACGACTTCAACAATCGCAGTTCCTTTAGGACAGTAGCCTTCAACTCCTATCGCCTTTGCTGAGGCTAGTAAGGCAGGTTCTTGTACCGAACTGAGAATCAATATCGGCAAGTCAGGATAATGGGATTTTAGCTGTTGGCAAAGCTCTAGTCCTAGCTGTAGCTCTAGAACAACTAAGTTAACCGCTGCATCAGAAGGTAAACCACTAGAGAATGCCGTTGCGTTCTCTCTGGCAAAGTCTGCTAAGATTTTTCGTGCCACAGAGCTGGTTTCAGCTTCTGCAACGATTTGGATATCAGGGTATGACTCAGCGATAAGTCGCGAAAATCCTATCCGGAAAATCGGGTCAGGATCGACTAAGAGTAGCTTGATGGTGCGATCGCTCATTGTGTTTGATATGGTCTCCACATTCAGCGTACGCGCACATCTTACACTTGTGTCTGCCGATATCCGTAAAAGTTAATACTATAGTCAGTAATTTTGACTCCAGTTCTGCGCTCGACTTCTGCTAGCAAGTCTTCTGGAAGTTCTACTTCTACGTCTAAGATCTGGTTTGTATCTAAGCAATTCACGTGGCTGTGCGAATCGCTGATATTTCCGTAAAGGCGTCCATCGGAGCGTTCAATGCACTCAATGATGCCTTGACTCGAAAGTGCTTCTAAGTTTTGATACACTGATGTATGTCCGATCGCTTTTCCTTGTTGATTGAGGCGATCGTAAATTTCTCTTGCTGATAGATGTTCTTGCGCTTGCCAAAGTAGCTCCAAGATGAAGCGACGCTGGCGACTCAAGCGCATACCCAGTGCTTGACACTGGGCAACAGCATCTTCAAATGAGCGAATTGGTTTGGTAGCTGCCGCTTCTTTTTGCATGGCTGAAACTTCTTTTGCGATCGGGTAGCAAATCTACCCCTTGTTGATTATTTTACCGAAATGGGTAATTGCATTGGAGAAATGAGCATTCCATATAAACTGCTATTTACCCGCGAGTTGCTACCTATAACCTTTGGCAGTAGATGCCATCTGCTATCGACCTAATAAGCAGTTAATGTTACTTGGTAAACAAACTCATTACAACTTTAACTTATATTTGCCATAAATGTCTACAAGCCTTAGCCTGACTCGTCTAACCTGCTGCAAGTTCAGTTGATACTAAAGGTACTTATTTAGGCAAACGCTCGCTTCAGAAAACTTACTTTTTACACGCTGCTATCAGAAATTTAATGATTTTCAAGTGATTGAACTGAGGCAAAGTTGTTTATTGACGAACTGAGTTATTTGCAGAAAATTCAACTATTGAGTGTAAGGTAAAAACTTAATTAAGCCAAATATTTTTGAATTCAATGCTCTTACGTATAGTTAAGCTCTGGAAAGTGAGCATTGCTAGTATCTGTTCTCACATAGATAAAAAATCCTGACTTTTATAATTAAAATATAAATATAAAAAACTATTAAAAAAATCAGATAGCTAAATCTACTTAATATTAATGAAATGCAGTTGACTAATTTGCAAGTAGCTGCTTGAGTAGTGACAAGGTATAAGTAAAGAAGACGTGCGAATCCGTAATCGAACAACTTCGCCAAGAAGTTATTTCAAACGAATAGTTCAAACTTATTAACTCTAAATTAATTATGCAATCGGCAACTCCCTCAGCTTGGCAAAGACTCAAAAATCAAGAAATTAGCTGTGCTGAAGCACTTAAGCTGCTTGTAGACGATCGCGGAAGCGTGAATACCGAACTACTCGATCGCGATGTGAATTCTCGATTTTTGCGTCACTTTCCTGACAAAAGCAGTGTTCCTCCCGTAATTCCATTGTTATTGTGGCGCGGTTGTTACTATTTAGGTAGTCCCGTTGAGATTGATTCGCAGGCGATCGCTTTTTTAGCCGAACGGACTGGCAGCAATATCCAAATCATTCCGATATCAGACAATAGTTACCGTACCTGGTTTCACACCCAAAATCTTAATACGAACCGCATCACGGCGACACCGTTTGTCAATCCACTCACAGGCGAGCAAGAAGCCGAAAACATTACAGAAACAACGCAAATCTATTTATCGCGCTCGGCGGATCAAATTGAACGCATCAAAACTTTGCTTTCTGGAGCATTGCGCAATCGAGCGAGTGACATCCACCTCGAACCTACCACCGAAGGTTTGCGCGTGCGCTATCGCATTGACGGAGTGCTGCGTGATATCACAATGCTACCCCAAGAATTAAGCCGTCGCGTCATTGTGGCGATCAAGGTGATGTCTAAAATGGACATTTCTGAAAGTCGCCGCCCGCAAGATGGACGTATTGAAGAAAAATACACGATTGATGAAAACGCGGAAATGGGCATGGATATGCGTGTCAGTACGCTTCCTTGCGTCAATGGCGAAAAGGCGGTGATTCGCTTACTACCGCGTGAAAATCCATTTTCACAACTCGAAAATTTGGGATTTTCGCAACAAACCTTACAGGTGTATAAATCTTGGCTGCAACAACCGCAAGGGATGATTATCCTTACAGGTCCCACGGGTTCGGGTAAAACAAGTACTCTTTATACAAGTTTGCAAGCGGTAGCTACTGAAAATGTCAACGTCGTTACCGTCGAAGATCCTGTCGAGTACATCTTGCCACGCATTACGCAAACACAAGTTAACGAAGCCGCAGGAATGACATTTGCAGCGGGTTTACGCGCCATTTTACGTCAAGACCCTGATATCATCATGGTGGGAGAAATCCGCGATCGCGAGACCGCAGAAACCGCAGTACGTGCCGCGCTCACAGGACACTTGGTATTTACGACACTGCACACAAACGATGCTGTAGGTGCGATTCCGCGATTGCGCGATATTGGTCCCGATCCTGGATTACTCAGCGATGCGTTGTTGGGAATTGTGGCACAGCGACTTGTCCGCCGAGTGTGTCCGCACTGTAGCGAACCTTATACTCCAACAGAAGCGGATTTACGCGTACTCGGAATTGACTCGCAACACGCGCATGCAGGGCAATGGCGTAAAGGTAAAGGTTGTGGAATATGTTTCAATTCAGGTTACTTGGGACGCGAAGCCGTTGTTGAGCTATTAGATGTCGATGATACGGTGCGGGAAATTATTTATGAAGGTACCCTCACGCAATTACATCGTTACTTGCGCGAAATTCATTTTGCTTCGTTCCGCACCGCGGCTGTTGAGAAAGTGACAAATGGTTTAACAACAGTCGAGGAAGTTCTCCGCGTCTTACCGCGTACAGCTTTGTACAGTAAGTTGGTAGATAAAGGGGTGACACCTAAATTAAAGCCGATGAATGCGTACAGAAACTTTGGGAACTGAGACGTTAATTCTCAACTGTGCTTAATGCGACAATGAACTTACTTTGAGATTGTGGTTATTCCATGACATTGGCGATCGCACTTAATTTTGAGCAAATCAATACCTTGGATTTATCTCCGGCGCAAACGACGATCGAAACTTTGTTGCAAGCAGGAACAATTGCTACCCACGAACAACAGCTGCGCTTTGAGATTAATTATCCGCGCGAGCCTGACGACCCGCGCGAACTTTCAGAAATTCCAGAGATTCGGCTGTGGTTTATTCGTCTAGATGCTCAGTATCCTTGGTTGCCATTTTTACTCGATTGGACAGGGGAACTTGCCCGCTATACGGCGATGCTCGTACCGCATCAATTTAGTGCCAAACAAGGCATCCAGTATAATCCTGAAGCCTTGGAGATTTTCTTGATGCACAAAATCTTTATTTTGCACGATTGGCTGCAACAGCAAGGTATCCCCAGTCGCTCGCGCCTCAAGTCGATGGGACAAATGTTTGGCTACGACTTAGAGGATACATTCTTTGAAATGTTTGAATTCTAACTTATATCAAGTCCGGTCAATTCGTTGGAATTCTCTACTCTCCCCTGCTTTTGAAGCTAGCTGCCTTCACGGGTCTTTTATTAGACATGATATTAGCCTCGCCAGATGCGCTCTAAAACAGTTTGGGGCGAAATATCCGCAATTTTTCCGCTAGGAGATTTGATGGGGATATAGCGATCGCTTTTTGGCAAGAATTTTGCCGGATCGGTCGCTCCGAATAGCGCGATCGCATACGTTTGGACTGCAACAGCCAGCTGTAGCGGTACACCCTCGGTACACAGTAACAAATCTGCACCCGCAATGATTGCGGCTAACTTACCTACATCAGGTGGCGATGTCAGTTTAAGCTCAGAATTTGCTTGTGCTAGTTGTGTCCACCGCGGATCGTCTGGTGGTTGAAGAGCGACTAAAGGTAAATCAGGCTGTTTCTGGCGAAAGTCTGCAATGATTTGCTGCCATTTTTCAATCGGGTAGCTGTTATTTGGCATAGATTGCTCAAAACTATCTGCCAGTAAAACATAGCCACTGCTTTGAATTTCCAATCGTTTTTTTTCGTTTTCTGCCCAGTCAATATCTGCGGCTGGCACATTAACTGTCAACTCTGGACAGGGAGAATTGATTCCTAACCCTTGCAGCAAATCGTGGTACATTGCTGCTGCGTACTGCTGTGATTTGAGCGGGACAGCATTTGTCAGGAATATATTACCTGCTCCTTTGTAGCCGATACGGATAGGAATTCCGGTTAACCACAGCAATAAACCGACAAACCAGCGTTGCCCCACGGAGATGACGACGTCATATTCGCGATCGCGTAGAATACCTACTAAATTGACCCAATCCGCTGCGCTGTTTCGGTCTTGGTAGTCAAATACTAAAACATCATTGACAGCCTTGCAGATGCGGTATGCTTCTTTAGCGCGTGGTTCTACCACGACATCAATTCGAGCATTAGGATAATTTTGTTTTAGGTCATCAAGAGTGGGAAAAAATAGGATTTGGTCGCCGATGCCGCCAGGCACTAGGGCTACTACTCGCATAAATAATAATTCTTTACGCTTACTCGCTCCTTATTTTAGGGGAACATATACTTATTTGAGTGATTTATTTTGGGAATTAGTCAAGATCTTCAGCGTTTTCTCGATTCGCGATCGACTTCAGTGTCAGAAAATTGCAATATTTGCGGGTATGATTTCACGTTTTAATCAAAGTGATTTTGAGAAAAAATCTTTGATTAGCCTATCAGGGGCGATTATTTCATAAACTTAAGTTAAGTAAGAAGGTGCGGCGCTTTGCACCGCTAGGGGAATAGGTATGAAAAAGCTGATTCAGGGTATTCATTCGTTTCAAACCAATTATTTGAGTACCCACCGCGAGATGTTTGAGTTGCTGTCGCAAGGTCAGCATCCACGAATTTTATTTATTACTTGCTCTGACTCACGGATTGACCCAAATTTAATCACGCAAGCCGAGCCTGGGGAAATGTTTATTATTCGCAATGCGGGTAATATCATTCCGCCTTACGGTGCGACTAATGGAGGGGAATGTGCTGCTGTTGAGTATGCAATTCATGCTTTGGGTATTAAACAAGTCATCGTGTGCGGTCACTCGCACTGTGGAGCGATGAAAGGATTGCTCAAGCTAGATAAGTTAGAAGAAGAAATGCCTGCGGTTTATGAGTGGCTCAAACACGCTGAAGCAACTCGGCGAATGATTAAGGAAAATTATCAAGACTACGAAGGCGAAAAACTGCTGCAAGCAACCGTGGAAGAAAATATTCTGACTCAACTTGAAAATTTACGTACTTATCCAGTGATTCATTCCCGATTGCACTCTGGTCAGATTCAGCTACACGGTTGGGTGTATTATATCGAATCCGGAGAAATCCTCGAATACGATCCAGTGCGACGTCAATTTGTCGCGCCCGAAACTCGATTACCTAGAGCCGCGTGGTTAACTCCCGAGCAACAGCAGCGTATTTACCAAGGCTCAGGAGCATCTGCTAAAGGAAATGGGAAGGGATAGTCAATCATGAGGAGCAGAGGGAGCTTTAGGTGCACGGTTTGAGAGGAGAATGCTCTTTTTGATAAATTCACAACTCAAAACTCAGCACTAGTCATTCACCCCTCATTCCTCACCCCTCATTCACTTTTTTACCCGCCCATTCCTGGGATTAAGCTACCACTGAGGCGCTTAAGGGCGCGACCGGCGACATCACCATAACTCATTTCCCCACAGAGAATTTGACCCATGCGTTGTGTTGCTGTGGGACGTTTCACGCCGACTTTGTAACCAATACCAGGAACGCGGTAGAAGACTCCGGCTAGTTTTTGTGCCCACGCCATATCAGCACCCCACTCGTCGCTGATGACTTGCGAGTAGCGCTCTAGAGCATCGATATCGCCTGCGATCGCGCGATCGATAGCTTCGGCTGCTTTGACACCACTAAATATTGATGGGCGAATGCCTTCGGCGGTTAAGGGATCGACAACACACGCGGCTTCCCCTGCTAATACAGCATTTTGCGTATGTAGCTTTTGATTGCCATTCCACAAACACAGCGCGTGACCGTACTGCTTGCAGGTTTTGATATCTAAGCCAAATAAATTACCGTACTCGCTCAAAATTCCTTTAAAATCTTGCGGTTCGCCACCAATAAATGTCCCAACACCGATTGAGTAACCGTCGGCTTTCGGGAAGTTCCAAATGTAGCCGTTTTTGACCATGCCAAACTCAAAATGGGCAATATGACCATCTTCCACCTTAGCGGGGGCTTCGGCTTCTAATGCGCCTGCCAAGCGGCGTTTGCGGTCTTTAAAGCCTAACCACTTTGCCATCGAGCCTTTCGCACCGTCTGCGGCGATGATATAACGACCGGCGACCGGACCATTCGCTGTATCAACTTGCCAGTGGTCGCTGTTAAACTGAATTCCCTTGACTTCGGTGTTGTCGCGCAGTTCGGCTCCTTGTTTTTGCGCTTGTTGCACTAGAAAGTGGTCAAATACGTCGCGCCGTACCATCCACATTGGTTCAGGAGTTTGCAATTTAGCTTGCACCGGATCGCCCATTTTCCAGGTGTAGCGAATGGTATTGACCTTTGTAGAAATCGCTGGGGAAAAATCAAAGTCAAACCATTTAGCGATCGCGGGTGAAACTCCACCTCCACAGGGCTTGTAGCGCGGTAGTGATTCTTTCTCTAAAACTAATACTGAACGTCCCCTTTTCGCTAAATGATAGGCTGCTGTACCGCCAGCAGGTCCGGCACCGACAATTATGCAATCGTACATGATGCTACAGTTTTGCTCCTAAGTTGGCTAACTTTATTCTTAAGCAGGTTCTAACTCATTTTGCCCGTCAATCGTGGCAATGCGATCGCCTCAACATCACAAGTTACCTGCCTACAACTCGTTCATTTTGTATTTTTTTGCAGTATTTTTAGATGCCTTTTTGTCGATTATCAAACGATTAAGTCGTGAAAATCTCCTTTGTTAAGTTGAAGTTAACATTTAAGTTACCATATCTATAATCTCTGTCTGACTCTGTCTGACTGATTTTATCTATGAAGATTTAGTTGAATTACAAGTCAATTTGATAAAGCTTTTGTAAAGCTGCGGGTTCTCACGCGTTCTATTTTTAATGCTACGTTGCCTTATCCAGATGACTCGGAACTACTACCGATTGCAAAACCTCGAGCAATTCTGGGCTATAAATCTGAAAAAACATATGAAATTGGGGGGTAAAAGTTCCGTCAAAAAATCACTTTTTAACTTTTACCCCTTGCTATTGATTGGTTATAGCTAATATCACAAGTTATTAGCCATAAAAATGACTTAAACAGTTGTGATATCTTTCTCTTTTTCTGCTAGCAATTCATCGATTTTGTTGGTGTATTTGTTCGTCAACTTTTGCAGTTTATCTTGAAGGTCTTGCGCTTCATCTTCTGAAATTTCGCTATTTTTCTCTTGTTTGCGGATGGTATCAAGAGCATCGCGGCGAATATTACGAATTGAAACGCGTCCTTCTTCCGCATACTTCGCGGCGAGTTTCACCAGTTCTTTACGGCGATCGCTCGTAAGTGGTGGAATATTGAGACGAATCATCGAGCCGTCGTTGTTCGGGGTTAGTCCGACATCCGACATCGAAATCGCCTTTTCAATGAGATTAAGGCTGCTACGGTCATACGGTTGAATTGTAATTGTCGCAGCATCAGGCGTACTAATATTCGCCAGTGATTTAAGCGGGGTGGGGGTACCGTAGTATTCCACCATCACGCGGTCAAGTAAACTCGCATTAGCGCGACCAGTGCGGATTGTATTAAAAGCGCGTTGCGTTGCATCAACGGCTTTTTGCATCGAACTCTCAGCTTCAGCTAACTTCACAGAAACCTCCCACAAGGGTTCCGATCGATTCTCCTGTTACCGCTCGGCGGATGTTACCTCGCACCGAGAGGTCAAAGACAAGAATCGGAATATTGTTTTCTTTACATAAAGCGATCGCAGTACTATCCATCACCCGCAGATCCTGAGTCAAAACGTGAACATAGTTAAGCGTTTGATAGCGTTTAGCATCAGGATTTTTGTGGGGATCGGAATCGTATACTCCGTCTACTTTGGTGGCTTTAAAAATCACCTCAGCGTCAATTTCAGCGGCTCTTAGCGCTGCTGTTGTATCGGTTGTGAAGAACGGATTTCCCGAACCCGCGCCAAAAATCACCACTCGTCCTTTTTCGAGATGGCGAATTGCTCGACGTCGAATATACGGTTCCGCTACTTCTTGCATGGCGATCGCTGTTTGCACGCGTGTTTGCACTTCCATCCGTTCCAAAGCGTCTTGGAGCGTGAGCGCATTCATCACCGTTGCAATCATACCAATGTAGTCGGCTGTTGCCCGATCCATTCCAGCAGCTGACGCTTTGACGCCACGAAAGATGTTGCCACCACCTACTACAATAGCTACTTGTACGCCACTATTTACTACTTCTGCGACTTCTGCCGCAATTTCTTGAACGATGGTTGGGTCGATCCCATAGCCTAGGTCTCCCATCAAGGCTTCACCGCTCAGTTTTAGTAAAATCCGCCGGTAAGGTTTTCCCATGCATTTAGGATAAATTTGATTGCAATTGCCTCCAATTTAAGATAGCAGCAGAGGGGTTCTGTGTCTCTAGTTACTCTAGTGGTTAGTGAAAGAGTGGGTAGTGATGAGTTGTGAGTTTTGAGTTAACGCTCATTTATCATTATTTATTCTCCTCTGCACCTGTGCTTAATTCTTCCCCCAGCCTTGAGCGACGGCTTGATAGCCAATTAGTTTGTAAACGAGCTTAGCGGCGGTAAATTCTGAAACGACCGAATCAGTTACTGGGGCTAATTCCATGACGTCGCAGCCGATAACTTGATGTTTGTCAAAGACGCCACGCAGAAATGTTGTCAGTGCATACCAGTTCAAACCGCCAGGTTCAGGAGTTCCAACACCAGGAATCAGTGTGGGGTCAATGCCATCTAAGTCAATCGTCAGAAATACCTTTTCTGTGGGAATTGCGGCGATCGCGTTTTCGATCCAATTCGGTTGTGCAGCAATTTCCCGCGCGCGAAACACGGTGAGATTTTTTTCTTTAATCAAATCAGCTTCTTCTTTACAAATCGCGCGAATGCCAATTTGAACCGTCGGTAATCCCATATCAACAATCCGTCGCATCACGCAAGCATGGTTATGAATTGAGCCTTCGTACTCGTGGCGTAAATCTCCATGCGCGTCAATTTGGACAACGGTAAAGGATTCATCAGGATACGCTTGACGATACGCCTCCACAACGCCTGTGGTAATACTGTGTTCGCCGCCTAAGGAAATGACAAATTTACCGTCTCGCACGAGCTTGAAAACAGTTTCTCTGGTAACTTGCAACATTTCCTCGGAGGTGACAGCCCCTTTGCGAGTATCTGCAATCGAGGGATGCGTATAGATGCCTACATCAAGTCCTGTTTCCCAGTCGAGTTCCTCGTCATAGTATTCCACTTGCTGCGATGCTGCGAGAATTGCATCAGGACCAGTTTCACAACCACGCCGATACGTTGTTGTTGCTTCGTAGGGAATTGGTAAAATGACGACTTGTGCCGCCGCATAATCCGCCGCGACGTCTGCGCCGAGGAAGGGTGTAACCGCTGTAGAAGTTTGAGCCAGCATGACAAATTGAGTTTAATAGGAACACAACACGAACCATCCTGGCATACTGTGGGCGATCGCTGCACGACTAATTAGAGCCATTCCACTGTAAAATTCGCTGCTCTAAGCTATCTGGGTTAACTCCTAAGTTTTCCAGTACCCGAACTGCCATTCCGCCGCGTTCGCGCAAAATTCCTAACAGCAAGTGTTCAGTACCTATATACTGATCGCCTAGGCGCTGCGACTGTTCTACAGAAAGCTCTAAAACTCTTTTAGCTCTTGGTGTAAATGGAATATCTAACGGCGTTCCTTTCCCACGTCCAATACGTTTTTCGACTTCTGTGCGCAAATTTTCTACATTGAGTCCTTCGGCTAAAAGAATTTGTGCAGCAGTTCCGGTTCCTTCTTTGAGTAATCCTAATAAAAGTTGTTCGGTGCCAACGTATTGATGTCCCAAACGGCGCGATTCATCTTGGGCTAGCGCAATGACTTGCGTTGCTTTTCGCGTAAATCTTTCAAAACCTCTGGGCAGCACAATGCGGTCAAACACGCTACCAAATAGGCTTTCGAGCGAACTTAAGAACCCTTCAAACATAAATCCTGCCTCCGTGAATGGATTCTGAACAGGGTCTAGCTTGTCTTGACTGCGAGGATGGGCGATCGTACAGCCGTTAAAGAGAAAAGCTAATAAATCTTCGATTGTCTTGGTGTTGACTGCGTACCAAATATATTGCTTTTCTTTCCTAGAACTGATGAGATGCTCTTGTCGCAGTTTCTCTAGATGATGCGACAGTGTGGAATTGGGAATTTGTAATTTGGCTTGAATATCACTCACGATCATTCCTTGCGGATAAGTTGCAAAGAGTAAGCGCATAATTTCTAGCCGAGGTTCTGACGCTAGTGCTGCAAATAAATCTGCATATTTTGCCGTATTTGATTCCATATTTCTAGATTAATAGAAATAATAAAATAAAATTTAGAATTTTGTGAAGAATTGTCACAATACAGTTAAGGCGATCGCTTAATTTAGAAGATCTATGACAGTTTCCACCCCATCCTTCACCGCGACGAAAACTTGGATTTGGCAAGGGTTTCCGATTTGCTATCAAACGCAAGGCACAACAGGACCTGCGGTTGTGTTAATTCATGGCTTTGGTGCTTCCTGGTGGCATTGGCGCAAAAACATTCCCGTACTTGCCGAAACTTGCCGTGTCTATGCGATTGATTTAATTGGCTTTGGTGGTTCTGCCAAACCGGAACCCACAGAAGAAATGCAGTATACGTTTGAAACGTGGGGACAGCAAATTGCCGATTTTTGCCGTGAGGTTGTGGGCGAACCGGCGTTTTTAGTAGGAAATTCGATTGGTTGTATTGCGGTGATGCAAGCCGTTGTCGATCGTCCAGATATCGCTCGAAGTATTGCGCTATTAAACTGTTCGTTGCGACTGCTTCACGACCGCAAACGGGCAACTTTACCTTGGTATCGCCGTTTTGGTGCGCCTTTGGTGCAACGACTCCTCGCCGTCAAGCCGATTGGCAACTTTTTCTTCCATCAAATTGCCAAGCCAAAAACTGTGCGCAAGATTTTGCTTCAGGCGTATGCGAATGCGGAAGTTGTGACAGATGAACTTGTTGATATTTTGATGGCACCAACCAAAGATCCAGGTGCTGTTGCCGTTTTTTTAGCTTTTACGGCGTATTCTTCCGGTCCATTACCCGAAGATTTGTTACCACAGCTACCATGTTCAGCAATTATCTTGTGGGGAACTGCCGATCCGTGGGAACCATTTGAGTTGGGTAAACAATTAGCGAACTACCCACAAGTAAAAGCGTTTATTCCCATTGAAGGTGTTGGGCATTGTCCCCAAGATGAAGCACCGGAAAAAGTCAATCCGATATTACAAGAATGGATTGCACAGCAAATTTAATCTACTGCGCTTCGTGCACTCGCAACCAATCTTGACCTAGTTGAATTGTCACATCCGAACGCAGATTACCCGTGCTTTCCACGCGGATTTCACCAAATCCCAAAGCATTGCGAATCGCTTGCGCGCTATCGACATCACCTTGCTGCGCCACAATCCGCGTCACTTCTAATGGTTCATTCCAAGGGTTCGCAACGTAAACGCGTCGATAACCAGATGATTGCAGAAAGTTAGCTAGCGATCGGATCGCGCGATCGCTACCTGTACTATCTTGAATTGCGATTCGCAACCTTGCCGGATCGACATCATCAATTTCTGAATCGGTAGGCACATTAAAGTGCTTTGCCATCATTGTGGCAATTCGTTCTTTATCGGGTAGCCAATAACTTGCAACGTATTGGTCTGGCGTGCTAAAAGTCCCTGGAACCAGCAGCATTTCAACATCCGAACGATCTGTTTGAACGCCAAAGCCGACGAGTGCCATGAGCTCCTCAACGGTCAAGTTAGTATCGATATGCGTTTGAATCACCGACATAATCTGCGGCATTCGCGCCAAAGTTGCTGGGTTTAGAGCTTGTTCCATCAAAGCCCGCATCACCATTTGCTGGCGTTGGATGCGACCAATATCGCCGTATTCGTCGTAGCGAAAGCGTAGTAGTTGCAATGCTTGATTGCCGTCGAGATGATGTCTTCCTGCTTTCAAATTGATATATAGATGTTGGCTGTCATCTTGATATTTCATATCTTTGGGGACATAAACCGTAACACCACCCAAAGCATCAACGAGCTTTTCAACACCTTGAACGTTAATGCGGATATAGCGGTCAATCGGTACGCCATTTAAAAGATCGCTGACAGCTTGTGCACTTAGTGCGGGACCGCCTCGAGCATTCGCGGCATTAATTTTTGTGATGCCTAGCCCTTCGACATAGGTACGCGTATCTCTAGGAATTGAAAGAACTGCCAGTTTTTCGGTTTCTGGATCGAACCGCAATAGCAGCATCGTATCCGAAAGACCTTCAAAAGAATTAACAAGTGCGTGGTAGCCTAAGTCTTCTGACCTAATATCAGGATCGTCAACATCCGAAGAGAGAACCTTGATGCCTAAAACGAGAATATTCACAGGGCGAGTCAATTCAGCAAGGCGTAAACCAGTTTTAGAAATGCGATCGCCTCGCCCAAAGATTGCCTTTTGTTCTGGGGTAAGCCGCGATTGCATTAACGGGGTACTGGATAAAGATACAGCTAACAGCGCTCCAGCCGTTGCTGACAACATCGCGATACCAGACATTGCCACCCAAAACCACAGCCAACGCCCTGACTTAGCGGAAGAATACTTGGTATGGACAATTCGGGGAGACGCAGCTACAGAGGGATTGCGAGCAGAAATTTTATGAATTGGCACAGACATCCTCACACGTAACAAATACAACAGTTCATTTAAGAACAAGAGAGCAAAAGACGCTAGATCGAGCTAGCTTTCAGGTATCAACTGTAGTGAGCCATAAATAGCAATAAATATGACACATCTAGCAGGATATCGGAACTTTCGCTAGAAATTTGAGTTTTTGCTGTTTGGAGTTTAACTGGATTTGTGCAGTTTAACCACCCTTAGTAGAAGAAGCAGAGGAAGCAGAGGAAGCAGAGGAAGCAGAGGAAGCAGAGGGGCAGAGGGGCAGAGGGGCAGAGGGGCAGAGGGGCAGAGGGGCAGAGGAAGAATAGTGTTTTGTATGACTCACCACTTACCACTCATCACTCAAACCTCTTGAATCAGGGCAAATGCTTACTTAAAATGCGCTCCGCCCATTGACTAAATCCTGGTAGACGCACTGCTTTACCTTGGATGAGCAAAAACATTAACCAAAGACTGACGAGAAAATAACCCGAAGTCAAAAAGCTGTTTAAAATTAATAGGCGCAGTGCCAGAAAATCAGACGTTTCCGCACCAAAACTCATCAACAGATAACCTAACAACCAAGTACCTGCTAAGGTAATCGATAGACGGCTAAGTGCAAATTGTTCTCTGCTCCCTTGACGGCGATACAAAGTCCAAAGCGATGGAAAAAAGCCAACCACAGGAATGAGATAGAACAATAATAATAGACGGTTAGGAGGAGTGGAAAACTGGGCATCTTGAGTGGGCTGCTGACGCTGGGAGGAAGTTACCAATTCATTCTCTAGTAACCTTTCCCTACCCTTTTGCTCGTGTAGAGTGAACTTAAGAGGGCTAGTTGCCCTGATTTGACGATCGTTCATAACAGTTTTCAGAATCCTGAGGTAGATGGATGAGTCAAAGCGATAGAGTTAGAGATAATAGGCTGCAAGGAAAAAGAAATTGAGTTTGTTCTATTTGGCAGTTGGTAAATGCAAACACGCAAACTCCTAAATTGGTGGCAGGTGATGACGCCGACTGGGCGGCTGTTAGCGATCGCGCTGTTCGCTCCCCTGCTTGTTTTGAATGCTGTGGCAGTATCGACGATTTTTGATTACTTCCACTCGTTGATTGTGATTGTAGTTGGGGCATCACTGTTAGCATTTTTGCTGAACTATCCTGTTAGTTGGATGGAACGCCAAGGCGCAAGGCGCGAACAGGTTGCGGTTTTAGTATTCTTGTTGACATTATCGATATTGCTGGCGGTAGGGGTGACGCTCGTACCCTTAGTATTGATGCAAGCCCAGCAACTCGTAGCGCGGTTACCAGAGTTAATTGATTCAGGGCGACATCAGTTGATGTTGTTGAATGAGTGGGCAGAAAATCAAGGTTTACCATTGAATCTTGATGCTTTGGTGGTACAAATTAACGATCGCGTTAAAGGGCAACTGCAAGCGATCGCGGTGCAAGTTTTAAACCTCGCGGTCGTCACGCTAACGAGTCTGTTAGACTTTTTGCTCACGATGGTCTTGGCATTTTACTTATTGCAGCATGGCGATGACCTCTGGCAAAGTTTAGTTCAATGGCTACCGACAAAGCTGCGCACTCCTTTTTCGCAAACATTACGCCTTAGCTTCCAAAATTTCTTTATCGGACAGCTAATTTTCGGTTTGTGCATGGGGTGTTCGCTCACGGCGATCTTTCTATGGTTAAAAGTACCCTTTGGGTTACTGTTTGGTATCACGATTGGTATTATGGCGTTGGTTCCCTTTGGGGGAACTGTGGGTATTGCTATTACCACATTACTGGTCGCATTGCAAGACTTTTGGCTAGGTACGCGCGTTTTAATTGCGGCAGTGATTGTACAGCAGATTCTCGATAACCTAGTTGCGCCGCGCATTTTGGGAAGTGTGACAGGTTTAAATCCTGTATGGGTATTAGTTTCGGTCTTAACCGGAGCGAGAATCGGTGGTTTATTGGGCGTAATCGTCGCCGTACCAACTGCGGTTGTGATTAAAACGGCTTTAAGCGCAGTGCGTTCTTCTGAACACGAAGCCGTACATGATGTCCCCGCTGAACCAAGCCACGATGCCTCGCAAACAACCGTAGAAATCACGCAACAACAAGCTACTGAAGAGCTTCCCCCAAAAGGTTCGTATCAGGTGTAGAAAGGCAAACCCGATCGTTGGATACAGCTAAGCTTGCGGTTCGACGATAGAACCCATAAATAAAATGGTTCCTGTTTGGTTATCGCGAATCGCACAGAAGAAAGGACGATTCACCGTCATCTCAAAAGGTTCTGCAATGGGTGCTGATACCGCCATCACTCTTCCTGATGTCACCGCAGCCGCTTCGGTTCCTTCTTCATTCACTTCGACAAAGGTTTTATGCTTGACTTCACTCAGCGCTAAATCGTCACCAACACCCGAAAAATTCGCATTATCTGCAAACGCAACGCCCATACCCAACGCTTTAAGGGTATCATTGAGTGTTACGTCATATTCCATTTGAAAACGCGGTAGCCGTACAGTACCTTCGCGCAAGTTAAACCGAGTTAGCCACTGTTCCCAGTTAGCCGAATTGAGTTGTTGGTAAAAGTTTGATAGATTCGAGTTTTGGCGAGGTAAAAAGACGTATAAGCTGAGTCTGCCATTTTCGCCGTAGGGTAGGCTAACAGCTTGAAACTGTGGGTTTTCGTAGTATCGGTATCTACCCGTTTGCGACATCAGTGGGTGTTGTTTTGCCGTACCGCTTGCTAGATAAAATGGTGCCTCTGTTGTTTGGCTTTTGTCGAACTCGTCGGTCCACTGACCTTTAAAGTAAATCGCGTTGATTAAAAACAGCACGTCTTCAGGATTAATCTTGTCTACAATCTGCTCGATTCTGCCATTCGTGTTTTGGTTTACCCATTGATTAATTGTGTTTGTCGCATCGGGAGAATCAAAGTCTAAATTGCTGACTTGTGCTTTGTAAAAGCTTTGAGTTCGCTGCAAAAAATCTGGTCTAATAGGGTATTCTTGCTTTGCCCAGAGTGAGTTTGCGATCGCCAGTTGCACATTTGCATCGGGATTTGCGAGCGTGTTAAGCAGCGCGGTGTTGGCAGCGTTAATATCTTGGAGGCTAATGCCTTGTAATTCTAAAGTTTTCGCCATTGCTTGTTGCGTTTCGCCAGCAGCACCGTTGTAGAGCATTTCTAGCAGAATTGCCACACTGGTAGGCGAGAGAAAAATATTGCGATCGCTCTGTTGTCTTAAGATCTCCGAAAAGAGTTTGAACCCAAACCGCGTATTTGCCGCAACTAATTTGTTATCCACTGCCGATGGTGTCACTTGTATATTATCGGGATCTTGACGATTTAAGGAGCGAGGCTGGGCGACAACCGAATCGATGCGATCGATTCTGGAACATCCCATAATTCCTAGAAAAATGATGCCTGTCGCCGCCAGGACATAACGTCTTCCGAGGCGAATTGCATAGCGTCTTAGCAGGAAAGGCTGCATTCTACTATCACCTTAGCTCGTTATGCGAACTATGCCATCGTTGTGGTAGCGATCGCCGTGTGGTTACGTTTTTTGCAACAACAGTTGTCGGAGGTCAATTTCTCGCCGGTACAGTCCACCACGCTAGCGCATAAGGTTGAACAGCGTGATTTACTTTTTGCCGAAACTGAACGCGAATTTTGTATCTAGCCGTATTGGGGACTCGACAAAAAATGTGTTCGACGCTATCGACTTCGCTGGTGGAAGTGCAAGTTGTATCAATAATTGCGCCGGAATCAGCGTTTAGCAAGTAAAGGTCAAGGTTATTTAAACCGCGATCGCGAAAAGTTTCGCCTACGTCAAATCTGCCATTTTTGTTTGTATCGTTCAACTCTACCAAGCGATTCCAATTTAACGTAATCGATACAAAACTATCGCGCTGTAATGGTTGCGCTAATACGTAATCGTGATGTGCACTATCGTTGACTGTTCGATAATCCCAGCCAATCGCGGGAACCGGTCTTGCGGGGTGCCATTGACCTGCACTAAATTGCTGATAAGCGCGATAGGCGTTGAGTTGACCTGTTCCCATCTGTGCTTGTAGAGGAATTTTCGGGTCGCGGTAAGCATCTGAATTTAACCAGTGCTGATTTTGTTTATCCAAAATGGTTTTGCTCATTCCCAGCAGCAATCCATTTCCTGGATCTCGGTATTTATCCGCCGAATTGAGCATGACGGCTTTCATGACTTCCTGACGCCGCGCATCTAAACTCCAGTTTGGCTGACGCGAACTCAGCTGCTTATCGCCGTATTCTTGTAGCAACGCAACCGTTGCGGTGACATGAGGTGCGGCAAAACTTGTCCCACTCACTTGCGTCGTCTTACCATCTGGATTGAGCAACGTAATTTTATTTCCAGGAGCAACTAACCCGATCGCGCGTCGCGGACCTAGATTGACTTCCCGACCATTAAGTCTCCCACCAACACCTCCGGAAATCGCATCGCTTAGATTAGACACATCTAGCCGCGTGAAGATTCCTTGCCTGCGAGTTGTAAACGCAACGTTAATACCATTAAAGTTATCCGTAGGGATGGGAATTCCGCCTTTACCTTGATTACCGGCAATGACATACAGCACATTATGAACGCGAGCAGACCAATCGATACATTGCGTTAGCAAAGCTTGACCATCTAAAAGTGCGTTGGGTCGCGGATCGCGCTCTAACGTCTCGCCGAAGCTAAAGTTAATGGCGCGCACATCACCGCCGTTTTGCTGTGCAATATGTTGTGTAGATAAGCATTCTTCTGGCTGACCACCTGTTCTCAGCGAACCAACCGCAGTTGAATAAAGTCGCGCTCCTGGTGCGACACCCCGTACGGCTTTATCGTTACTAATCATCACACTTGCAACGTTTTGCGCGTGTGGGTCGATATTCGTGTTAGGTTTCGCTGGCTGATTGCGCAAAAATACACCTGCTAAACTCATGCGTTGGTTACGCACTACAGCTTTATCTAAGCCAAATTGTCCAGGACGTCCAATTTCTACTTGACCAATACCGATTTTCCGACCAATTAGGTTGTAAGGCGCACTGTGTAATCGTAACGCATTAATTCCTGCTTCTCCTACTGAGGTGGTTTCTAATGCGAAGACAGGAAGACTGATACAGGAAGCGCTTAGCCCTCCTACTAGCCAGACAAGTTTTCTTACCATTGATTTCTAAATCTACTCACTTTTGGGCAAAAAATTATAATTAACTACTGCTGACTCGATTTATAAAATCTTGCTCCTCACTTCTTTATTTTGTAGCGAGTCTTCTAAGCCGTTGCATAAATTGATAAGAAATTTTGTTTTATAAGCAGTGCAATATTGCTATGAGAAGTTTTCGCGATCGCACGTTTAATACTAAAGATTTTGTTAAAATGCATACAATCGAGGAAGCAGGAGAACGATTAGCATGACCCAAGCCAGCAAAAAGCCTATTGTAGTTGCTCCGTCTATACTATCAGCAGATTTTTCACGTCTAGGTGACGAAATTCGGGCAGTAGATGCAGCAGGAGCCGACTGGATTCATGTTGATGTGATGGATGGACGGTTTGTTCCCAATATCACGATTGGTCCATTAATCGTAGAAGCGATTCGTCCTGTTACTCAAAAGCCATTAGATGTCCACTTGATGATTGTGGAACCAGAAAAATACGTTGAAGATTTTGCGAAGGCTGGAGCCGACCACATTTACGTTCATGCTGAACACAATGCTTCACCGCACTTGCACCGCACGCTCGGTCAAATTAGAGAGTTGGGCAAAAAAGCCGGTGTTGTTTTAAATCCTAGTTCTCCACTAGAGTTAATTGAATACGTGCTAGAGCTTTGTGACATGATTTTGATCATGAGCGTCAACCCTGGCTTTGGCGGTCAAAGTTTTATCCCTGCTGTATTGCCTAAAATTCGCAAACTACGTCAAATGCTCGACGAGCGCGGTCTCGACCCTTGGATTGAAGTTGATGGTGGCTTAAAGGCTAATAATACTTGGCAAGTGATTGAAGCGGGTGCGAATGCGATCGTTGCTGGCTCTGCGGTATTTAATGCTAAAGATTACGCTGAAGCGATCGAAGGTATTCGGAACAGCAAGCGTCCTACTCCAGAATTAGCAACAGTTTAAGTTGATTATTTTGACAAAATAGACAAAAGAAAGAGAGCAGATTGTGGTTTAAAATCTACTCTCTTTTTAGCTATTGGGAAGAAATAGGTACGACGCTAGTTATTTACGTTGACTACCTAACCATTTAGCCGCAGCAATTCCAAGGACAGCAGCAACGATCGGATTGCTGAGGAATTTGATAATAGCTGGTTGCTCCGCCATGACTTCTTGGAAGATGTCAGGATGATTGTGGTAAACAAAGGTCGCAAGCTTACTCACATCATCCGCAGTCATTTTATTAGGATTGTGCGTTGATAAAGCTAGTTGTTGTTCGAGTTGACGATCGCTTAGCCCTCTTCCTTTAAGGTGCTTGAAAAACGCGCGGGCGACATCGTCTCTTTCATTGGGCTTAATTTGCGCGATCGCTTTTTGCAATTCTGGCTCCATTTGGCTAGGAGGAATGCGATCGGGGTGCAAAGAACGTCCAAACAGTTGACGGCGTTCTGCGTGCGACGAGCGTTGTGCAAAATCATCGAAATTTTCGTATTGGCGCTCGTTTGTGGATACTTCTTCCATTGTTTCGGTATCGCCTTGCGCCAAGTCATTCATTATTTGGCGTTTGTATTGCTCGCTGTTATACATTTTCCTCTCCTTGCTTAATTTGCGCTGTGGCGTGTTGTGCTTTCAACTTGTTTCTTGCAGCTAATTGTCCGATTGCTCAAGCTATCGTTGATTCATCTACCGCATTATTGATATTTGATTTGATTTGACTGCATATCGTATTGAGCGGTCAGAATCAGTTTTTTATCAGGAGCGTACATCAAAACTGTTAAATCTTGATTAGGGAAAGTCCGATGAAATCCTTGGAGCAGTGATTTTGCTAAAGGTCTTACTTCGTTAGGGCGCACTTGGGGCGTAATCACAACACCCAACTTGTTTTGGTCGCGTACGTAGGCGTCTTGGATTAATCCTCTCCCTGTCTGGACTACCCAGTTACCAAAGTCTTGTCCTGCGGAAGTATTGCCACGCTCTAACAATGCATAGTTTCCTGTTGTATCTGCAGCTGGTGGTAAACTTGTTCTTGGGGCTTTTGCATTAACTGCGCTGCTGCAAGCAACAGACATCGTAAGAACTAACACCAATGTTAGCGCTGTCAGAACTTTACGAAATCTCTGCATAAAATTCACTTTAATTTTCCTCCTGTTTTTACAGAATTGCAAAACTAATTGCTTATTTGTGTTTAACTTTATGAGACTTTATAAATTATGAAGGTCTAGTTTCCCTAGACCTTTTAAGTTAATTAATTAGCAATTAGTCAAGCTTCTCTTTAACGTTATCTTTTACGTCTTCTACACCATGACGTACTTCACTTTCTGCTTGCTTTGCTTTGCCTTCCGCTTTGTCTTCAGGATCTCCTGTAACGTTTCCCCAAGCTTCTTGAGCTTTACCTTCGATATTTTTACCTGTAGCTTTAGCTCTATCTTCTAAACTCATTTTCTTTCTCCTTGTTCCTCAACAAACTTTTCTCGTTATCGAGTAACTTTAAAGTTTGTTTGTGCTTACGTTTACAACTTATCCGAAATACAACAATACATGCTTCTGTCAGAAGACATATTAAAGTAATCAGTATAAAGAATGAGAAAAGTCGCAGTTTGTTGACGACTATACCTAAATGAGGAGAAACATACTTATACACAAAAAAACTGGCGTTTTTACAACACCAGTTACCAAAAGAGACTATTAATTTTTAAACTAATCTATGTAACCCATAAGCTCGTCATATTTTTCTAAGCTATTTGCAGCGATTGGGCGAATTCCAGAAGTTGTAATTGTTTTAGAAACCTCTATTCCACTTGAAGCAATAGGACGAATCCCCAGCAAGTCTATGGTATTAGAAACTTTTAGATCGCTAGAAACGATAGGACGCACTCCAGCTAAATTAATTGTATCAGAAACTTTTAGATCGCTAGAAACGATAGGACGCACTCCGGCTAAGTTAATTGTATCAGAAACTTGAAGATCGCTAGAAACGATAGGACGCATCCCTAGAATATTAACGGTATCGCGAATTTCAAACGTGCTAGAGGCGATGGGACGCTGACCTGGTAAGGGGCTTGATTGAACGCGATCGCCTTTGATTTGCGTAGATAATTCTGAACTAGAATTGGTGTTGCTGAGCGTTTCGTTTGCTTGAGCAGTACTACTTGCAACCATAGTTTTATTCCTCTTGATATCAAATTTTTGTTAATAATTAGAAAAATGTTTTTGTGATTGATTTTGAGTTTACTGGAAAAAACATTCTTTAGGTCTAAATAAGTTCGCATGGTATGCATAAAGAAAACTAAATATGTAAAGATAAGTGAAGGGATTCATAAAACTGTATGACAGAATTTTGTCTGCAAGCACCATTTCAACCGACTGGCGATCAACCTCAGGCGATCGCCCAACTTACTCAGTACGTCAAACAAGGAAATCAGTACCAAACTTTACTCGGCGCAACGGGAACCGGAAAGACATTTACCATTGCTGCGGTGATTGAAAAAATTGGGAAACCAACGCTCGTGCTAGCGCACAATAAAACGCTCGCCGCGCAGCTTTGTAATGAGTTACGCGAATTCTTCCCCAACAATGCAGTCGAGTATTTTGTCAGTTACTACGATTACTATCAACCTGAGGCGTACATTCCCGTTACAGATACTTATATTGAAAAAAGTGCTTCGATCAACGATGAAATCGATATGTTGCGACACTCGGCGACGCGATCGCTGTTTGAACGCCGCGATGCGATCGTTGTTGCTTCGATTAGTTGTATCTATGGTTTAGGGATTCCCTCGGAGTATCTTAAAGCCGCAATTCCTTTGAAAATGGGAATGGAAGTCGATCAAAGACAGATTTTGCGCGATTTGGCTACGGTACAATACAGCCGCAACGATGTCGAAATGGGGCGAGGTCGGTTTCGGGTACGCGGTGATGTGTTAGAAATTGGTCCTGCTTACGAAGATCGCATTATTCGCGTTGAATTTTTTGGCGATGAAATTGATGCGATTCGCTACGTCGATCCGGTAACAGGTGAAATTATTCAAAGCTTGTCTGCGGTGAATATCTACCCAGCGCGTCACTTTGTCACACCAGAAGAACGTTTAGAAGCAGCGTGCGATGCGATCGAAGCTGAACTCAAGCAACGCAAAGCCGAATTAGAGCAAGCAAGCAAGCTCTTAGAAGCGCAACGCTTGGATCAGCGGACGCGGTATGACTTGGAAATGTTGCGCGAAGTCGGTTACTGCAACGGTGTGGAAAACTATTCGCGTCACTTAGCAGGGCGTCAACCAGGCGAACCGCCAGAATGTTTGATCGACTACTTCCCTGACGACTGGTTACTTGTGGTCGATGAATCGCACGTTACAGTTCCACAAATTCGCGGGATGTACAATGGCGACCAAGCGCGGAAACGAGTTTTAATTGAGCATGGATTTCGCTTACCCAGCGCCGCCGATAACCGCCCGTTGAAAGCAGAAGAATTTTGGGCGAAGGTTAATCAGTGTATTTTTGTATCAGCAACGCCAGGCGATTGGGAGTTGGAGCTATCGGAAGGTCGAGTTGTTGAACAAGTGATTCGTCCCACTGGCGTTGTCGATCCGGAAATCTTTGTGCGTCCTACCGAAGGTCAAATTGACGATCTTTTAGGAGAAGTGAAAGAACGCGTTGAACGTCGCGAACGAGTGTTAGTGACAACTTTGACAAAGCGCATGGCAGAAGACTTGACGGAATATTTGCAAGATCAGGGAATTCGCGTGCGGTATCTGCATTCTGAAATTAACTCGATTGAGCGGATTGAGATTTTGCAAGAGTTGCGTCAAGGCAATTTTGATGTTTTAGTCGGGGTGAACTTGCTGCGGGAAGGGTTAGATTTACCGGAAGTTTCCTTAGTGGCGATTTTAGATGCAGATAAAGAAGGTTTCTTACGAGCGGAGCGATCGCTGATTCAAACAATTGGTAGGGCGGCGCGTCACGTTCGCGGACAAGCGATTTTGTATGCGGATAATCTAACGGATAGTATGCTCAAGGCAATCTCGGAAACCGAGCGACGCCGCGCAATTCAGCTAGAATACAACGAGAAACACGGCATTACACCGCAACCGATTGTTAAACGTACAAATAATGCGATTTTGTCGTTTTTAGAAGTGTCGCGGCGGTTGAATTCGCAGCAACTCGAAGAAGCATACGAACAAGCGGATGATTTACCGTTAGCGGATATTCCCGAATTGATTGCGCAGTTAGAAGCCCAGATGAAGGAAGCAGCGAAGAATTTGGAGTTTGAGGAAGCAGCGAAGTATCGCGATCGCATTAAGCATCTGCGTGATAAGTTATTGGGACATTGAAAACATTTTGGTAAAGGGTCACTGGTAATAGAGATTCATGTTTGTTTGGCAGCAGAAGGAAGTTATCTGTCAAAGTCAGCGATTAATGTACAGTTTTGAGTACTGGACAGGGAATGCCTTACTCGATATTACGGGAACACCAGCGGAAATTGCCCAAGCTTTGTTTACTGCACCGTTTGTTGTCGTTTCGCATGGTATACAAGCCGACCCCATTTTTAACTATGGCAATCAGCAGGCGCTAGCACTGTGGGAATTTTCTTGGGAAGAGTTTACGACATTGCCTTCGCGCAAATCGGCTGAAGAGGTGATACAACAGGAACGCGATCGCCTACTTGCAGAAACAACTCATAAAGGTTATTGTCACTATTCTGGCGTCCGCATCTCAAAAACTGGTCAGCGATTCTATATCGAAGATGGGATAATTTGGAATGTGATTGATGCTGAAAACCAAAACTGGGGTCAAGCTGCGGTTTTTTCTCGGTATAAATTTATCTAATTTGTGCTGTGGTTATATATAGTGGAAGGCAGGAGGTAGAAGAGCGTTGCTGAATGTTGAGATTTTGGAGACATTTTAACCTGTTTTACTGTTATAGCAATCAAGGGGAAGGTGGGGTCATTAGACCTCCTGCATGAATCAAGCAGCATGTGCCAGTTGGTAGTTCAGCAAACCAGCAATCAAATTTAAGCGTAAGCCAAAGCGCTTTCTCCGATTGCGATAGCGCCCAGAAAAGATGCGGAAAATCTTGAAGCGGCGAAGCACATGCTCAACTCGCACTCGCAACCTAGCTAACGCTCGATTGTGTTGCTGCTCGGCATCCAGCAGTAGTTATTTTCGCGGTTGCTTGGTGGGAAGACAAGCAAGCACTCCTATGGAGCTTGCCAAATCGCTGATAGCCTCGGTCAGTTAGACACAATTGCGACGGTACAAATGGCAGAAGACGGCGCTGGAGTAGCTTGAAGTCGTGCGTTTTCCCTTTCTCAACTGCCGTAGCAATAATCTTGCCAGTTTCAAATTCGACTAACAGTTATGACTTTATTGTGTGACGTTTCTGCTTGCCAGAGTAGTAGCGTTTTTGTTTTTTTGGACGTTCGATTTCCATTTCACCGACATCGACCACGAACACCTTGCACTCCCATCCAGGTTGATACAAGTGACGCTTGCTTGGCAATCGAAACCTGCCACATTTGATTAACCAGTCTTCGACTTTCCTGATGATGCGACTAACCGTCGTTGCGTGCCGTCCCCAACTGGTGGCACTCTGAAACTGGCGCTCGTGATGCACGCCCCTACTTTCACGTCACAAGCAATTGGTCTTCAACGCTCAATTTGTTTTGTCCGCCACGACGACCTTGGCGCTCTACGTCAGGACGCAAGACCGCAACCATCTCGTCCAACAAAGCGCGACTGATTCCACATAATCGCTGGAACTCTGTGGTTGAAAGGTTTTGTCAATCAGTGTCAGACATGGCAGTGCCTCGATTTGTTGACTCTCACCATACTTTTACTCCTCTTTGCAACCCCCTGTTTCCAACTGCCACGCTTTTCTAGTCTTCTTGCAGCAGGTCTATTCAAGATTGATATAGGAAAGAAATGTAGAAGGAAGAAGACTGAAGGTAGAAAAGAAGAATTTATTTTGTCTCAATATTGATGGCTGCAACGTACTCAATTTACTGGAAACAAACAAAAAAGATATGTTTTGAGACACGTAGCACCAGAAATACAATGTTCTCAACTTCTGCCTCCTGTCACCTGCCTTCTGCCTTCTTAAGCTAAATTAAGGATATGTCTCAAGTCATCATTGTCGGAGCAGGTCCTGCGGGTGCAACGCTAGCACTTCTGTTGGTAAAACGCGGTATTCGTGTCACGTTAATTGAAGCAGCGCGTAACTTTCGGCGAACTTTTCGCGGTGAAGGATTAATGCCGAGTGGCTTGGATGCGCTCGCACAAATGGAATTATTACCTATTATAGAACGCATTCCACATCAACCTTTAGATGCTTGGGAGATCATTATTAACAAGCGATCGCTTTTCCGCGTGGATGAACCAATTGAACCGAATGGTCAGCCTTGCACGTTGGTTTCGCAACCAGCTTTACTAGAAGCCTTGATGGATGCAGCTAGCAATTATCCTCATTTTGAGTTTGTTCAAGGAACTGCGGTACAAGATTTATTGTGGAATCAACGAGTTAGCGGCGTCAAACTAAGTGATGGACGTTCTTTTGATGCAGATTTAGTAATTGGCACCGACGGGCGCAATTCAATTGTACGGCAACGCGCGAACTTAGCTTTAGAGCAACAATCGCACAGCTTTGATATTTTGTGGTTCAAATTAGCCGATAGTCCGCGTTTGCCGTCGGAGAATATCTTTTATTCGATTGTGTGCGATCGCTACGCGTTCGGATTGTTTCGCGGTTCCGAAGGAGATTTACACTTAGGTTGGACACTTCCTAAAGATTTTTCGCAAGATTGGCAGCAAGTTGACAACTGGGCTGAAATCTTTGCCTCTGCGTCTCCAGCATGGCTAGCCGAACATTTTCGCGAGTCAGCAGCGACAATTGAACGACCAGTATTATTATCCGTTGTTGTCGGGCGGTGTCCGCAGTGGTATCAACCTGGTGTACTACTACTAGGCGATGCAGCACATCCAATGTCACCAATCCGCGCCCAAGGGATTAATATGGCGTTGCGCGATGCGATCGCTGCGGCAAATTATTTAGTACCCTGCTTGACTCAAGGTGACCCTGCAAAAATTGATGCGGCGTTACCGCAAGTTCAGTCTCAAAGAGAACCTGAGATTATTAAAGCACAAAGGTTGCAAAGCCAAGAAGCAGCGCAAGCTGAACTTTTAGAAAATAGTGCTTTCCTTCGCTGGGGCGCAAGTGTCCTCGCGCCTTTAATTCGCATTCCGGTCAAACTGTCTTGGCTGCATCGACAGCGCGAGTTACGTCAAGGGGTGACTCCGATTAAACTTACAGTCTAAAAGCGATCGCCTACTTACCTAACTCAGCGCAATGAGGAATTTATGTATTGCGAAGGAGTCATCTTTGGTTTGGCTATCCTCTAATCGCGTACTGGAATTGAGAATGATACAACTCTTTCTACTGGGTAATGTATTCAGCAGCTATAAGCTGCTTATATAGAAGCACACTACTTTTTTATTGCACTCTAAAATAAAAGCACACTTCGGAGGAAACACTTTGCTGCACGATCGAGATTCATCTACACAAACAACAGTAGATGCACTACCTATCGTTCCCCCTTTACTAACGCTTTTGGAGGAAAATAAGACTCAACAGGTAACAGACTTACTCGCTAAAGAGCAACCAGCAGAGATTGCTCACCAAATTGCCGCATTACCATCACATTTGCAAAGTCAAGCTTTCTATCTACTACATAGAAGTCAAGCGATCGCAGTTTATGAACTCTTAGATAGTGAGTTAAAGCAACAGTTAAAAAAAGATTTTCACAATCAACTTACTAGCAACGTTATCAACAATTTATCTGAGGACGACAAAGAACAGCTATTTCAGTTTTTGTACGCACCAAGTGCTGATAGCAATTTAGAAGAAACTCAAGATGCTCGTAGTTATTTTCCTAGCAATCCCTTAGCTGTCACCCGTAGAAGAATAGGTTGGCTATTTGTCTTACTCATTACAAATACTATTACTGCAGCAGTGATCGAAAGCCAAGAAGATGTCTTGCAACAAGTTGTTGTTTTAGCGATTTTTATTCCTTTACTGCTTGCTAGTGGTGGCAATGTTAGTATTCAAGCAGCAACTGTAGTTGTACGCGGACTCAACTCGGATGTTCCCACTCAAAATCGCTTATTGCCTGTATTAGGAAGAGAAGCGATCGCTGGAATTTTACTGGGAGCAATGCTAGGGCTAATTGTTATTGGAGAGGCTTTACTGCTACAAAACGATCCTACTGTAGCAATAATTGTGGGCTTTAGCCTATTTACTATTTCTATTATTGGTACAATTTCTGGGGCTTTTTTACCGTTTCTCTTTCAATTTCTAGGCTTCGATCCTGCTTTGATGTCCGCGCCTCTCAGTGCTACGATTGTCGATGTTTTTGGTATTTTAATCTATCTTTATACGGCCAGAATATTCCTGCATATCTAGGTGTTTATTTAAACGGAAACATTTGCCAGATTTTCTATTAAGATTTTACCACCAATTGCAATTAAAATTCCCCCTCCTATTATCTCAATTTTGTTTTGAAAAAGATTGCCAAATTTATTACCAATAAAAACGCCGAAAAATGTTAACCAAAAAGTAACAAATCCGATGGCAGTAATAATAGAAAAAACAGAATTATCTAGAAGAGCAAAACCTAAACCAACTGCTAAAGCATCAATACTTGTCCCAATAGCTAACGCCAATAAGGTAGAATTACACAAAGGGTTAAAATCCTTTTCTTCGTCTTCTTGATAGGCTTCATAAATCATCTTTCCACCAATTAGACAAAGAATACTAAAAGCTACCCAGTGGCTAATTGCGGCTAAAATGGTTCTTAAACTAAATCCTGCCATCCACCCGATTAAGGGCATAATAGCTTGAAAGCCTCCAAAAAAAACTGCAATCTTCAAAGCTTTACGCACTTTGACGTATTTGATTTTTAAGCCACTAGCAACTGAAACTGCGAAGGCATCTGCTGCTAATCCTAGTGCTAAAATTAAAGTAGCCGTCGGTTGCATTGATCTTGTTAACTTCTTTCGTTACTCTATTGTTTTACCTGATTTTTCAGCGAAAATCTATGGTTTTTTTCTCATATTCGATTCATCGTTGATTCATATTTTTCTCATAATTGAAAGTAAGCTTTATCTTTAGAAAATTAAAACTTAAATTTGAATTATTAAATATATAAGTAAAGCAAATATATTTAGCTCAATATACAGATTGAAGTATAGATTTGTCGGCGATCGCTATCTTTTGCGTAGCGGCGGTAATCGAGTCAAGAGCCGTCACATCAAAAAAAATCGGCGTCCACTGTGGCGAGGCTTGCGCATGCAACGCTTGTGCATCTGTGCGTACGCCAGAAACTTCGATTGATCTAGACGTAGCGCACGCGCTGCACTAATTCCTGTAGACGTACCTATAACAACAACTGCACCTTTTGTTTCAACCATCTGATACTGCTGTTGCAAGTTTGGTATTTTAAGCTAATTGTCCGTCTTCTATATGATGCGCTCTGCAATATAAAATACGGTTACCGCGAGTCACTAGTAAAATTGTCGTTCCCTGTTCTTTCGCTAATTGTTGCATTAACTCCACAACAGCATCGCGTCCTGATTTGCTATCTAAAGCCGCAGTTGGTTCTGCTAAACCTAATTAGCGTATTATTAGTCCATTATGTTTTTTCCGTTTTGACAAACTCTTCATGCGTTAATACTTTGACATCATTAGGTAATCTAGCCTTTAAATAGCTGTACTTGCTGCGGATCGCTACCAGGTTTTATTGTCACTAAACCCAGACTTACTTCGGCAGGTGTACGTTGAGCAAAAATCTGCAAGAAATTCAAGTCACTTATAGCTATATTCCCATCTGCCATTAACATTAAAAATGCGATCGCATTTAAATAATTCTTTGAGCAACTAGATAATTTTTGATAATTTATAAATCACGACGATGACGGTGGCAGTAAATACTTCAACATTGAAGACCTTAACAAAGTAGATGTTATATGATTACCGATATTCTTGAGTTGGGCGAGCAACTGCAACTACGGGCGCAGGTAGTTGTACTTGGCTCTGGAATCGCAGGAGCAGAGTTAGCAACATACCTGGCGCGTCATGGTCGAGAGGTGATACTTGTAGAAAGTGGACGCGAGCAATTCGAGCCATCGATTCAGGCATTGAATGATACGGTCTTCATAGGCAAACGCCATCGCGAACGAAATCCCAACTCTTACTACCATCAATACTTACCACCTGAGCTACGTGGAGTCAGTCGCGTGCGTCAGTTTGGTGGCACAAGCAACATCTGGACAGGCAAATGGAAATACCTGCAACCCTTAGATATTGAGGGTAGACCGTGGATTGCCAACAGTAGCTGGCCAATACGCTTCGCCGAGCTGTTGGAGTACTACCGAATGCTAGCAAAAGATTACGGTTTTGGTGATTTAGAGGCAGAAGCTGTACGTCCTGAAATTATGGCTCTGCGAGCCAAGCTTACCACAGGTGGCTTGAAAATGAGCAGTTTCTACTGGGAGCAAACACCCACACGCACAGCAAATCGCTTTGGTGACGAGATGCGCCGCTCGCAAAACTTGCACGTTGTCTTAGGCGCGACTGCAACCGAGCTCAGACTTGACGATTCCTGCCAACGCGTAACCGCCGTTGTTTGCCGATCGCTGGAAGGTCGAGAACTCATCGTCGAGGGCAAAGTAGTGATTATTGCGACTGGGGCTTTTGAAGCCGCGCGCCTGCTACTTGCCTCAAATCGTCAACTTCCGAATGGAATCGGCAATGCATACGATCTAGTCGGTCGCTTTTATTCTGACCATCCGAAACACGCTACTGGCAGGCTACAGGCAGGTCCTTTAACTCGACAATATGCGCGCGAACTACAACACAACCCAAGACCGCGTTTTGGTATATGCTTTGCGCTTGACGACGCCACCCAACGAGAGCAAAAGCTGCTTGAGCATATCGTGAATCTGAGACCGATTTACGAGATACCAATAATAGGTTCCGTATGGCGAACCTTGCGGGGTCGTCCTACGTGTCAAGACGGTAATGGACGAGTTGCCAGCTACCGAGTCCTATTTGCAACTGAGCAGGTTCCTTACAAGGACAGTCGCGTTAAGCTAAGCACAGAATACGACGCACTAGGTCAACGCAAGCTAGAGGTTGATTGGTGCTTTACCGACCAAGATCGGTATTCTCTAGCGAAAACCCTGCAGCTGTTGACGCAGCGTTTTGCAGAAGTTGGGCTGGGAACCCTTGATTTCGGGAACAAGCCGCCGAGTTTGGAAACAATGACCGACGCCGCCCACCACATGGGTACAACTCGAATGGCTAGTCATCCTGCAGAGGGTGTCGTTGACACAAATTGTCGAGTGTTTGGTACTGACAATCTCTATGTAGCAAGTTCAGCGGTGTTTCCCATTGGTTCGTCGTACTCTCCTACTTTCACTATCCTGGCACTCGCGCGTCGCCTCGGTCAACATCTACTTCAAACAACATCAAAATCTACAACACTGTACGTTAGTGGGAAGTAGCGCCTCAATATCCATATCCATACACGCTAAAAGCTGTAGTTTGATTTAACTTTTTTCAAGAAAAAACCTGATAAATTCACTACTGAAAGCGCGCGCCACACTTGGCTTGATTAGCTTCTCAAGAAGTTGGAAAGCTTAACCACAGCAAAATATTTGATACAATCCCAACACAAACCCCCGAACGCTGACTTCTCATGGCTACTACCACTTGGACTCGCCATCACGTTCTTTCACTTGCAGATTTTACACCGGAGGAATACAATACAGTCTTACAAACCGCCGCGAGCTTTCGTGAGGTACTCTCGCGACGAACAAAGAAAGTTCCCACATTGCAAGGACAAGTTGTTGCGAACTTATTTTTTGAACCATCGACACGCACTCGCAGTAGCTTTGAACTTGCAGCCAAACGGTTATCCGCAGATACGCTTAATTTTGCAGCTTCTACGTCATCACTAACCAAAGGCGAGACAATTTTAGATACCGCAAAAACGTATTTAGCAATGGGAACTGATATGATGGTGATTCGCCATCGCGAAGCCGGAGTTCCTCAAGCGATCGCGGATGAAATGGACCGACTGGGAGTCAGAGTCGGAGTCTTAAATGCGGGTGACGGTCAACACGAACATCCTTCGCAAGCCTTACTTGATTTATTTACGATATGTACATTAATTGACCCCGATCGCCCCCGCTTGGAACTTTTAAAAGACAAAAAAATTGCGATTGTTGGTGATATTTTACACTCACGCGTCGCGCGATCGAATATTTGGAGCTTAACAGCAAGTGGTGCAGAAGTTCACCTAGCTGCACCACCGACATTATTACCGCAGTTGTTTGCCGATTTCGCTACCAATACTCCTGGTAAATTGTTTTTACATTGGACAGTCGAACCGGCACTGCAAAATGCTGATTTTGTGATGACACTGCGGTTGCAAAAAGAACGCATGACGCAGTATTTGTTACCAAGTTTGCGCGAGTACCATCAGCGCTTTGGGATTACCCGCGATCGCTTGCAGATTTGTCACCATAATGTTAAAGTACTGCATCCAGGTCCTGTGAATCGTGGCGTCGAAATCAGTTCCGATCTGATGGACGATCCGCAATTTAGCTTGATTCAGACCCAGGTAACAAGTGGCGTTGCGGTGCGGATGGCGCTATTGTATCTGATGGGCACTAGCAAAGCTTAAAGAGGCGTGGATAATTGCGTTGTGCTACTCACCCGCTTATTTGGGTGCAAAATTCCATCGATTGTTTGTAGTAATTCTTGTGTTGTAAATGGCTTAGACAAGAAACTTTTGACTCCCGCCGCCGCCACCGTATTTATTTTATCTTTAGACGCTAATCCGCTCACTGCAATTACTTTCACCATCGGATTCATTTTTTGTAGCGTGCGGATTGTTGTCGGACCATCCATCGCAGGCATCAGCATATCAGTAATCACGACACTGACTTCATCGCGATATTCTGCATATAAAGCAACTGCTTCAATGCCATTACTCGCAGTCACCGCGCGATAATTATAAGTTTCGAGGGAAGTTTTTGTTGTTTCGCGAATTGGTGCTTCATCATCAACGATTAAGATTAATTCTCCATGCCCTTGCGGCAGATCCAAATCCTCTACCTCAAGTGCTTCTACTGCTTCTACTGCTGGTAAATAAATCTGAAATCGCGTTCCTTTGCCAATTTCACTTTCTACATTAATAAACCCGCCATGACTTTTCACAATCCCCAGAACTGTCGAAAGTCCTAATCCTGTTCCTTTACCAATTCCTTTTGTGGTGAAAAATGGCTCAAAAATGCGATCCATGATTTCAGGTGGAATGCCACATCCTGTATCTGCAACAGTAATGACAACGTAAGACCCCACCTTAGCATCAAGATGTTTGCGCACGTAACTTTGATCGACTTCTAAATTTTCTGCTGAAATTGTCAACGTACCACCTTCTTGCATGGCATCTCGCGCATTCACGCATAGATTCATTAATACCTGATGTAACTGCGTTGCATCGCCCGAAACCGTCCACAGCGATTGGGGCACATCGATGCAAATTTCAATCGACTTGGGAAAAGTTTCTTTTGTAATTTGCTTAATTTCTGATATAATGTGCCGCAGTTGTAAAATGCTGCGTTTTCCTTCCAGCCCTTTGGCAAAAGATAGCACTTGTTTGACTAATGCTGCACCGCGTTTGGCATTGTTTACGAGTATAGGTAAGAGTCGTTGACTGCGTTCGTCGTGGAGTTGCGTTTCCAACAGTTGAGCCGTCATTAAGATGGGTGCGAGGATATTGTTAAGGTCATGCGCGATGCCACTTGCCAGCGTACCGAGGCTTTCCATACGTTGCGCGCGCAAGAATTGAGCTTCTAATTGTTTTTTTTCAGTGATATCGGTATTGACGACCAGAATTGATTTCGGTTGTCCTTGTTCATTACGCACCAGTGTCCAACGACTTTCGACGATGACTTCTGCACCAGTTTTAGTCACTTGCGATAACTGTCCGCGCCATTCGCCTTGCGCAAGAACAATTTTCTGCGCGATCGCTAGTTGCGCTGGAACATCTAAATACAATAGTTCGCTGGCTTTTTTCCCCAACGCTTCTGCAGCTGTCCAGCCGTATAATCTTTCTGCGCCTTTGTTCCAAAATAAAATTGTGCTATCTAACGCTTGGACGCTAATTGCATCAGTAGCAACATCGAGTAATGCTGCTTGTTCGTGGATTTTTTGTTCGGTGCGTTTGCGTTCGAGTGCGTAGCGGATCGAACGTTCTAAAGCATAGGCGGTAATTTGACTTTTTTCAAGATAATCGGCTGCACCAGCTTTCATAGCTTCGACGTCGATTTCGCGATCGCCTTGCCCAGTCAGGAGAATCATCGGTGCAGTACAGCCAGCTTGCATCGCTGCGCGCAACAGTTCCAAGCCATTGCGATCGCCTAACCGATAATCGAGAAGATAAACATCGTGCCGATTTTGCGCGATCGCTGCTAATGCCGCATCATAACTTGCCACCCACTCTAGCTCAAAGCTGCTGCCTTGGTCTGAAAACCAATCACGCGTGAGGACATAATCATCTTCGTCATCATCCACGAGGAGTACTCGGATTGGTCGATTATCCATGCCTATCTCCCGCGCCTTCTATCGGTAATTCCACAATTTCAAACCAGTATTTACCTATGGTTCGCATTACCTCGACTAACGAGGCAAAAGTTACTGGTTTCGTAATAAATGAGTTCGCACCTAGATCGTAGCTGCGATAAATATCTTCTTCGGCTTTTGATGTTGTCAGGACAACAACAGGAATCTGTCTTAAATTTGGGTCAGCCTTAATTTCTTTGAGTGCCTCGCGACCGTCTTTTCGCGGCATATTCAAATCAAGTAAAATTAACCCAGGACGAGGTGCGCTATTTGCCGCAGCGTATCTGCCGCGTTGATGCAAATAATCCATTAGCTCTTCGCCATCTCGCACAAAGTGCAGGTCGTTTGCCAATCGACTTTCTGAAAACGCCTCGCGTGCTAGCATACAGTCGTCCTCATCATCATCAGCCATTAAGATTGTGACGGGTGTGCGACGCCTCCTCACTGATATTCAATCTCCTCGATTATGTTTGATGGGCAGTGTGACAATAAATTTTGCTCCTTGCATCGGCTTACTGGTTGCTGTAATGCTACCGCCATGACGTTCGGCGATTTTCCGGCAGATTGCTAAACCCATGCCCGTTCCTTCGTACTCGCTGCGACTATGTAGTCGTTGAAAAACGTTAAAGATCCGGTCGAGATATTTTTCGTCAAAACCTATACCGTTATCTTCTATAATAATTTCACACTTAGCATCTAGCGATTCTTCATCTTCGCTGCTTTGCCAATCTGCAAGCGTTTGGCTATAAATCTTCACAATTGGTGGCTGCTCTGGTTGATGGAACTTTAACGCATTACCAATTAAATTTTGTAACAACTGCCGCATTTGCAACGCGTCAGCATCAATTGTGGGTAATTCGCACAGCATGACGCGCCCGTTGGTTTGCTGGATGAGGATTTCTAAATCAGATAATACTTCTCGTGCGATCTGCGTGAGATTCACAGGGACGAACGGTTGGGCGCGGGTTGCGATCCGCGAAAGCGTGAGTAAGTCATCGATTAAAGCTTGCATCCGCTGCGCAGCGTTTTGCATTCGTTCGAGATAATCGCGCCCTTGGTCGTTGAGTACGTCACCGTACATGACTTTCAATCGATTACCGAAAGCTTGAATCTTACGTAATGGTTCTTGAAGATCGTGCGACGCAACTGACGCAAACTGTTGTAGCTCTGCATTCGCGCGCGTTAGTTCTTGACGTTGGCGCGTTTCGTCTGCGAGGAGTTGCGCTTGGGCTAAAGCAATGCCAATTTGATCGCTGAGTTGTCGCAACAGATCAACTTCAAATTGACTCCACTGTCGCGGGCGATCGCACTGATGCGCAATGAGTAAACCCCACAGTTTTTCTTTGATAAAAATTGGCACAACTAAATTAGCGACAACTTGAAATTGTTTCAAAAAGTCGATGTAGCACTCTTGAATGTCGGAGTTATAAATGTCTGCAACACAACTAATATGCCCGTGAATATATTTATCTAGGTATTGTTTTTCAAAGCAAGGATCGTGGAGGTTGCGCCCAATAATTGCTGTACATCCTGGAACAACTTCTTCTTTAACAACTTTACCCGAACCGTCCGACGACAGTTGAAACAAGACAACGCGATCGCACTGCAATAGTCTTTGCACTTCAGTTACCGTCGTTTGTAAAATTTCCTCGATGTGCAAGGATCGCCGAACTTTGAGCGCGATATCTGCAAATAGCTGCGATCGCAATATTTGCCGTTGTAATTCAGTTTCAGCGTGTTTGCGATCGGTAATATCCATATTAATTCCCGTCATCTGAATCGCTGTCCCTGTCTCGTTGTAGTAAACTTGACCTCGCGCCGCAATCCAATGAACGCTACCATCTGCCCAAACTACGCGAAATTCAACGTCGTAGTCGGTTTGCTGTGCGATCGCACTATTGATGACTTGTTCTACAACTTGGCGATCTTCAGGATGAACGCTTTTTAAAAAACTTTCGTAGGTGTCAACCGTCGCGTTCTCCGCAACTCCAAGATTAGCTGCTGCGGTAGCCGAATACGAAATCTTGTTATTGAGTAAATCCCAATCCCAAGTTCCCATATGCGCAGCATCTAAAGCTATCCGCAGTCTTTCTTCGCTTGCGCGCGCGCGTTCTGTCTGTTGTCGTAATTTTTCGGTTGCTCGACTTGCTTGTAATAAACGATACACTCGCTGCCGCAGTACAGCCCAGTGAATTGGTTTTGTGATATAGTCAGTAGCTCCTGCTGCAAAAGCGCGATCGACCGACTCTCGATCTTCTAAAGCAGTAATCATTAAAATTGGCGTGCGATCGCCTCCAGGAAGCATTTGTAATGCTCTACTACACGTAAATCCGTCCATCTTGGGCATCAAGGCATCAAGTAGGATAATGTCGGGCTGTACTTGCGCGTACGCGGCTAACGCCTCTTCACCATTACTCGTTTCCACCACTCGGTAGCCGACTTGTTCCATTGCCAGTCGAAGTTGCAACCGCGTAAATTTCTCGTCATCCACAATGAGGACGAGCGGCGGATCTTGTTCGAGATCGGTAGTATTCATATCTAGAAAGAAGGAATCGGGGGTCGGAGGTCAGGGCGTAAACTTTGGATTGCGATGCTTTATGTTTTAATCTTAATCGCACGTTTGTATGTCTATGTTTTCCCGATCTCTTTGAAGTTCAGCTTGCAGCGCAGCTTGGACTCTAGTAAACTCAGCAATAATTTGCTTTACTTTGGATAATATCTCACTCAGATTTCTGTTTTTACTTATTGTTTCTAGTTCTTGACTTTGTTGTGCGAGAGTCATTGCTCCCAGCATAGCGCTACTTGATTTAAGTGTATGCGCAGCTTGACGCAGTGCAGTGGTATGTCACTTTTGCTTGCACTTGCCATTTACTCTAGAAGGTTGCCTCAGATAATTCAGCAAAAAAGAAGTATGCGACTTTGACACTTTCAGTAGCGCTTGCATGAGTTCTTCAACTTGGAGCGGCTTACTAATGTAATCATTCATACCAGCGGCAAGGCATTCTTCCTTTTCTTCTTGCATCGCATTCGCAGTCATTGCAATAATTCTCGGACGTAGTTTGTGCTCCAAACTCTTGAAAAATCTGACGCGTTGTCGTCAAACCGCCCATTTTCGGCATTTGCACATCCACGATCAAGCACGACATCATTATTCTGACGACGTAGACTGTCTAAAATTTCTAACCCATTATTTGCAATATCTGCGTGATAAACTAAAGATTGCAAAGTATGTAAAGACACCGGTTTTGCGCTAGTGCATTACTAACATCACTAAATAGTGCAGGGGTAGTCGTAGTTAGGGAAGCTGGAAACGCTAGAGGATATACCAACGAGGAAGATAATCGCACTAACGAGCAGCGTTTGCTCTATTTGCAAGGGTAAACTTCCGCAAACAGTTAATAAAATGAGTGCTAACAACGCAGTTTGATCTGTACCAAAACGGCGCGCAAAAATCAACGTCTAACAACCGCGACCCAGAACGTTGATATTATCCCGCTGCAAGATACTCTTTACCATAAGCTTAAGCCAGCAATCGCTTTCTATTTGCACTTTTTATTTGTGTTGATGGTTAATTGTCGATCGTTCTGATAGTTTCCCTGATTGAATGCTACTAAAACGAACAACTCATTAGCTTTAACCATAATCAGTGTTAATGCACTTTATTTAAACAAAATCCCTTGATACGCTCTACTTAATAATTGGTTCAAGAAAATCGAGGACAGCTTTTCGCGTGATTTTCAAGGAGTCTAAAATTAGCAAAAGAGCAACACAAAGAAATAGCACAACTCTACCTTTCGTATGAGATATAAAATTTGAGTATAATTATCTATTTTTTGTACGGATTGATAAATCGATTACTTGAAGTTGTCAAGTTATATGTTGCTTGTTTTCTAATGATTCGCAGTGCATCGTTAATGTTTTGGCAGTTAGCTTTAACTACGTGCGTCTCTCTTAATTAAGAGTCTTGAGATTCTTAACCTAAACTTAATTTTACTGTCAAGGAATTTCTAAATTTTCTAAAGCCAAAATCTAACATTACATAGAGCTATCTTAATAAGCAAAATACCAAATATGTTGTTTGCTTATTACAGTATTGGCTGATAACATCAAAAAAAATTGAAGAAACTTTTTGCAAAACAAAAAAGAAGTGCGGCGATGCGGAGTAACATTCTAGACCAACTATTAGAGCAATCCTCAGTTGAGTCAACTAAGCAGACTATCAATCAAATGAGTAGTGTTGACTTAGCGCGTTCACTCAATGAGATTGATTATAGAAAGCGAGTACTTGCCTTTCGGTTACTGGATAAAAATAAGGCGATTGAAGTCTTTGAGAATCTTAATCCTGACGAACAGGCAGACCTAATTCAGGCAATGGAGGCTCCTGAAAGTAGAGACATGATCGAGTCTCTCGATCCAGATGACCGAGTGCAATTGTTAGAAGAACTGCCTGCCAAGGTAACCAAGCGATTGATTGCAGACCTTAGCCCAGATTCCCGTGAAAGTGTAAACGCGCTGTTAGGCTATCCAGAACGCAGTGCTGGGCGGTTAATGAGTCCTCGTTATTTAGCTGTCCGCAGCTACACGTCAGCGGGAGATGCAGTGAATGCTGTCCGCAACTCAAAACTGCGAGCGGATGAGCTGCAAGTAGTTTTTGTCATTAATCCTGAACGATTTTATCAAGGCTATGTTTGGTTAGCAACGCTAGTCAAGGCTCATCCAGATACTTCGGTTGAAGCACTGATCGAAGGAAACACTGCTGTTCGAGTTATCGATCGCGAAGTTCATGCTGCTCAAGTCATGAAAGACTCCGACTTACCTGCCATTCCAGTTGTCGATCGCGAAGGACGGCTAGTAGGAGCGATCACCTTTGATGACATTATCGATCTGATCGATGAAGAAGCAACCGAGGCAGCTTACTCTAAGGCAGGAGTCGGTAGTAATCTCCAAGGACGCGATCGCGTTTGGAGTCAGCGACTAGTAAGTGGACCGATTTGGTATGCGATTCGACTGCGGCTGTTGTTTTTAATCATCACCCTCATTGGGGGTTTTCTGGTAGGTGGGGTGATCGATCAATTTGAGGAAACTTTGGAAGCGGTGGTAGCAGCCGCTATTTTTATTCCGCTAGTGATGGATATGGGCGGTAATGTGGGAACTCAATCCACCACAATTTTTGCACGGGGTCTAGCCTGGCGACAAATTAATGCTCAACGCTTTTTACCTTATCTAGCACGAGAAGCAACCATTGGTGCTTTAATTGGTCTAGTATTAGGCATTGCCGCGGGGGCAATTGCCTATTTCTGGCAAGGTTTGCCCAATGATGTACCGCAGTTAGGAATAGCTGTGGGACTAGCACTATTTGCAGTTGTCCTGCTGGGAGCTGTATTAGGAGCAATACTACCTTGGATATTGTTGCGATTTGGATTTGACCATGCTACTGGTGCCGATCCTTTCTTGACAACGATCAAAGACTTTTTAGGGCTATTAATTTATTTCAGCTTGGTTAACTGGCTAGTAGGAGTTGTCTAGCGAACAGATTACAGTAGGCTTTAACCTCTGTCTGATGTATTGATTTCACAAGTATAGCAGGGATCGGGATTTTACTCTGGTCAGTGCTCCTGAAGCAACATTAATACTAAAAAACGGTAGAGAGTGTACTCATCTCTACCGTTGAATCTTTATAAAACCGACGATTTACGACTGTTCTACAGCTTGAGGTAATAATTCCCGCCGCTGTTCAGCCAGCACTTTGACGTTCCCTGTCTCGTCAACATCAACAACCGCCGTGTCACCGTCCTTGATGCGTCCAGACAAGATCTCTTCGGCAAGACTATCTTCAAGTAAGCGCATAATTGCTCGACGTAATGGTCTTGCACCGTAGCTTGGATTGTATCCTTCTTCTACTAAGCGATCCTTGAAGCGTTCTGTGACTTCTAGCGTAATTCCCTTCTCAGTTAAGCGTGCAAACACTTCCTTGAGGAGGATATCTGAGATTTGCTTGACTTCGTCTTTGGTTAATTGACGGAAGACAATAATTTCATCCAAGCGGTTCAAGAACTCTGGACGGAAGTACTGTTTGAGTTCTTCATTAACCAAGGAACGAATGCGATTGTATTGCGCTTCGGCTTGGTTCTCGGCAAATTCAAAGCCTAAACCACCACCACCTTTTTCAATCACTTTAGAACCAATGTTCGAGGTCAAGATCAGTAGCGTATTCTTAAAGTCTACAGTGCGACCTTTCGCATCGGTTAAGCGACCGTCTTCAAGGATTTGCAGCAGCATGTTGAAGACATCGGGATGTGCTTTTTCGATTTCGTCGAATAGGACTACGGTGTATGGTCTGCGGCGTACCGCTTCGGTTAATTGACCGCCTTCGTTGTAACCAACGTATCCCGGAGGCGAACCGATAAGTTTACTGACGGTGTGGCGTTCCATGTATTCCGACATATCCAAACGGATCATCGCTTCTTCGGAACCAAAGAAGTAAGCTGCTAACGCCTTTGTTAACTCAGTTTTACCAACACCTGTAGGTCCAGAGAAGATAAAGCTTGCGATTGGACGGTTGGGGTTTTTCAAACCAACTCTGGCGCGTCGAATTGCTTTGGAAACTGCCTTGACGGCATCTTCTTGACCGATGAGTCGCTGATGCAAGGTATCTTCCATGTGCAACAGCTTCTCAGATTCGGTTTCGGTGAGTTTGTTGACAGGTACGCCTGTCCAAGAAGCAACGATTTGCGCGATATCTTCTTCTGTCACCACTGGAGAGTCACTGTCTCCTTCGCGGTTGCTATTGGTTTTGCTTTGCGCGATCGCCCGAATTTCGGCTTTGATTTCCATCTCGCGATCGCGGAGTTCGCCCGCGCGGTCGAAGTCTTGCGATCTTACTGCATCGTCTTTTTCTTTGAGGACTTGACGCAGTTCTTTGTCAAGCTCTTTGGCTGCGGGAGGAAGTTGCGAGTTAATCAAACGAACCCTAGAACCTGCTTCGTCAATCAAGTCGATGGCTTTATCTGGTAAATAGCGATCGCTGATATAACGGTCAGAAAGTTTCGCCGCAGCAACGAGTGCTTCATCCGAGATTTTGAGTTTGTGGTGTTGCTCGTAACGTTCGCGTAGACCGTACAAAATTTCGATTGTTTCGTCTACTGAAGGTTCGCCCACCATTACTGGTTGGAATCTGCGTTCTAGTGCTGCGTCGCGCTCGATGTGTTTGCGGTATTCATCTAGTGTTGTTGCACCGATACACTGCAACTCACCTCGTGCCAAGGCAGGTTTGAGGATATTTGCTGCGTCGATCGCACCTTCAGCTGCACCCGCACCAATCAGCGTATGCACCTCGTCAATCACTAGAATCACGTTCCCTGCCGAACGGATTTCATCCATGATTTTCTTTAGGCGCTCTTCAAATTCGCCGCGATACTTCGTACCTGCGACGAGCAAGCCGATATCGAGAGTGACGACGCGCTTTTCTTCGAGGATGTCGGGAATGTCTTTGTTGGCAATCCGTGACGCTAAACCTTCAGCGATCGCGGTTTTACCTACACCAGGTTCCCCAATTAATACCGGATTATTCTTAGTCCGACGACCTAAAATTTGAATAACTCGCTCGATTTCTTTTGCACGACCAACAACAGGATCGAGTTTACCCTCGGCTGCCATCTGAGTTAGGTTCGAGCCAAACTCATCGAGTGTTGGAGTTTTGGTGCGACCGGATTGCGAAGTTCCTGCTGATACCTCAGCGGTTTCTCCTAACATCCGAATCACTTGCGTGCGTACTTTTGATAAATCAACTCCTAAGTTTTCTAGTACTCTTGCTGCAACGCCTTCTCCCTCGCGGATTAAGCCGAGTAGCAAGTGCTCGGTACCAATATAGTTATGTCCTAGCTGGCGTGCTTCTTCTAGAGAAAGTTCCAGAACTCGCTTTGCCCGTGGGGTAAACGGAATTTCCACTGCCACAAAGCCAGAGCCTCGACCAATAATTTTTTCGACTTCAATCCGAGCGTCTTTCAGGTTGACGCCCATAGATTTCAGCACCTTAGCCGCTACCCCTGTTCCTTCCCCTATCAGACCCAGGAGGATCTGCTCTGTACCTACGAAGTTGTGACCCAGGCGGCGAGCTTCTTCCTGGGCCAGCATGATCACTTTAATAGCTTTTTCTGTGAAGCGTTCAAACATGGCGTTCTTCCATACCTGAGTCGTGCCGGTACGCTGATTTTAGCATAGGCTTCATGTCCGGCTGTCAAATTATGATACAAACTACAGCACGGTTTTCCCTCTTTTTTTGGGAAGATTTGCACTTTTTACAACTTTTGTGTCAGGTTCCCTGAAAGCACCTAGCTCAAAATTTTATCTAACAGTAAAAAACCTCGACAACAAGCCTAACTCAAAGAAGTTTGTTTCTGAATAGTTGCCTTTATTAGCGTTAAGCTCCAAGAGTAGTTTTTTAGCAAAAATTTATTTTTTTGTCAAGGGTGAATCCGCGGAATGTCCGCATAAAGCAATTTGTAGCTCCCAGCCGCAGCGGGCGAGGCGAGTTCGCGTTTGCGCTTCCCAACGCGCTAAAATCTGAGGAAATTCGGGTTGCGCTAAACCACCATGCCAAAGAATTAGAGCATCTTCTCCTGTATCTTTGTAGTAACGTTTCCGGCGTCCAGCAGTTTTGAAACCGAATTTTTGATATAGCGCGATCGCCACACTGTTAGAAACTCTAACTTCTAAAGTAGCGCGTTCTAAGCCGCGTTCTTCAGCTACAGATAATAGTCCGTAAAGTAGCGCTTGACCGAATCCTTGGCGTTGGTATTGCGGATGCACCGCCAAAATGGTAATATGAGCTTCTTCAAGAATTGCCCAAACACAACCCATCCCCAGTAATGACTGGGGATCAAACGGATTAATTAAACCGATCAAATCGCTGTTAGGACTGTCTAACTCGCGTTGGTAGGCTTCCAATGTCCAAAGACCGCCAAAGCACGCTTGGTCTAGCTCTAGCAAGGCTTTGAGATGCTCAGGGGCGAGAAATTTAAGTGCTAATAAAGTCACAGCAGTTTGTACACTGGGAAACGAACCCTACTTACGCCTGTTAAAAGGAAAACATCCACAACTATGGTATCGACTCATCCTGCTGGGGTGCAATCTGGTCGTCAGTATCTTGCGAATTCGACTGGCGCGGCGTCCCCTAACCAACAACTTTTACCACTGAGCGCGCGCATCAACAACCGCGATCGCCTCGAAATTGGCGGATGTGATGTCACAACGCTCGTCCAGCAATTTGGTTCGCCGCTTTATATTTTGGATGAGGACACGTTGCGTACCGCTTGTCGCCAGTACCGCGAAGCTTTTCAAAAGTATTATCCAGGAGAGTCGCAGGTACTTTATGCTTCAAAAGCGTGGAGTTGTCTTGCCGTATGCGCGATCGCACATCAAGAAGGTTTGGGCATTGATGTCGTCTCCGGCGGCGAACTCTACACTGCGTTACAAGCAGGCGTCAGTCCCGATAAACTTTACCTTCATGGCAACAATAAATCCTTAGAAGAACTCAAATTAGCCATTGATTCAGGCTGTACAATTGTTGTTGATAATTGGTACGAGTTGCAAACGCTAGGTAATTGGTCATCGGTAGTAGGCGATCGTGAAGACATCAGTGACCCATTACCCACTACCTATTATCCAATTCGGATCGTGTTGCGGTTGACACCAGGAATCGAATGTCACACGCATGAATATATTCGCACGGGGCATTTAGATAGTAAGTTTGGCTTTGATCCCAATCAATTAGATGAAGTTTTTGCGTTTGTTAGTCAGCATTCGGCGTTGAATTGCGTAGGCTTACACGCGCATATTGGTTCGCAAATTTTTGAGCAGCAACCTCATCGAGATTTAGCAGGGGTGATGGTGCAATGGTTAGATAAAGCGAGCGGTTATGGCTTACAAATTGAAGAATTGAACGTCGGTGGTGGATTAGGAATTCGCTATACCGAAGCTGACGATCCGCCGAGTATTGATGCATGGGTGAAGGTTGTGTGCGCAGCGATTAAAGACGCTTGTACTGTGCAACAGCTAGAACTACCAAAGTTACTCTGCGAACCAGGGCGATCGCTCGTCGGTGCAGCGTGTGTTACTGCATACACCGTAGGGGCATCAAAAACGATTCCAGGAATTCGTACCTACGTTGCTGTAGATGGTGGAATGTCAGATAATCCGCGTCCGATTACTTATCAATCAGTTTATCGCGCCGTCCTCGCCAATAAGATGTCTGTACCCGCGACACAAACAGTTACAATCGCCGGTAAACACTGTGAATCTGGCGATATTCTAATTAAAGAAGCAACTTTACCGCCATCTGAACCAGGAGATATTTTGGTGGTTCTCGCAACAGGGGCATATAACTACAGCATGGCATCAAACTATAACCGCTTGGCGCGACCAGCAGCAGTCATCGTCAAAGATGGAGAAGCTAATTTAATTGTGCGGCGCGAAACTTATCAAGACTTGATCCGGCAAGACTGTCTTCCTGCAAGATTATCGAGTGAGGCATAACTCAGGGAATTTTTGCGCTGAAATCGAGGAAGATAGAATAGCTTGTTCTATATCCCTCGCATTTTTTCCTGCTTAATCTCCAACATCAAAATCCCGCTAATTAGTTCTTATTCCCGAATCTATGCAGAAAATCCAAAAACTTTTCTCCTCTCATCCTTTGCTGCCTTAACAAGAAGTTTTGAACCGGACGTGACATAACCTCTAAACCCCTGAACCCCGATCATGAGAGATTTGTGGAAGCAATGGCTGATCTACCTTGGCTGGACGCAGTCGGTGTTGCTTCACATTCTTGATTTAGGGTTAGTACTGGGGTTAACTTACATGGTGCTCGTGATTATTGGCGAGCGTCGGACGTTGTGGATGGTGCGGGGGTTTATTCTCCTGATGCTAGCCTCGGTAGTCAGTGGCAGATTAGAGTTACGGCTATTAAATTTTGTGCTGGAAAAGTTGGTTGTTGGTTGTGCAGTGGCGATCGCTGTTGCATACCAATCAGACTTTCGGCGGTTTTTGGAACAACTAGGGCGCGGCGATTTAGGGCATTTATGGCAACCGTCGCGCCGCGCGATCGCTAAGCCAGATAACGTGATAGATGAAATTGTCGAGGCAGTTAAAGAACTTTCACAAAACCGGATTGGCGCGTTGATTGTTTTAGAAACGAATGGTCCAATTGATGAAGCAGATTTTAATTCAGCAGGGGTACAGCTAAATGCTGAAGTGTCTAAGGAACTGATCCAAACAATCTTTCACCCGAAAACGCCACTTCATGATGGTGCTGCGTTGATTCGCGGTTCGCGGCTGGTTGCTGCGGCGGTTATTTTACCACTGACTGCACGCACGGCTTCGCGGCAGCTAGGGACTCGTCATCGAGCAGCAATGGGAATTACAGAACGCGTTCCAGATAATTGTATTTGCGTTGTTGTTTCCGAAGAAACAGGTTCTATTTCTTTTGCTGAAAAAGGAATACTAAATAGACCGCTCACCAGCAGTAAACTGAAGGAATTATTAGAAGCTAAGTTTTCCCCGCCTGTGGAGCGTGAAGCTGTTGCCCCTAGTGTGCTAAGTTGGGTTCGCCAAGTTAGCAATCAAGGCGTGGCATTTGTATCGCGTTTACTCGGTTTATCATCAGCTTCTCATCGAAACAAAAAATGACTGTAAAGCCAATTGTGTTACAAGATTTGCCCCCAGATTTAAAACGAGAACGCCTGCCCAAGCACGTGGCAGTCATTATGGATGGAAATGGTCGTTGGGCTAAGCATCGAGGATTACCTCGGATCGTGGGCCACAAGCGAGGTGTTGATGTCTTAAAAGATTTGCTACGCTGTTGTCGCGACTGGGGAGTAGCTGCTCTGACTGCCTATGCTTTTTCTACAGAAAATTGGGGAAGACCGCTAGAGGAAGTTGACTTTTTGATGACATTGTTTGAGCGGGTGTTGCGTAAAGAATTGCGCGAAATGATTGAAGAAGACGTCCGCATTCAGTTTGTCGGCAACTTGAGTGCACTACCACAATCGTTACAAACCGAAATTGCGCGGGCGGTTGCCGCAACGCAACACAATCGCGGAATTCAATTTACAGTGGCAACTAACTACGGTGGACGACAAGAAATTCTAGACGCATGTCGCGCGATCGCGCATCAAGTAAAGCAAGGCTTGTTACAACCTGATGACATTGATGAAGCTTTATTTGAACGTCATTTATACACTGCTGGCATTGGCGATCCTGATTTATTAATTCGCACAAGTGGCGAAATGCGCATTAGCAACTTTCTCCTATGGCAAATGGCTTATGCGGAAATTTATATCACCGAAACGCTATGGCCTGATTTCGACCGTGCAGAGTTTCACCGAGCATTATGCTCTTATCAGCAGCGCGAACGCCGATTTGGCAAAGTCTAAGGAGTGAGTAGTAGTTAGTGGCTAGTGTTGAGCTTTGAGTTATATAGATTTTTTTACTCAACACTTAACTAACGAGTAACTCCCCTGACCTCTTCAATCAAGGTCCTGAAAAAACAGCTTGCTCGACATCTTCACGGCTCAAAGAGTATTTGAACGAGCGGAGGATATCTTGTGATGTCGTGCCTACCTTGGTATAGCGTACAGTTAATTGATCGACATCAAGAACTAGCTCAGCTTCCCAATCAGGGCGTTGTATGTACCAGCAGTGCAGTTGCTCGCTATCTTGCTGACAACCTTGGCTTCTTAGCCATTCTTCAATGTTGGGTAAGGCGTGGTTGTATAAAGGAGTATCAGCGGGAGGAAGAGGCATAAGGAGTTTGATTTGATAGGTTGGATCTAATGTGTTGCGCCGCGATGGGAGGTTGTAGGTTAGCTGTGGGTGGCAAGCTATCTCCCCGCGTGATTGCAACTGTAATTGCTAAGATGACGCAGCCCACAAAAGTTAACAGTAACAAAAATAAAGCAAAAATCTCTCCCGATGATAAAGGGCGATCCGTCGGATCGAGGTAAGCTGAGCGCGATCGCCAAGTCGGAGTTTGTGCAACAGGACGGTTGAGGTCAACCGGCGCTTGGATAACGGCAACTCGCGAATAGCCAATTTTTAAATCGTATTGCAGGCGCCGCTCTGGATTACTGAGCGTTGCATAGGCTTCATTAAGTTGCTGAAACTTTGCCGTAGCAGTCGCTTTGGGTAAGTCTGTGGTGTCAGGATGGTAGCGTTTACTCAGTTCTCGATAGGCGCGGCGAATTTCGATCGCAGAGGCTGAAGGGTGAAGTCCTAGCAGTGCGTAATGACTGTTTTGATAGCAAAACGCTGTGCGATCGCGCTTTTGTTGAGGTATTGCCTGGTCTTGACTCACAGCAGTTTAATTCAGCATAGCTCACAATACTTCTTGTCTATTTTAAAGCTATATCTCTGCCAAGACCGCGAGCGGCGTAGCAGAAATCAAATACGAAGGATTTCTCTAGCTTTCATATAATCTAGTATACGTCTAGCTATTGAAACTAAACTTAACACTCGCGGCTAGATTTTCAGTACCAAATTAATGCACAAGCTGAGAACTACGCGTATGTTTGGCAACACCATAAATTGCAGCGAGTAGTATCCAAACTAAGGTATTAAGGCGTAAGTCAAAAATTGTGACATCTACAGTATTGAACAACACACAAGCAAAAAAAGCGACAAGATAACTAAAGAAAATTATTTTATGTTGAGTAGTTGGCGTGCTAGGGTCTAAGTTGCTCAAGTGCCAAGTATGCAAAACTCGAATAGCACGAAACAAAATCCAACCAACCCAAAGACTTAAGAAAATAATACCTAAAACTCCTGTTTCTGCGGCGAACATGAGAAAAAAATTATGTGGATGTCCTAGCCAAACATGCATTTGAGCTTGATACAGAGGTGTAAAATTACGCAATCCCCAGCCAACGAGGGGACGTTGGTGCGTCAAAGACAGGGCAAACTGCCATTGAGTCGTACGTAAAAAAGGAATTGCTCGATTGGGATAGAATTGATCGGTTAATCTTGCCCAGAAAAATTGAGGAATAATCGTTCGCAATAGATTACTCAACGGTACAGGGGCAAACGCAGCTAATAAGATTGCACTTGCGATCGCGCTCACGCCCGCGACTAACCATTTCCACCCTTGATAAAGTGCAAAAGCAAGAATTGCCAAGCAGGCGATCGCCCAAGCATTACGTGAATTTGTCAATATCAGCGCCGCGAAATTTCCAATAACTGCCATGAGTAAGAAAGTTTCACTTGTGCTTGCTGATAACCAGTAATCTCTTGGCACGGCTGTACCTTGAATGCGCGCGAGAAATAGCCCCGATGCCAGAATAAATGTAATAACCAAGTAGCCAGCAAGTATATTGGCGTACATGAAAACAGCCGCCATGCGCCCAGGAGGGTTACCTTGCGCGACGAGTGTCCAACCGAGAAAGCCTGAAAACGCTGCGGGTGTTGTCCAACTGAGTAATAATTGCCCGAACCCCAGAACAATAACAGGGATAGAAGAGATTACCAAGATTTGGGACAATTGCCGCAACTGAGTTGGTGTTTGAATCAGCGTACTGAAGGCAGCAAATAACAGAAAAAAAGGTAAGAAGTTGAATAAACCCAACGTTGCAGCTAAGCGATCGTCCGCAAAAATCGTTGTCACAATCAGCCAACTTGCTAAAACAGCTAACCCCCAATTTGATGGTTCGCGGATGATTTGGCGGTACTTGTGTCGCCAAGTAGTGACTAAGGCTAAAAATATCCCTAAAGCTCCCAAAATTGGAACTAGAGAAAAAGTCAGTAATCCTAGCTGAGCAAAGTTCCAGGCAAGTCGCAAACGAGTAACAGGGTGCGATTGTAATATTTGGTTGCGCTTGCCCATCTGGCAATCTCCAATTTTTTTATGCAGGCTGCCAGTACTCAGCACGAGTTAGGCGAATTTGAGCCAGCGCAAAGATCGTGGGAATAATACGACCATAGTTTGTGGCGATCGCGCGCCATCCTAAATCAGCAAAGAACCACGTCCACAGTACTGGTGCGACACAGGCGAACGCGCCGCGAACTGCACCGTATCGCGCAGCACTCATCGCCATACCGCGTTGTGCCGCTTGCATTGCTAAGTGAGTCTGAAGCTGCGTTGCTGCGGCAGTACCACCTTTCACGAGCGCTTGTTTAGCAACTTGATAACTCGCAAAATGAATGGCAAACTGTCGGGCAATTTGCTGGAGTAGAATTGGTTTTAAAACTGAACTGACAGCTAAAGCGCTCCCACCTTTAATCAGTAGCGCTAGCGGATTTTGCTGGACAATTGAAGGAAATTCGGCATGCAGCTGTGTCAGCGATCGCTGGATTCGCTTTGTTAAGCTTTGTTGCTCGCGCGCTGGTAGTTGCCGCCAGGCACGCCCTAATAGATTTAAAAAGACTTCTGCCTCTAGATCAGTTGTTGTTAGGCTATTCGAAAACGGAATTTTTAAATAACGACACACTCGAATTAATGTTTGACGATAGGTGACTTGTTCCGTACGCCCTTGCAACACAGTCATGCCATCCGCAGCTAAATAGCGAAATCGTTGCTCAATGGCGTCGAGCCATGAAGAGCGATCGCGACTTTGCACTTCTATTGGTTCAGGAGTGTGTAAATAATCAAGCGGATTAAATTTACGACGAAATAAGATATGTGTCAGTTGCTCTAACTCTTCTTCAGTGGCTAATTCTAGCGCCGCTCTTAGCTCGTCCAACGTCGCTTCCTCCAAGACCCTTGCTACCTTATTCTACTCTTTGCTTTTGCAGGTGAGTACTCATTCACAGTCGTTTTCCACTCAATTTGTCGAGCCAACTCAAAGTTACGCGTATATTGTCTTCATCGTAATCTACTGATAGCAAGAGCATAATGTATCTAGCCAACGAGCATTCATAACTTATATACTCAATTGCTTATCAGTTATTTTTCGTTCTATTAAAGGTATTTTTGAATACCAATCAATTAGCCAAAATAAATTCAATTGATTTTGATTTATTGATTTGTAAAATTTAGCTAATTTCCCCTTGTCTATTGTATTACTCATCCAGCCTTGAGTTAAGTTACTTACCCTACCTAACTTTTTGTTCAATGTATTTTTCGATATGTTTTCAGCAGTTATGCTTGAGCCTGTTGCTTAAAATATTTTGTTTTGTATAGATTTGTGCTGCGCTAACATCGCTGAAAACTAATATAGTTTATATATAAAGGTAGTAGTGCGTTAGGTTTTATCCAGATATTGCTGTCTTTTTTTACAAAGCCAATTTTTCAATTTCTCCAAAATAAAATTCTGTTGGCAAGTTATGATGGGGCTCGTCGATGACTTTAGACAAACGCGCTAATATTCTAAGCCTCCTTGCTAACCTCCAGAGGAGTGTCAGTTACGACAGTTAAGAGTCTGTAATCTGCATATAGCATCAATTGAATTGGAGGTGAAAATTAAAGATGCTGAAAACAGTAGTCAATTTAACACAACAAGCAGTCATTACTGAAATTGAAAACGTTTTAGATACGTATCCGTGTCATCCTTACCAAAAAGCCTTTGCAATTCCAGATTTAAGACAAGAATTAATTGCTTACGTTCTTAATCGAATTCCGTGTGTTTATAGCGCGCTCGACAAAGAACAAAAATCAATCATACTCAATTATCAGTTACCAAGTTCCCTGCAACAAATACAATTAGAAAACCTGATTCATCAGGGTATTTACTCGATCTTGCAGGAGAAAGCTGATTGGGTAAATCGCCACCTTCCAGAAGCGACGCAATGTGGTCTCGAACCATCGCATTGGTTTGGTTGATAGAAAATGACTGGGCGGCTTCCTAAAAGATTATCGATTTTCACTTTAAAGGATCGTGTCCCCAGTTTTTTAAAGAGTATCGCCATCGCGAGTTTTCTAGATCGCTGGATGGCTTTTGTGCTGTATGGCGGTGGACGTAACTAATGACCTTCTTCATGTGCGCTAAGTCGTCATCAGTATAGTCGCTTTTTTTCTTTTGTAAAAGTTCAACAATGCGTTTCCCAGATTTATGACCAATTGATTCATCATCGCCGTCTTTTTGTCCAACCGATTGCGACTCTTCGGTATCTAACCAAGCACTAAGTTCCTTGGGGGACATATTCACAACATTATAAAATTCATCAATAACTGATGTATCATCCTTATTCATAAAAACTATTCCTCAATCTTTTCTAAAGCGTCAGGTTTATGCGCAGCTTCTTTACCTGATTTGTCACTTTTTACAAGGTATTGAGGACTCTCTTCTGACGCAGCAACATGATGTCCTTTAATATCAGTTGGCGAAGTGAGTTTTTGTTTAACTTCACCTGTTGTAGTACCTTGTGAAGTTTTCCACTTTACTTTGTCACCTGTTTTAAATTCTTCAGCCAAGGTAATGCTCCTCTGTGTAATTTTCTTCTTGTTTTAAATTATGTTAAAAGAACATGCCAGCTAGCAATCGGTCTAATGATAGAGAATCGCTGTAACAATATAGAGGAACAAACAAGATAAGTAAGTGGGTAGAAAATAAACTTAACTGAAAGCTTGATTGTTGATAACTGGGGAAGCCGAAGCCTCTGGTTGACCAGGAAAAATGGTGGAATTGCTAAGATTATCGATCGCGCTCCCATTAATGCCTTGTTCAAACTCAATAAGTATGATATTTAATTCTGACCTCTGCTATAGTGATAGGTTACCTCTTCACTCATATAAAAATCTTGATTTCTGCACGATGCGTTCTCAAATGCAGCTAATCAATTTAATTTAAATAGGTTCTTCTTTGCATCCAAAACGGTCAAATTGTATCAAGATTAAAGTCGAACGCTATTATTTACCAAATCCACCACCGCCAGGAGTTTCAATCACAAACACATCTTTTGGGTGCATTTCTACCGTTGCAGTACCTCCCAATTGTTCGATTGTTCCATTGCTGCGTTCCACCGTATTTTTTCCAACGGCGCCATTTTCTCCACCGTATAAACCAAATGGCGGAACAACACGACGCCCTGAAAGAATTGCAGCTGTCATTGGTTCGCGAAATTGGATGCGACGGATAACACCGTTACCGCCTTGATGAAGTCCTTTACCGCCACTATGGGGGCGAATGCTGAAACTTTCTAATAAGACAGGAAAACGCCATTCTAAAACTTCCGGATCGGTAAGGCGAGAATTTGTCATGTGAGTGTGGACAGCGTCAGTACCATCAAAATCTTTACCCGCGCCCGAACCACCGCAGATTGTTTCGTAATATTGATAGCGATCGCTTCCAAAGGTAAAATTATTCATCGTTCCTTGCGAGGCTGCCATTACGCCCAGAGCACCATACAATGCATCCGTAATCGCTTGAGAAGTTTCAACATTTCCTGCAACAACAGCAGCAGGATAACGTGGATTGAGTAAACAACCTTCAGGAATAATAATTTCTAGAGGTTTTAAACATCCTGCATTCAGCGGAATATCATCATTTACCAAAGTCCGAAAAACGTATAAAACTGCTGCTTTACATATTGCAGATGGAGCATTAAAGTTACTTTCGAGTTGCGGTGAAGTTCCTGTAAAATCAATGCGAGCGCTGCGAGTAGATCTATCAATAGAAATAGCTACTTTAATGGCACTACCGTTATCTAAATAACAAGTAAATTCGCCATCTTGTAAAACGTTAATAACACGTCTTACTGATTCCTCAGCGTTATCTTGGACAAACTTCATATAAGCTTGTACAGTCTCCAATTGATAGTGTTCTACCATTTTTTGGAGTTCCTGAACGCCGCGTTCATTTGCTGCAATTTGCGCTTTTAGATCGGCAATATTTTGGTTAGGGTTCCGTACTGGATAACGCCCGCCTTCTAAAAGTGACAACAGCTCTTTTTCTCTAAATCGACCATCAGCAATTAGCTGAAAATTATCGAGCAAAACGCCCTCTTCTTCTACAGTAGTACTATTGGGCGGCATAGAACCAGGAGTTATCCCTCCAATATCAGCATGATGTCCGCGCGAGGCGACGTAGAAAAGAGGTTTGTCGTGATTTGCGGGAAATACCGGAGTAATGACAGTGATATCAGGAAGGTGAGTACCGCCGTTGTAAGGATTATTAGAAGCAAAAACATCTCCAGGTTTGAGCGTAGTTCGGCGATCGCCAATGAGTGCTTGCACGCTTTCACTCATCGAACCCAAGTGAACCGGAATGTGTGGTGCATTAGCAACCAACTGTCCATCACCATCAAAAATTGCGCAAGAAAAGTCCAGCCTTTCCTTAATATTGACCGAAGAACTTGTATTTTGCAGCGTTACTCCCATTTGTTCAGCGATCGCCCGAAATAAATTATTAAAAATTTCCAGCATGACGGGATCGGGGTGAGTTGGGAATTGGTCATTGGTCATTGGGAATTGGTCATTTGAGTTTGTCGAGCGTTTGAGGATTAAATGATTGCGATCGTTCACTTGCGCATTCCAGCCTGGTTCGATCGCATTCGTCCCCGTTGCTTCCACAATAATCGCTGGACCAGAAATCAACTCTTCTGGCTGCAAATCCTCGCGTTGATACACAGGCGTAGCATACCAAGCGTCCCTCGCATACATTTGCACCGTAGCAACAGGCACAGCTTTTTTATTGTCCTTACGTAATACCACCTCCTCCACAGGAACATCTTGCTTAGCCACCACTTCAACCGAGACTGCCTCAACAATCAATCGCTTCTCCGGCGCAATAAACCCATAACGCTGACGATGCAAATCCTCAAACTCGCGTCGCATCACCTCCACATCACCAAAATCCACCACCAAAGCTGCATCCGTCCCCTCATACCGCAAATGCACCTTTGATAAAACCTCAACACCTCTTTCCTTTGCGTCCTTCGTGTCTTTGTGGTTTAATTCCCCTCTCCCCTCAACCTCCAACGCCGCCAACGTCTCTTTTAAATCCAACTCCTCAGATAAAACCTCTTCTACCGCACGTTCGCGAATCACCCGCACGTCCGCCAGTCCCATCCCATAAGCAGACAATACCCCCGCATACGGATGAATAAACACCTGCTTCATTCCCAACGCATCTGCAATCAAACAAGCGTGTTGTCCACCCGCACCGCCAAAGCAGCACAAAGTATAATCAGAGACGTCATACCCGCGCTGCAACGAAATCTTTTTAATCGCGTTTGCCATTTTTTCGACAGCGATCGCCAAAAAACCCGCCGCGACTTGTTCTGGCGTGCGATTATCGCCAATTTCTCTTGTCAATTCGGCAAACTTTTGCCGCACAACTTCCGCATCCAGCGGCAAATCGCCGTTGACACCAAAGACTTTGGGAAAGAACTCTGGTTGTAGTTTTCCCAGCATCACATTGCAGTCGGTAACGGTCAACGGACCACCCTTCGCATACGCCGCAGGTCCTGGATTTGCACCCGCCGACTCTGGTCCAACACGATATCGCGCGCCATCAAACTGCAAAATTGAACCGCCGCCAGCCGCTACCGTATGAATCGCCATCATCGGAGTACGCAAACGCACTCCAGCCACTTCAGTTTCAAAAGTCCGTTCGTACTCGCCGTTGTAATGCGCGACATCAGTAGACGTTCCCCCCATGTCAAAGCTGATAATTTTATGAAAACCAGCCATCAAACTTGTTTGTACCGCCCCAACAATTCCGCCCGCAGGTCCTGATAAAATGCTGTCTTTTCCCTGAAATGTTTGAGCATCTGCCAGCCCACCGTTAGATTGCATAAACATCAAACAAGGGTTGGTTGCCTTACTGCTCGCTGATAGCTGACTTGATACTTGGTCTACATACCTGCGGAGGATTGGAGATAAGTAAGCGTCTACAACTGTCGTATCGCCTCGACTAATGAGTTTCATCAACGGGCTAACTTCGTGCGATACTGATACTTGAGTGTAGCCAATGGTTCTCGCTAAAGTGGCAATCTCCTGCTCGTGCGCCGGAAAGCGATAACCGTGCATCAACACGATCGCACACGCACGGATACCATCTTCATAAGCCGCTTGTAAGTCACAGCGTACGGCATCGAGATCGAGTTTGATAAGTTCTTCACCTTGAGCAGTGTAGCGTTCTGCAACTTCAATCACGCGCTCGTAGAGCATTTCTGGCAGGACAATTTGCCGCGCAAAAATATCTGGGCGGTTTTGATAGCCAATGCGCAAAGCATCGCCAAATCCTTTGGTAATGACTAAAACTGTGCGATCGCCTTTACGTTCGAGCAGTGCATTCGTTGCGACCGTTGTGCCCATCTTCACCACAGCGATTTGCTCGGCGGGAATGGGTGCATCAGGTGCAATGCCTAAAATATCTCGAATACCCTGTACAGGAGCATCAGTGTAGCGATCGGGATTTTCTGATAACAGCTTGTGAACAACTAACTTGCCTGCGGGACTTTTTGCCACAATATCGGTAAATGTACCGCCCCGATCGATCCAAAATTCCCAACGGGCATTCATGCTAACCTCAACACAAATTTGACTTATCTTTAGCTGCTATTCTTTACGTTATCAATAACCACAGAAAGTGATTTGCAATAACAATATCGTGCAAAGTCAGAATTTTTTCTGAATACTTTGCAACAGATGCGAGTTCGCGTACAGTTTAATTTAACAGTCGTTCATTACCACAGCGACACCAAATTTTTTTCTGGTGAATCTGTGATTCTTATGCTAAGTTGTAGCAGTTTTACGGTATCCAATTCAGAAAAGGTTATTAGAAATCGAGTATGACGCAACGCAAGCGAGCGCTAATTACAGGGATTACAGGTCAAGATGGCTCCTATTTGAGTGAGTTTTTACTCGAACAAGGATATGAAGTTCACGGTATTATCCGGCGGACATCAACATTCAACACCGACCGCATCGATCATATCTACGAAGACCCGCACAAAGAGGGAGTCAAGTTATTTTTACACTATGGCGATCTTACTGATGGCACAACGCTGCGACGAATTCTAGAAGAAACTCAGCCAACCGAAATCTATAACCTCGGCGCACAATCACACGTGCGCGTGAGCTTTGACTCACCTGAATATACTGTAGACTCAGTGGCGATGGGTACGCTGCGGCTACTCGAAGCGATTCGCGATTATCAACAGCGTACGGGAATCGAAGTTCGCTTCTACCAAGCCGGTTCGTCAGAAATGTTTGGTTTGGTGCAAGAAGTTCCCCAGAAAGAAACGACACCATTTTACCCGCGCAGTCCTTACGCGTGTGCGAAAGTCTACGCCCACTGGCAAACCCTCAACTACCGCGAATCCTATGGTTTGTTTGCGTGTAATGGCATTTTGTTTAACCACGAATCGCCACGTCGTGGAGAAACTTTTGTTACGCGTAAAATTACACGGGCAGTAGCGCGTATTGTTGCAGGCAGACAAAAAAAGCTCTACATGGGTAATCTCGATGCCAAGCGCGATTGGGGCTATGCGAAAGACTACGTACGCGCGATGTGGATGATGCTACAACAACCCGAACCCGACGATTATGTGATTGCGACAGGGGAAACGCACTCGGTACGCGAATTTCTTGATTTAGCATTTGGCTATGTCAATCTCAACTGGCAAGATTATGTCGAATTTGACGAGCGTTATCTGCGACCCGCAGAAGTTGAATTATTGATTGGCGATCCGACGAAAGCTAAACAAAAACTAGGTTGGCAACCGTCGGTTACGTTTGAGCAGTTGGTCGCACTGATGGTAGAAGCTGATTTAAAAGCATTAGGTCAAGAGTCACCCAATGGTAATGGTGCGCAAGTGCTTCACGATCTCGCTACGATTCGTCAAGAGTTGGGTAGTCTACACTTTTAACTTTTAGGCAAAACGGACAAGGAATGAAACAAATGACAGCCTTAGATTTAAAAGACAAACGCATTCTTGTCACGGGTGGGGCTGGGTTCTTGGGTCGTCAAGTCATTGAGCAATTGCATCTTGCAGGAGCCGAACCGCAAAAAATCACGGTACCGCGATCGCAAGAATGTGACTTACGTACTTTAGAAAATTGCCAACGCGCAGTCGATCAGCAAGATATCGTCATTCACCTCGCGGCGCACGTTGGTGGTATTGGTTTAAATCAAGCCAAACCAGCAGAGCTTTTTTACGATAATCTGATGATGGGCGCCCAGTTGATTCACGCTGCGTATCAAGCTGGCGTAGAAAAATTCGTTTGTGTGGGCACAATCTGTGCTTATCCTAAATTTACACCAGTACCCTTCAAAGAAGACGATCTCTGGAATGGCTACCCAGAAGAAACCAATGCACCCTATGGTATAGCGAAAAAAGCGCTGTTAGTCCAGCTGCAAGCCTACAGGCAACAATACAACTTCAATGGTATTTACTTGCTGCCAGTAAACTTGTACGGTCCAGAAGATAACTTCGATCCGAAAAGCTCTCATGTGATTCCGGCGTTGATTCGTAAGGTTTACGAAGCGCAACAAAATGGTGAGAAAGAAATTCGCGTGTGGGGTGACGGTAGTCCTACGCGTGAGTTTCTCTATTCCCAAGATGCAGCACGGGGCATCGTTATGGGAACTGTCGCTTACAATGAGCCTGAACCTGTCAACTTAGGTACAGGAGATGAAATCTCCATCCGTGACTTGATTACCTTAATTTGCGAACTGATGGAGTTTGACGGCGAAATTGTTTACGAAACCGATAAACCCAACGGTCAACCACGTCGTTGTTTAGATACAGAACGAGCCAAGCAAAAATTCGGTTTCACGGCTCAAGTTGATTTTAAACAAGGACTCAAAAACACGATTGACTGGTATCGGCAACACGCTAACTAAAGTAAGGGGTCAGAGGTCAGGGATAACACCTTTAAGATTAAACAATAGACCTGCTGCAAGAAGACTAGAAAAGCGTGGCAGTTGGAAACAGGGGGTTGCAAAGAGGAGTAAAAGTATGGTGAGAGTCAACAAATCGAGGCACTGCCATGTCTGACACTGATTGACAAAACCTTTCAACCACAGAGTTCCAGCGATTATGTGGAATCAGTCGCGCTTTGTTGGACGAGATGGTTGCGGTCTTGCGTCCTGACGTAGAGCGCCAAGGTCGTCGTGGCGGACAAAACAAATTGAGCGTTGAAGACCAATTGCTTGTGACGTGAAAGTAGGGGCGTGCATCACGAGCGCCAGTTTCAGAGTGCCACCAGTTGGGGACGGCACGCAACGACGGTTAGTCGAATTTGAAACTGGCAAGATTATCGCTACGGCAGTTGAGAAAGGGAAAACGCACGACTTCAAGCTACTCCAGCGCTGTCTTCTGCCATTTGTACCGTCGCAATTGTGTCTAGCTGACCGAGGCTATCAGCGATTTGGCAAGCTCCCTTATCGTCAGGATTTGAGTGGATGGGAACGTATCCCGCGCTTTATGCGTTTGGTGTTGCTACAGCGATTGAAATTGCGGCTTATTACATTCCCTGGGTTGACAACTTATTAGATACGGTTGCTACCCCGACTGCGATCGCTTTTGGGACTTGGATTGCTGCGGCGTTATTTCCCAACACCGATCCTCTGCTTAAATGGACAATGGCGGTACTTGCTGGCGGTGGTTCAGCAGGAATTATTCAAGCTTTAACCGGATTTACACGCTTGTCTTCAACAGCACTAACTGTAGGATTTGGTAATAGTATTCTCACGACAATTGAGTCAATTGGTGCATTTATGTTATCCGGACTCGCAATTTTTGTTCCGTTACTTGCTATCGGCTTAGTTTTGGGATTACTCCTATTCAGCCTAAATAGGGGATTCCAGATACTTGCAATTAAACGAGAGTCACAGTAAACAACTAACTTTATTACATATCGGAGCGGCGGGATTCGAACCCACGACCTCCACTACCCCAAAGTGGCGCGCTACCAAGCTGCGCTACGCCCCGTCAAGAATATTTATGCTAACACAGTTACATGAGAATTAAAAGATTTAGATAATCGGTAATGAGAAAGATATTTACCAATGACCAGTTACCAACCTCGACTTAGAAAACCTGAATCATCTGCACTGCTTGAACTAAATGAGGAACAGCTTGCGGTGTCCAACTGCCTTCTACGCCCCTTTCTGTATGCAGAATAAAACGTAAACTGTAGCAATGGGGATATCCTGTCACTGCCATCCACATTAATTCACTTTCGGCTTCACAACTAATTTTCTCCTCTTCCATTAATTCCTGCGCCATTTGAGCGATCGCTTCTGTTAACTGTAGAGCTAATCGACAAAAATCATGAAATTCCGCACTTGTCAGTTCGATCGCCCAGTCATCTGTACCAATTAAAGCTTGATACTTTGCCGCATGAGGATTCCAACCAACGCGCCAACCTTTACCACTTTTAACAACACGATTCATATGACAGCAAAGGTCAGCGGTCAGGGGTCAGAGGTAAAATTTTAACTTGCTTAATGGTTCTGAACCTAGATAATGTCATAACCATATTGACCGTTACTATAACTTGATTATTGATTTTGTTGTGTCTCTGGTGGCGTGTTAGGAGTTGTCTTTTGAAACACCACTAAAAACGTTTACCAACGCTTGCACTAATGCGTTTCGCTGATTGCGGCTGAGGCGTTCAATCGCAGCGCGATCGCCTTCTAGGGGATTTTGTCGCAGTGTATCGTGTCCTGGATAGCTTTCTTCGCGAATCCATTCGTTTGCACCAAGATAATCTGCTAAAGTCAATTTCCAGTCGAGTCGATAATTCGGCGGACGTCCTTTAACGTAGGTATGGTAGCTAATCAAGCGTCGTACTAAAGTGTTTTCTGGGTCGACTTTTCCCGTTTGTCGGTTAACGTACTGGTTTTCGAGCGGTAAATCTGGTAGCTGTTGATAAACTTGTTGCCAAGCATCGCTAATTCTTACGCTTTGGGCGATCGCTGGCGGTTGTTGCAAAAAGCCCAATTGCAGGAAGTTATGTTTTCCTGAACCTAAAATAACTAAACACGCGACTCCAATTGCAGTGATGAATAAGCTCAGCGATCGCTTGCGTCTCACAATCGATTGTTACTCCCCGATAATTTCCGGTTGCGTTAATTCATCAGACATTTCAATGATTGCCCGAATCACTGGCTTCATCATCGGATCGTCTATATTGTCAAAATCTTCATAACGACGACGCTTCGCGCGGTTAGCCACTTGAACCGTGATCCGGTACCGGTTAGAAGCTGCACCGATTAATTCTTCTGCCCGATGCATAATTTGAGTTTGGGTTGTTTCGAACTTAGAACGCTTGAGCATAGTCTTTTGTACTGGGGATCTCTCTTAGTTTATCAATACGTTTCAATTTGCTATTAGCTACAACCTCTCTGTTGATAGATGCTAAGCCGCTATTTTCATTTTATTAATGATTTTTAATACTACTTGAACGGCTCTTTGAAACCTCATGGCTGATCTTATCGAAACTGCAGTTAACGCTGGAACTTTCAACACCTTAGTAGAAGCAATCAAAGCCACTGACTTAATTGATATCCTGAAAAGTCCTGGTCCGTACACGGTCTTTGCACCAACAGACGAAGCATTTAATAAGCTGCCAGAAGGCGTGACCCTTGATGCGTTGCTGCAAGACAATCACAAGCTCAAGCGGATACTAACGTATCATGTCGCCTTTGGAGATGTTAGAGCTGAAGATTTAATGCAAATTGAGGAAGCCGAAACCGTCGAAGGCTCAGTTGTCGCGGTTGAATCTTCATCTGGCAACCTTAAAGTTAATAATGCTAATATTTTGCAGTCGGATATTTTGGCAGATAACGGCGTAATTCATGTGATTGACGCAGTACTCGTACCAGGTTTAGTCGCTGCTGAGTAGCACAAATTCGTTTTATGGAGATTGTGTTCCGGCAAACATCCGAAAGTGGCAAATGTTAGATACGATTACACTTAGAAAGTGCGATCGCCTCTGTATTGTGTAAATTTTCTCTAGCATAACGTCACTCTCACAAATTAGTTTCTGCTTGTTGCAACTTTTTCTTATTAATCTGCGAGCAAGAGCATTGCTTCTGGACAATTAGAACTCATTATCTTTACTTAAACTTAATTTAATTTAATCTCTCTTTACAAAAGTGAATATATCTTTACAATAAATTAAGGAAACACTCTCCTAGGAGAACATCATGGCACAAGCAGACTTAGATACCACCATTGCCGCTTTGCAAGGTGGTTTAACATCTATTCCTGCGGAAGCAGCTTTAGCTAATATTGAAAGCTGGCAAGAGCAACTAAAAGACGCAGCCCCTGAAATTGCTAGCGCTTTGGGCGAACTGAAAAGCCAATTGGCAAGTGGCAATGCTTCTGGTATTGCGCAAGCGTTAAAGCAAGTTGGCAGCAAAACAACTGAAGCTGCTGCAAGTGTTGGTGGCGAAGCTGGTACAAAAGCACAGCAACTCGGTCAAATGCTCACCCAAGCCGGAAACTCCATCTCCTAAGCTCAAGAATCATCTCTATACCTGTACGTGTAAGGGTTTGGCATTACCAAACCCTTTTTTTTGGCTCCGACTCTACCCTACACCAACAATACACCCAGAACGCGCAGATAAACTTAACTCGATTTGAATCGATTCACCTGCGTTGTGCCATTGCACGATACCCTCTCCATACAACACTTTATTCGGTTGCGACTTTAAATCATTTGCGAATACAGTGACATTTGCTGATGCATTACCTGTATTAACAGCAACAATAATTTCTTCCTTGTCTAAGATTCGCGCAAAAACATAAATATCAGCATCTGCATAGAGAACTCGATACGTCCCAGTGCGTAATGCAGGATAAGCGTGTCGCAACGCAATCAGTTGGCGATGGCATTCTAAGATATCGCGTTCCCAGTGTGCTTCTAGCGGAAAACCACGACGCGAATCAGGGTCTAGACCACCAGCTAAGCCAACTTCATCACCATAATAAATACTAGGCGCACCAGGAAACGTTAAAAGCAGTAGCGTTGCTAATTTGATGCTGGAAAGATCGCCATCAGCAATTGTCATTAATCGCGCCGTATCGTGACTTGCCAGTAAGTTTAACTGCGTCAGTTGAATTTCCCACGGGTAAAGTTGCAGCAGTTCTTGCATTTTCTTGGCATATTCAGGCGCAGATAGGGGCGGATACGCCTCGTAAGAAGGACCTTGGACTTGTTCAGGAACGACGCGATCGCCGGCGGCAAAAGCAATCGTAGGACCTGCGAACAAGTAATTCATTACGCCATCAAACTGCGTACCATCAAGCCACTGCCGCGAATCGCCCCAAACTTCACCGACAATGTAAGCGTCGGGGTTAATTGCTTTGACGCGATCGCGAAACTCTTGCCAAAAACCAGGCGTTTTCACTTCAAACGGTACATCTAAGCGCCAGCCGTCGATACCAAACTTAATCCAATATTCTGCAATTTCCATGATGTACTCGCGCACTTCTGGGTTATCATGATTAAACTCTGGTAGCGCCCGAATCCCAGCCCAACAACCGTAGTTTGCCGGAAAATTATCGTCATAAGGATGTAAAGGCCAATCGTAGATTTTAAACCAATCTACCCAAGGCGAATATTGACCGTTTTCTAAGACATCGTGGAAAAAGAAAAAGCCGCGACTTGAGTGGTTAAACACTCCATCTAAAACGACTTTCATATTGCGATCGTGACAAGCATCAAGTAATTCGCGAAACGCGCTATTTCCTCCCAACAATGGATCGACTTGATAATAATCGTGCGTGTGATAGCGGTGATTGCTTGCCGACTGAAAGATGGGGGTAAAATAGATAGCGGTAATCCCCAAATTCTGCAAGTAGTCTAGCTGTTCGGTGACACCCCATAAATCGCCACCCTTGTAACCTTGGAGTGTCGGCATCTCATGCCAATCTTGCCACGAGGCATTTTTCAATAATCGCTTGCGCGGTAGTTTACTTTGAGCAAAACGGTCAGGAAAAATTTGATAAAAAACAGCGTGCTTGACCCAATCTGGGGTTTGAATCAGCATAAATACTCCCTAGTCCTTCATTGACAAGGTACAGATATTAATAGTTTGGCGGTTCTAACTAGAGATGGAAATAAACAGCAATTTTTTGGTAATCGGTCATTGATTATTCATAGAGCTCTTCGCTCTTCGGTTAGTGTCTGTGGAGCTAAATGCCAATTGCCAAATACTAAAAGCTTTTTAATTACCTGTTATCAGTTACCCATTTTCTGATTTTCCCCCTTACCAGTTGTCCCGCACAGTCCTACACTGTACTTGGGAATCGAATGGCAGTTGGGAGGATTTTTTTGTGAAAAGAGTACTAGCGATTATTCTAGGGGGCGGTGCAGGTACGCGGCTTTATCCACTGACGAAGCTACGTGCCAAGCCAGCAGTACCATTAGCAGGGAAGTATCGCTTAATTGATATTCCTGTAAGTAACTGTATTAATTCAGAAATATTTAAAATCTACGTTCTGACACAATTCAATTCAGCTTCACTCAATCGTCATATTGCTCGTGCGTACAGCTTTTCGGGTTTTACCGATGGTTTTGTCGAAGTACTAGCAGCCCAACAAACGCCAGAAAACCCCAACTGGTTCCAAGGAACCGCCGACGCGGTTCGCCAATACATATGGCTACTGGAAGAGTGGGATGTTGATGAATACCTAATTTTATCCGGCGATCATCTTTACCGCATGGATTATCGCCTATTTGTCCAAAGACACCGCGACACTAATGCCGATATTACGCTTTCGGTCGTACCAATGGACGAGCGCCGCGCATCGGATTTTGGACTTATGAAAATTGATGATTCTGGGCGCGTCGTTGACTTTAGCGAAAAACCAAAAGGTGAGGCGTTGCGTCAGATGCAAGTTGATACCAGTATTTTAGGGTTGACACAAGAGCAAGCGCGACAAAAACCGTACATTGCGTCGATGGGAATCTATGTCTTTAAAAAAGATGTCCTTATTAAGCTTTTGAAAAAGTCTCAAGAACAAACAGATTTTGGTAAAGAAATTATCCCTGCTTCCGCGAAAGACCATAACGTTCAAGCTTACTTGTTTGATGGTTATTGGGAAGATATTGGAACAATTGAAGCATTTTATGAGGCCAATTTGGCGTTGACGCGGCAGCCACAGCCAGCGTTTAGCTTCTATGATGAAAATGCACCAATCTACTCGCGGGCGCGTTACTTACCTCCTAGTAAGCTGTTAGACTGCCAAGTTACCGAATCGATTGTCGGTGATGGCTGCATTTTAAAAAATTGTCGCATTCACCATTCAATTTTGGGTGTACGCGCCAGAATTGAAGCAGGTTGCACAATCGAAGACTCGCTGATCATGGGTGCAGACTTTTATCAGCCGTTTGCCGAACGACAATCAGACTGCAAGGATGGCAATATTCCATTAGGAATTGGTGCAAACACAACGATCCGGCGGGCAATCATCGATAAAAATGCGCGGATTGGTTGCGATGTTCGCATCATTAACAAAGATCGTATCGAAGAGGCAGAACGTGAAGACCAAGGGTTTTACATTCGTAGTGGCATTACGGTTGTTCTCAAAAACGCTGTCATTCCTGATGGTACAGTGATTTAGGGGTGAGGGGTAAGATGGAACATCAACATTCTAGCTCGGTGACAACTTGCCCCTTGATTTTACTTATTGGATTACCAGGTAGTGGTAAATCAACTCGCGCGCGACAGCTGCTGATGGAAGATCCCCGTCGGCGGCTGATTTCTACCGATATGCTGCGTCAACAGTTGTTTGGCAGTGAAAGTATTCAAGGACCTTGGTTATTAATTTGGCGTCAAATACAGATTCAATTTCAGCAAGCAATTTTACAAATTTCTCAAGGAATTGCGACTGAAGCAATTTATGATGCTACAAATGCCCAACGCCGCCATCGCCGTGAAGTCATTGCCCTTGCTCGCAGTACTGGCTTTAATGACATTACGGGATTATGGATTGATACTCCCGTTTGGTTGTGCTTGGCACGTAATAAAAGACGAGAACGCATCGTACCCGAAGAAGTCGTGCTGCGAATGCATCGTCAACTACGCGATGCACCACCAACACTAGCAGAAGGCTTCGACCGCTTGATTCGCCGAACAAGAGGTCAGGGAATTAGAGTAATAACCTAGCGACTTTTCTGATTTAAAGTACGGATATCACGCAGCCACTTTGACAAACAACCGAACGTAACTGCGTTGGCACTTGTCACACTCTGAAGCTAAGCTGAGGGTACGGAGGTTATGTCGTTTTGCTTGAGAGTTGATACGCAGGGGTGCAGAGGAAAATTATTTTTCAATTGGCTCGAAATCGTTTTAACGTGCTGATGCATTTCTAAAATACAACATCTCAAAATTGCTCTAATTTAAGAAGGGTATTCTCTTTTGTGGTATGGGGCTGCGATCGCTGTTGCCGCGAATGGTACGCGTCTTGTTTAACTCTAGTAGAAGAGCGTTCAACGCACAAAGGCGGTCAGTTGTTCAGAAAAAACCTACATAAAATAATAAAGTAAATTTATCTTGAGGAGGCTAGTGGATGGCTGCGACCGACTTCAAAGATTATTACAGTATTTTGGGAGTTAGTAAGACTGCCACGAATGACGAAATTAAACAAGCGTTTCGCCGACTAGCGCGAAAATATCACCCAGATGTTAACCCTGGGAACAAACAAGCTGAAGCAAAATTTAAAGAAGTCAACGAAGCTTACGAAGTTCTCTCGGATGCCGAAAAGCGCAGAAAGTACGACTCGTTTGGGCAATACTGGAAACAAGCTGGACAGGGATGGCCATCGGGCGGTGGTACCGGTGTCGGCTTTGAAGAATTTGACTTTGGTAAATACAGCTCGTTTGATGAGTTTCTCAATGACCTTTTAGGCGGATTTGGTCGAGCTGGGGCGAGTCGTAGTGGTACTACTGGTAGCCAAACTTATACTTATCGCACGACTCCGCGCTCAAGCGGTTTTAGCGGCTTTGATGGCTTTGGCGATTTCTCGAATTTTGATACTGCTGCAACTTCTAGTGCGTCTTTGGATACTGAAGCCTCCATCAAGCTGAGTTTTGCAGAAGCGTTCAATGGCGTGCAGAAGCGAATTAGTTTAGGTAACGAAGCGATCGAAGTCCGAATTCCACCAGGCGCAAAACCTGGTAGTAAAATTCGCGTACGTGGCAAAGGCAAAACTAGCCCTTACCATCAGCATCGTGGCGATCTCTATTTGAAAGTCGAATTGTTACCGCATTCTTTCTTCCAATTTGAGGGAGATAATTTAGTGTGTGAAGTGCCAATTACTCCTGATGAGGCGGTACTTGGTGCGGTAATTGAAGTTCCTACACCTGATGGCACCGTAAAAATGAATATACCTGCGGGAATTCGTTCGGGTCAAACGCTACGATTGCGCGGTAAAGGTTGGACATTACCAAAAGGTGGACGCGGCGATCAACTGGTGAAAATTGCGATCGCATCCCCAAAAGAACTCACCCCAATTGAACGCGAGTACTACGAAAAAATTCGCGACAACCGGACTTACAATCCTCGCAGTCACTTGCAGCAGGTGAAACTGTAATAGCTCGGTTGCAACCGCAGCTATTCAAACAAAACCTGTCTACAGGTTTCTACAAATCGTCTCTTGTTAGTAGTCCACGCAGGTGGACTTAGTTTTTCAGCCGCGAATTTATTCGCCAGGCGATTTTTATTCTATTTCTCAAACTGCGCTAATAAAGTTTCGATACTGGCATTGTGTGAGAAGAAAGAAAACAGATGTCTGTATTGCAGTTTACCTTGGGCGTCTAGAACGAACTGTGCGGGTAAAGGCGCGCCTAATGCTTGTCCTACTTTATAGTTACGGAATGTACTACAACTCGGATCGCTGAGTAAGGGAAGTTTTAGCCCCAAATCTTTGATAACGATTTGACTTTGACGTTCATCGGTACTGGTAATCATCAAAACTTCAATACCGCGACTTGTAAAGCGATCGTAGTTTTCGTTCAAATCGATGATATGAGGGTAGCAGAAGGGACAATATTGCTTTTCTGTAAAAATCCGCGTAAAAGCTAATAAAACTGGCTTGCCTAGATAATCTGATAACTTGACTAGCCGACCATTCGTAATATCGGGTAGCGTAAAATTTGGTGTAGTTTTGCCTAAACTTAACGCATCTTCGGCAGGAATCGGCAACAAATTCCGAAAAAAACGTTCGTTTAATAAACCACTAAAATCTGTTGAAGTTAGCATAATCTTTTCTTTATCAACTTTGAGGAAAATGAGAAATACTATGCTAAATTTAGCTATTTTGTCTGAGAAAACTGTCTAATATTAACACTTTTACCTTGATGAAAAACCCAACACATTGCTACTCGTTTCAAGTTGTGTTGGGTTGTAAGCTTCTATCTTGTTAGTGTCTTCTTGAGGTTTACACCGAAGCAAAATAAACTTTAGCTTTAACAGGGTCTGGTGTCATTGTCTTATCACCAGGCTGCCAACCAGCAGGACATACCTCATCTGGGTGATCTTGTACGTACTGAATCGCTTTGAGCGTGCGTAGTGTTTCGTCTACGTTGCGACCAAAGGACAGGTTATTGATTGTCGAGTGCTGGATAATTCCGTCTTTATCGATGATAAACAAACCACGCAGCGCAACACCTGCTTCTGGATCGAGAACGTTGTAAGCAGCACTAATTTCTTTCTTGATGTCCGAAACAAGCGGATAGTTGAGATCGCCTACACCACCAGATTTACGATCTGTTTGAATCCAAGCTAAGTGTGAAAATTCACTATCAACAGAAACGCCTAAAATTTCTGTATTGATTGCCTTAAACTCATCAAAGCGATCGCTAAATGCGGTAATCTCAGTTGGGCAAACAAAGGTAAAGTCGAGAGGATAGAAAAATAGGATTACATACTTGCCCCGATAGTCAGAGAGTTTGATTGTCTTAAACTCCTGATCGACAACAGCGGTAGCTGTAAAATCGGGAGCAGTTTGACCAACTCTGAGGCATCCATCTGCTGCGTAACTTAGAGGCATTAAACTATTTCTCCTTGATGCGTCTACTTTCATCAGGTGACTATGAGCAAGTTTGATACAACTAACTCATGCACGCGAATCTTGATTATGTCGAACTGTTACAACTATATCATACTCATAACGATTTTGAGTAGCAAATGAAGAATTTAGACGATCGCGAGTGGCTGCTGACGAATGGATTAGGAAGTTTTGCGAGTGGTACAGTGACTGACGCGCGCACGCGGACGTATCATGGTTGGTTAATTGCAGCATTAAACCCACCAAGTCAGCGCACGTTACTACTGTCGCACATCGAAGCAAGTTTAGAAGTAGCAGGCAAAGTTATTGCCTTGGGAACAAATTATTGGGGTAACAACGTGATTGAGCCGAAAGGCTTTCAGTTGCTGCATCGCTTTGAAATTGACCCAGTTCCTACCTGGATATGGCAAGAAGATCATTGGCAGCTAACGAGACAAATTATTATGCCGCATGTAGGTACTGTACCCTCACAAAGCAACACAAATCGCGTTCTGATTCAGTATTGCTACAAAGGAGAGTTACCAGCAACTTTACGCTTGCGGTTCATGATTGCCGATCGCGATTTTCATCATCAGCAGCAAGCCGATCCAAATCTACAATTTTCGCAACTTTTGGGGCAACAGCAGGTATTTTTGCAGGCATTACGCCCTGGATGGGTAGGAACACCTTGGCAGTTACGTTGGACAGCGGGTGAATATCAACACGACCCCGTATGGTACTGGAATTATCGTTTGCCTGAAGAAACAAATCGAGGGTTAAGCGATCGCGAAGACTTGTATAGTCCTGGTTATCTTACAATTCACTTAGACACAGAAAGTTGTCTTACCATAGAAGCACGGGTAGGATTTCCAAATAGCGCTTTACCCGCACTGCAAAACACCGATTTTACTGATGCTGTACAACTAGAACAGCAACGACTTGCCCAAACGTTCAATTTTGACTCTTCAACTTCTACACAACTGCGACAATTACTCCGTGCAGGCGACCAATTTGTCGTGTACCGCGCTTCGATTGCTGGACCTACAGTTATTGCCGGTTATCACTGGTTTAATGATTGGGGACGCGATACATTAATTGCGTTACCAGGATTAGCACTGACAACGCAGCGCTTTGATTTAGCAAAAGGACTATTACAAACTTTCGGTCGTTATTGTCGTCATGGTTTGATTCCGAATACGTTTCCTGATATTGGTGCTGAACCGTCTTACAACAGTATTGATGCGGCTTTACTTTGGATTGAAACTTTAGGGTTGTATTTCGAAGCTACTCAAGATTGGGATTTTTTAGTCGAGGAGTACGCCGTCGTACAGCAAATTTATAAAGCCTTTATGACGGGGACAAAGTTTAATATCCAAGTCGATGCTGCGGATGGACTTGTGAGTTGGGACGCACCAGGTGTCGCGCTGACGTGGATGGATGCTATTGTTCGCGGACAACCTGTCACGCCGCGTCGCGGTAAGCCTGTCGAAATTAATGCTTTATGGTACTCTGCTTTGTGTTGGGCGAGTACTTGGGCAGAACGTTTAAGTCAAGAGGATGGATTTGAACAAGCCCGTTTATTAAATCAAGCACGACGCTATCAACAACAAGCCGAACAAGTCAAAGACTCGATGCAGAAGTTTTGGAATCCGACAAAAGGCTACTTATACGACACGATTGAACCGGACGATCGCCGCAATCCGCAAATTCGCCCAAATGCGGTTTTAGCACTGTCATTTCATCATTCTGCATTTCCCTCACACCAAGGACGGCAAATTTTAGAAGTTGCTAGGGCAAAACTGCTCACGCCTTATGGATTGCGGAGTTTAGCACCAGAAGACGTACAATACGTTGGTAAATGTATCGGAGATGCGGAACACCGCGATCGCGCTTATCATCAAGGTACGGTATGGAGTTGGCTGATTGGTTCGTTTATCCGTGCTTGGCAACGTTACAACTTGGAAGAACCTGTTCCCTTCGATTGGCAACCTTTACTCGAACACTTTCACGCGCAAGCTTGTATTGGCTCAATTTCTGAAATTTTTGACGGTGACGCGCCGCATACTCCCAGAGGTGCGATCGCCCAAGCTTGGTCAGTTGCAGAAGTCATTCGACACGTGACTGTTTTACTTTAAATGAGGAGAACTTAAATTATGTCGTAATTTTCCTTTAGTGAAGGGTACAATTTCTAGGGCTAACAACTAAAAGCTAAACTGGGCGCGTAAGTTACCAACATAGACTGTTGGGTTATCGCTAAAATTTTTGGGATTGCCAATGATATAAAATGCGGGAACAAGCGCGATGTTGTTTCTTATCAGGTAGAAATACGTTGCTTCAAACTCGTACTGTACTCCACTATCTTTCCCAGCATAATTTTTAATATTTTTCTGTTAAATTGATTACATAAAGATAGTAAAATACTGAAATAAACTCGACAGAATAAAATTTTTGACTATCTTGCGATCGCATGGCGCATCATATTCTTAAAGCTAGTCGTGAAACGGTACACCTAGGCGGTTTTTCTCCTCAATTAAAACCTGTTTTAACGATTCATTCAGGCGATAGTATTGACATTGAAACATACACCGGCTTCTATGTTTACGACAAAGCCCCGCCAGAATTTCTAACGCCGGAATTGCAAGAGATTTGTCACCATCTTCCTAGCAAGCGTAAAGTTGATTTAGGACCTCACTTGCTCACAGGACCAATTTGGATCGCTGATGCTCAACCTGGAGATGTCTTGGAAGTCAATTTAGAAGCAATTTATCCACGATTACCCGTTGGTTTTAATGCAATCTACCCGAATAAAGGTGCATTACCTAAATACTTTTCAGAACAAAAGATACAATTTATTCCATTAGATTTAGACAAACAAATTGCGGAGTTTCCGTTAGGAAGTGGGATAAAAATTCCCCTCAAGCCTTTTTTTGGGATTCTTGGTGTTGCGACCGCAGAAAATCGTTCCTCGGTTCCGCCTGGTAATTATGGCGGAAATATTGACAACAAAGAACTGCAAGCAGGTTCGCGAATATTTCTACCCGTTTTTGTTCCTGGCGCGTTATTTTCCATTGGTGACGGACACTCAGCGCAAGGCGATGGTGAAGTTGATTTGACTGCGATTGAAACATCAATGAATGGCAGAATTAAGATAACACTGCGTAAAGATCTCAAGCTCACAACTCCCATTGCTGAAACGCCCACCGACATTATTACAATGGGCTTTGGGCAGACTTTAGACGCAGCGTTTGAATCTGCATTACAGCATATGATTGAGCTACTCAAGCGCTTTGTAGGATTGAGTGCCGAAGAAGCTTATGTATTGTGCAGTTTAGCCGTCAATTTTCGCATTACGCAAGTGGTCAATTTGCCCCAAAAAGGCGTTCACGCAATGTTATCAAAGGCAATTTTACCAAGAGCGATCGCATTGTAAATTACTGCCGCGTTGCTAAAGCTGAACTGCGATATGCTTAAGCGACTTCTGCTGAAGTGCGTACGGGGATTAATCTCAAAATGACTGAGATCGCGCCAAGCTTGAATCCAGATATCAAATAATGATGGACCGTTAGTACGCATGAGTTGAAAGCATCTAGAGTAATTGACGACCGCGATCGCGACGATAGATATCAGCTGACGCGCCTGCATTGAAGCATTCAATCACTACATACAGCGTTTGTTACCTTGATTTTATTATTCAATCGCCGTTATTCTACTGCGCCGCGTGCTTTAAATAAAGCCGCTAATTTATGACGCGAATAAACCCATTGTATCCTTCAGGATTATAGGGCTTTGCGTCTCACTTACTGTAGCCACATGAAGAACTAAATCTACACCGACTGTAGTTAAAAAAAGAAAAGCGTACTGTCAGCTGTACGCGCGTATATCAAGCAAATAAACACAGAACAGGGTAAACCACCGAGTATTGAAACACTACTGGTATTGCTGTTTCTGCCACAATTGCAACCGTTTTCTGCTGACTTTTCACCTAGGTATCGCAAGGATGCCCCCACCATAACGAAGTTTGGTGGTGGGAGGAATTGCAACCAATATATCAATTAAAAGTAGTGCAAGGCTTTACACTACTTTTATCATTGTAGTGATATACTGAGTGCATGGAAACAATACTGACTATAAGTTGCAAGTTAATAACCCAGGGTGACCAGGTTGCCAAACTAGATGCGACGCTGGTTAATTTTGCTGCTGCTTGCAACTGGATAAATCAGTCAGTAGATTCCAAGCTAACCAACAACGTTCGGATTCAGTCTTTGGTTTACGAGCAGGTAAGGCAACAGTTCGACCTATCTGCAAACCTAGCCATTCGAGCCATTAATCGAGTAGCAGGAAATCGTAAGACGGCTAAACAAAAGGGCAAGTCTGTTAAAGACTTTAAACCGACTAGTGTTGATTACGATGCTCGAATATTTGCCTATAACGAGAAGAATCAAACAGTAAGTTTAAAGTTGGTAGGTGGTAGAGAGAAGTTTAAATTATCTTTAGGTAGCTATCAAATCGGTAAGCTTAAAGGGAAAAAGCCTACCTCTGCTACGTTGGTTAAAACAAAAAAGGGGGAATACTTCATCAACATTCAAGTTAAAGATGAAGCGCCCCAACCAATTGAATCGAAAGACGTTTTGGGTGTCGATTTAGGAAGGACGGACATATGCGTAACAACAAATGGGTTTAGAGCAAGTGGAAAACAAATAACTAAAATTAGAAACCATCATTCAAGACTGAGAGCGTCGTTGCAACAAAAAGCGTCTAAAGGCACAAGGAGTAGTCGGCGTAGATGTCGGCAACTCCTGAAACGGTTATCGGGCAAAGAGCGACGTTTTCAGAAACACGCCAACCATGTCGTCAGCAAAATCCTAGTTCAGCAAGCTCTCGCATCTAATTCTGTAATTGCGTTAGAGAATTTAGAAGGGATCAGGGAAAGAACAAATCAGCTACCTCGCAGCAAGAAAGAACGAAGATTGTCTAACTCTTGGTCGTTTTTTGAACTGAGACAATTTATAACTTATAAAAGCTTGGCTGCGGGAGTTGAAATAGTATTAGTTGACCCACGATACACATCAAAAACCTGCCATTGTTGCAATGTAATTGGAGAACGTAACGGCAAGTCCTTTAAGTGTATTAATGCTGTTTGCAATTGGACTGGAGATGCTGACTACAATGGTTTATGTCGTTTACAACGTCTACAGCGTTTGCTGGGTAAACATTCTACGTTGTTTTCATTTTCTACAACGTTACCCATCCACCATACTTGTATTTATTAGGGTTTCTCAACCAGTGAATAAAGTTTGATAGCTGCTCCAAATCAATTTCGAGCCAGTTTAACTTTGAATCCCGTAAAAACTCCCAGAATAGTTTGAGGTTGTGGGCATAAGTCTGAATCGTATTTGGAGAACGCCCTACGCTGTCTAAGTAATGCAGGTATTTCTGGATTGGCTCGATAGGTAAATAATCATCATCCAGTACCATCCAAACCGGATAGTCACTGTCTGGGAGGATACCTTTTTGGACTTTCATCCTCGCCTACCCTCAATATCGTTGTTTACATTGTAGAGTTAAAAGAGGAATTTGTATAGACATGAAAACAGCGTAGTGATAAAACTTCATATCAGCTACGCTGTTGTTGTTGTTGTTATTTAGAATTTAATAAGACATAAAATGGTGCAGTTAATATTAAAAAACTTGGGGCTGTATTAGTAAACCAGCCTAGAGGTTCGGAACTATATTGTTCCTTGGAACGTGTGGTTCTAGGGCTACAAAAAGCCTCCACTATAGTAACGAGCGGGTTTATCGGTGCTTAGCGGCGGGTAGTTTACTCATTGTGTTGGCAAGTAGGCGATCGCCGCGACAGGACCGCCGCCAGGAGGACCTTGATGTTCGCTACCACCGGAAACATACACCATTGGGTCTTGCACGACAGAAGCCGCGATCGCCCCAACAACGGCTCTTGCCATGCGTGTATGATTGATATCCGAGTCATCTAACATCGTGTGTCGGCGTCCTAAAATAAATCCCGAAGGATCGGCTTCAGCTTTGGCAAAGATATTGACAACGCGTTCTAAGGGTTGATTGGTACTGCGCACTGCTTGACAAATTGCCTCGCGATCCAACGCGTGTTGCATGACACTGTGTCCGATAACAAAGTTACTTGTGGAATGCGGCGAGTTACCCAGTACGATAATTTCACAGTTACGCAACTCCACTCCTGCTGAAGTCGAAGCAACTTGAGAATACAACGTATAGTTTGCACAAATATCTGTTGCTGTTATTTGCTCAAAACTAATCTCTCCCAACGCCACAGCCACACCTAATGCAGACGCCCCGCGCGAATACGCCATCGATTGATAGCTGTTACTCGCTTTTACCTGTTGCGTAGAAACGATTAACGGGCATTTAATTTGCACAAAATGAACATCCGTTTTATTTAACTTCGCGTCAGCGATCGCAGCTTCTACCCCCACAGCTACTTCTTCAACCATTGCGAGCGTACCAATCTCGGTTGGTAAAAAGTCCCGCGTCCGGCTAATTCCAATCGCTAAGCCCCAGCGTTGTGCTCCTTCTTCCTCGTCTCGCGTAAAAATATTTAGGTGCGGACTTAAAACTCCTTCCGTACCGCCTGACATCACATAAATAATTCGTTGTGCAACTTCAAGATTCGCTTTTTCGCGCAGGTATGTTTTCAACGTTTGCACTGCGAACCCGCGCGTAAAGTCATTAACGCAACCGTTACCCTCCGTTTTACCAAGAATTGCCACAATTTTATGCGGATCGATCTTGCCGCTATGAATCAGGGCGTCGAATTGCGATAAGTCATCAGGGCTATTTTGCGGTATTTTGTGAACTTCTACTTTCATAAGTATTACATAACTGCCTGTAACGCAGCGATTCCAGCTAAAGCGACTTCGACATCTTGTTGTCCAGTCCCCGACCCCACACCGATCGCCCCGACGATTTGGTCATCAATCGTAATCGGAACTCCACCTTTTAAATTCGTTAATTGTCCCCCCGTTGCCAATGCCAGTTTGATTTCGACATCTTGCGCAACTCCTCCTGTTGGTACTCGCGAAGAAACCGCCGTCACGGCTTTTTGCGTTGCCGAAATTTGACTCAAAATTTTCGCGCCATCCATCCGCACAAACGCCAATAAATTTCCCCCAGTATCCACAATCGCAATACACTGCGGTACGCCCATTTCTTCAGCTTTGGCGATCGCCCCTTGCAACACTACCATCGCCCCTTGGTGAGTTAACTCTCGCGTTTGACGCAAATACATATTTTTACTTCCTTGTCAAATGGCTGTTGTCTAAAAATCCTCAATTTGCCCCTCAACGACATTTTCTCCTCTAGAATCGAGGAAGCGGGCGCTATGAAACCCTGCTAATTTCCCACATCAACGATCGCCGCCACCAAATTACTTCCTCGCGCACCTTGATGTTCATTTCCTGCCGACGCCAGAATCATCGTATCGCCGACTACCGAAGCCACGATCGCATTTGCTACCGCTTTTGCCATAATTCCGGCATAGCCTGCTAAAAAATCACTGTGCATTGTGTGACGGCGATTGCCCACCGCAGTGACGGCATCTGCACCACAGTTGACAAAGACTTGCGCAATCTTATTTTGTCGATCGGTTGTGAGTGGAATCTGACAATCTAACCCTGCGGATTTCAAGGCTACGTACACCCCAGTTGTATCCAACTGATCTTGCATGACTCCACTTCCGACGCGATAGCGACTTACCGACAACGCAGAGTTACCCATTACTAAAACGCGACACGCTGATTGTTCTCCGCCAGCAGACACTGAACCGCGATTTGTGTAAAGTGCGTGATTCGAGTTAATCGCGCGATCGTCTAGCTTTTCTTGAGGTATTTCTTTTAAAGCCAAACCAATACCCAACGCACACGCACCCTTCGCCATCGAACTTGCTTGATTGAGATGAGTACTCACAACCTTCACCCCACGCCTTTCGGCATCTTGCAGCCGCGCTGGAGTCATTGCGGGACATTTGATTTCAACGCAATGAACGTCGTCTAAGGAACTTATTCCAGCTTGCGCGATCGCGGCTTCTACGGCTTCGGCTACTAACTTGACTTGCGTCATGGTGCCGTATTCTTCGGGTAGCAACACGCGAGTATCGGCAATTCCTACAGCTAATCGTTTTTCTGGAGGAGGTGTTGCGGGTGCAGCAACTGCCTTACGTGTAAATATCGTATAGTGCGGACTCATCAAGCCGCCACATAACCCAATCATCATCATCGGAATGCGACGAAAAACGTCTTCTACAGAAATTTGCAAATACTGCGACAGCAATAGTTGCATACACAAAGATGCATAGCCGCGTACGTATCCTGTGCCTTCGGTTTGGGCAATAATCGCGACAATATCTTCGGCTTGAATTTGCTGTGTTTCTAAAAGATGTTGTAAACCACTTACATCCTCTGGTGCAGACATTGGTAAGCGAAAGACGCCAACATCAATCCACTGTTGCGAAGTTGAAGTACTCATAATCTATTTACTAATGACTTTGTAAGACTTTTCTGGCGGCTTCTAGCGTTGAATTGATGTGGTTGAGAGATATATTTGTTGCCCGCACTGCATCTTTACTACGATATGCTGCTAAAAGTTCGCGGTGTTCTTTATCGGCTGATTCTTTTTGTAATGGTCTTTCGGCAAACGATAAGTTGATATAAATCGCTGCAATATCTGATAAGCGTTGTAGTAAAGTTTTTAAATGCAAACTGCGGTCTGCTTGATACAGCAAATCGTGAAATTGGCGATTCAGTTCTACCCAGCGGGGGCGATCGCTTTCAACTTCCATTTGCATTAACAGCAATTCTGCCTGCTGAAGTTCTCGCTCGGTAATCGCATATACTCCTCTTTGAATACTCAACGGCAGTAACGCCGCCCGAATCTCAAAAATTTCTTCTAATTCTGCCAGCGTTGGCGTGTGGACTACAGCACCGCGAAAGGCATCTAAGTCAACTAAACCTTGCGTACTTAGTTCGCGGAGTGCTTCGCGGATGGGAGTAACACTCACGTTGAGTGCTTGCGATAATTCTGCTTGTACAAGACGAGTACCCGCAGGTAACTCTCCTGAAAGAATTGCTTTTCGTAAATAATCTGTAACACTTGCTTGCGTCGTGCGTGAAAGTCCTGTAACGGCTGGAAATTGCAGCTTTGCGGTCAAGGTTCGCTCCTTTGGGCGCAGTTTTTGTAGCGATGCTTACAGTTAAATTGCGAACGCCTAGGTTTTATATATCATATACGATCGATTGTTTCTAGTCACGATTTAAACAATAAATTCATTGACATCGTTATGAAGTGTTACGCAGTTGAATGAAGTCCACTTCCTAGTCCTGTGGACACACCTTTTGACCTTAACCTTGTTTCCCAATTCTAGGGCAAATACGCCAGTTTTATTTCATGTGGCTTGGTTACAAATCGTTGCTGCGATCGCGTTGAAAGATTTCCTGCCGTCGAATCCCAAAGACAGATATAGTTATGAGCAAGACAATCATGCCGAAGGTTTGGACAAAATTTATTGCACTTGCATTAGTTGCCGGATCAGCAGTATATCTCGGTAGCTGTGCTAATCAAACAACGTCTCAGCCTCCAACAACAGCACAAACAGCCGTCAATAATCCAAATCGCGAGTTACGCGAGGTGCGCTTTACCTTATCTTGGTTATTGCAAGCGGTGGATGCACCACTTGCGATCGCAATTCAAAAAGGATACTTCGCCGAAGAAGGAATTGCCGTCAGATTCGATCGCGGATACGGTTCGGCAGACTCGATTAATAAAATTGCCAGTGGTGTCTATGATATTGGCGAAGGCGATATGTACTCGATGGTCGAGTTTAACCAAAAGAACCCCAACGATAAATTAGTTGCCGTTGCTATTAAGTATAATCGTTCGCCATTTGCGATTATGGCTCTTGATAGGGCTGGAATTTCTTCTCCTCAACAACTTGAAGGTAAGCGGTTAGCCGCCCCCGCAGGTGATGCAGCAAGGCGACTTTGGCCTGTTTTTGCGCAAGTAACAGGGGTAAATCCTGATTCTGTGACTTGGAATAACGTCGAACCAAGATTGCGCGAGGCGCTGCTTGTACAAGGAGAATTTGATGCAATTTCTGGCTTTAATATTTCGAGTTTGCCACCACTCAACAAGTTAGGTTACGGTCCCGATCGCCTGAATACTTTTCTTTATGCAGATCATGGTTTAGACCTTTACGGTAACGCGTTGATTGTCCGCGAATCTTTCTTAGAACAAAATCCAGAAGTAGTGCGGGGATTTGTCAGTGCGTATTTACGCGGCTTGCAAGACACGATTAGAAATCCTGATGAGGGTTTAGCTGCTGTCATGGAACTGAGTGAAGACGGATTGATGGATCAAGCGCAAGAACGAGAAAGACTCCAAATTGCGTTAGATTCGCTCTATGTTAGCCCTGAAGTTGAGCAAAACGGCTTGGGTGGTGTCGATCGCGCGCGATTGCAAACGACGCTAGAACAAGTTGCAAAAGGCTTTGGGTTAGCTGAGGTTCCCACACCCGAAGACGTGTTTAATGATAGCTTTTTGCCGCCTAAAGAACAGCGGACAATTTGAGGATATAAGCGTGAATCTAGATTGTGCGTTGACGAACGCGACTTTGCCAGATCGTGCAGGGCGGTGGTGTATTGGTGTAGTAGAGGGTAAGATTGCGACAGTTATTGAAGGTGATTTTCTCGCTGCGCAAACGGTGTGGAATCTCGATGGTAAAGTTTTAACTGCGGGTTTAGTTGATGCACACGCGCACCTGGATAAAGCATTAACCGCCGAGTTTGTAGGCGATGTTTTTGCTCAAAACGGACTAGCCTCAGCAATTCAAGCCGTACGACAGTTAAAGTCACGTTTTACAGTTGCAGATGTCGAACAACGCGCCTCGCAAGCTTTGCAGTGGAGTATAGCCGCAGGAACAACAACAATTCGCACGCATGTGGAAGCGGATAGATTTGTCGAGTTGCGCGCGGTAGAAGGATTATTAAATGTGCAGCGATCGCTGGCGCATCAAATCGATATTCAATTAGTTGCGTTTCCGCAAGAGGGATGGTTTGCAGTTCCAGACACACTAGAATCGGGTGCAGCGCCATACATTGAACAAGCACTACAACGTGGTATAAAAGTGATTGGCGGTAATGTCAATCAAGGTTTATGGTCGTCAAATCCAGAAGCGCAAGTTGATGCGTTATTTGATTTAGCACTGCGCTACGACTGCGACCTCGATTTGCATCTGGATAACTGGGATGGCGCGGAAGCATTTACACTACCGTATGTCGCGCAGAAAACGATTGAACATAATTATCAAGGGCGAGTCGCAGTTTCACATATTGCTTCGCTGGCGTATGTTTCCCCTAGTCAAGCCCAAGCGGCGATTGAACTGGTGAAAAACGCTGAAATTTCAGTCACTGTGTTACCAACACGAATTAAGTTAACGCGAGTTGCCGAACTTCTTGAAGCCAATGTGAATGTTGTTTGCGGTACTGATAATTTACGCGATCCGTTTGTGCGTTATGGCGACGCAGATTTACTGAAGGCTGTATTATTGCTGGCACAGTTAACAGGCTACATGGCAAACCGAGATTTAGAAAGACTTTGGCAGACAATTTCAGAAAACGCCGCCAAGATGTTACGGTTATCCTATGGAATTGAACCTGGTCATGCAGCCGATTTAGTTGTCTTCGATGCTTACTCAATTCCCGAAGCAATTTTACATCAAGCAACACGATTAGCTGTCTTCAAATCTGGCAATCTCGTTGCAGGTACAATACAGGAGAAAGTGCCAAGTTTATACAACTCTAATTTGATGAGTCCACGAAGTTGGACTTAGTTTTTTAGCTGCGACTTCAGTCGCCAAGCGTCTTGTTAATTTTCCAACCCCAATGTCAGAACACGCAATCGCCCAACTTATTGAAAAAACAGAAGCACTGCAAAGTGGACATTTTCAGCTAGCAAGTGGACTTCATGCGTCTCGATTTTTTCGTTGCATCAAACTGCTGCGCTATCCCCAAGCCGCTGAGATTATTTTTGCAGAAATCGCTCGCCGGTTTGCGAATGAGAACATTGATTATGTTTTAGGTGCAAACGAAGCTGGGAGTATTTTAGCTTTTGAAGTCGCGAAGCATTTAGGAGTAGAAGTTGCGATCGCCCGCGAAAAATCTGGGACTTATGCGTTGATTGAAGGTTTTACTTTTCCTGTTGGGGCGCGGGTTTTAGTCGTTGATGACATCACGACAACCGGAGGTACTGCAAAACAATTGCTTGCGATCGCGCGTCAAGCGGGTGCGGAACCTGTAGGTGTGGGACTTGTTGCAACTAAAGGGTTATTTAATGTTGATTTATCTTGTCGCACTGAAGTTTTAATTTCACTACAGGGTATGGATGCAATGTCTCCAGAAGATTGCACTTTGTGTCAGCAGCAAATACCGCTCACTACTTGACTTGTATATCCTGTTATCCTGTCAAGGTTACAAGTTAAATTTATTTTATGCGTGCTCCAGGGTGGATCGGTATTGCGCTTGCATTTTACGCTTTTATTGCCATTGGGATTGCAGAGGGAGGTCTCGGAGTCTTATTACCTTCCATCTTGACTGCTTATAATCTTACTCCAGCAACGGTAACTTTTTTGTTTCTCAGCCAAGTCAGCGGTTACATGGTTGCGGCATTTTCTAGTAGTTTATTGGTTAGCCGCATCGGATTGGCGCGGATGTTGCTGATGGCGTCGCTGACGCTGACGAGTACGTTAGTCGTTTATGCGATCGCCCCGCGTTGGCATATTATGGTTGCGGCGGGAACGTTTTTAGGGTTAGGAGTTGGACTGATCGATGCTGGACTCAACACCTACATTGCCAATCAGCGTAACGCAAATATTATGGGCGTGTTACACGCATTCTACGGTGTTGGTGCATTACTAGGTCCTGCCTTAGCGACAACTCTTCTTGCTTTCGGAATGAACTGGCGACGCATCTATTTGCACATCGCTGCGATTGTCGGCGTTACTGTAATTGGGATGTTGTGGGCGGTCGTCTCTAACTATAAACCGATGGCTAAGCGTGTCATCACACAAGATACTGATGCGAGGACAAGTCTTAAATTAGCATTGAGAACACCCGCCGTCTTAGTTGCAGGGGTCTTGTTACTCGTTTACGTTGGTACAGAAGCCTCTTTAGGTAACTGGGCGTATACCGTTCAAAGTTTAAGTCGCGGAACTCCTGAAGTTATTGCCGGTTACAGCGTTACGGCGTATTGGTTAGGGCTAACAATTGGACGCTTGATTATGGGGCGTTTCGTCGCGCGCTGGGGTGCAATTCGCACGCTGGATTTAGCGATCGCGTTGCTAACGATTGGTTTAATTGCTTGGTGGTTGTTGCCAAATCAGTTATTTAGTTTACCTGTCATTGGTTTTGCACTTGCCCCCATTTTTCCCGCAACGATCTGGTTGATGCCGCAGCGCGTTTCTTCTCATATGGTGCCAGCGGCGATCGGATTTGTCACTAGCGTTGCTAGTTTAGGTGCAGCAACGGTGCCAACGCTTGTTGGTTGGATTGCAAATCAAGCTGGGTTAGAAATTATTCCTGTATTGATGATTCCGCTGGCTGTTGTCGTGTTGGGGTTACATCGTTGGTTGGTGAGGTATGCGCCTATAAAGAGTGAACGAACTTAACTAGACGCAGCGGAAAAATTGATTGCGAAGTTGGTTTGAGTTCTGGTTGCGACTGGAGGTTAGTTTCGGCAATGACAAATAAAAGTAGAATTGCGATCGCGATGCCTGCGAGTAATAAAATGAGTAAAACTAAGTGATTGTTTTTCTGATTTTTCGAGTGACTGCTCGTAATTGTTTTTTCGGACGTGGAACTTTTTTTATAAGGGTCTTTCCATCCTCCTGTTTGTACGAGATTAGATAACCCCCGCCACACTCCGGCTGCCATTAAAGTTGATTCGGATTTAATACCTGTGACAACAAGTAAGGGCGCATTTTCTTTTGGTAAATTGTGTTGTTCGAGTTCGTAAGCAAGTTCGTCGCGTTGCTGTTTTGAATTTTTGCCAAGTTTTTTATCTAAATTGGCGGGAAAGTTGCGTACGCTAATAACTTCTTCAATTGCTAAATGACTTAAGGCATCGAAGTTGACTTGAAAACCGTTGTTACTACCAAAAGTTACGGCATTGTCAATTTCTGCTCTTAAATTTTCTCGCAGTTCATCGCGTAAAGCACACGCTGCGATCGCGCGTAGTTTTTTTTCATTTGCTTCTGTATCTTCTCCTACCCAAGCCACAGAATTTCGGATTGTACGTCCTTGAAAATCTTTTCTTTCGCTTGATTCTAAGCTGGTGATGAGTAGGAGGAGTGTGCTATCAAACCGCGCTAAAATTACTGACGGTGATTCGCTTTGAATTAAGTCATTGATACGATTTTTTTTGAGAATATTTGGTACTTCGGGTTGCCAGCAATAATCATCGTCTGGAGGAACACCGCGACTTTGGATGTAGATATTCATAGTTCATAATATTTAATGTGTAAATAGTAATCTTGTTGAAACGAACCAACGAACCACAAAGACACAAAGGATAAGAGATAGGGAGAGATTTTGGAGGTTTTAGCTAATTTTTAATAAGTCTTCTCCTTGAAGTAAGGCGAAGCCATTGTTTGTTTTACACTCACTGGCAAATTGACTAACGGCTTGCTTGAGATGATAGTCTCTTCCTAGCCAATCGCGGAGGAAACTAAATATTCCCCAACTACGCGATCGCGTGTCGATATGCAACTTTAAGATAAACCGCAATAAGTATCTTAGTGGTTGTTCGCTATTTTGTGGATTATACACGGCGTCGTGGCTAATTTTACGAAAGCGAAAATGTGGTGTACTATTGTTTGTATCAATTCTGGAAAAAACGACGCTACCGACTGTTTGTACCGGAGTCACCACCGCAGCAACTTTAGGAAGTAGATTGGCTGAGTTAAATAAGTCGATAAGTTTGCTATATCCTTCTCTGACGCGTTGCAAAAGTTCTTTAGCGGACGCTTCGCTTTGGAGATATTTTTCACATTTTACGGGCGCAAAGATGACTAATCGCGGTGAATCTAAATCTTGATACGCTGTTTTGAATAAATCTGTCATTTGCTGTGGACGATTAATAAATTCATGCCATTTACCGTTTTGTTCCATCAATGCTGGTGCATCAATTGCAATGAGAACCGCGACACAATCAGTCAGTAAACTCTTGACAAATTGTCTTTTTTCTGGTGTGGCTTTTGCTGCATGATAGCCACCAGGATAATCTTGAAAATGTAATTGTAAAGAAGGTTTTTGACCTTTTTGCCCTAAACCAAAGATAAACGATCGCAACTCTTCCGGTTCGCCTTCGGTTCCTTGAATTCCCCCAGTTGCTTCAAAATCGTCGAGTAAAGTTTTTAGTTCCACTAACCTTTCTTGTAGAATCGCCGAACTCTCTTCATCAGGTGTAAGTTGTAAATTCGTTTTCCCAATATTACTTTCGAATTGCTCATAAATTGCGGTCAGTAAAGTCGTCTTACCCACCCCACTAGGACCCAACATCGTAATTTTAATTTCGTGCATCAACCCTCATCTTTCCTCTATATACCTACACCCAATAATCGCAACATCGTGCCCTCTATCCGCCCCGAATCTAACCCAAAAACTGCATCGCATTCGATTGATTCGCCGCCGTAGCGCGCGCGATCGCATCAAACCATTCCCGTCGCAGTCGCGTGCGATCGCCTAAAGCCATAAACTCCGCTTGCCAAACTTCCGCCCTTGCTTCTTCTAAAAAGATCCGCCATTCTGATTTTGCCCCTTCTGCGCGAAGAATGCGATCGACAAACTCTTCCACGATTGCAAACGCTGCTAAACTAGGTTCGCTGAGTAAGTCTTCTAACGCCGTCTCGCAGCCATACACCGCTTCTGCATGAAGTGTTTTTAGGTTAGATAAAATTTCTTTTGCCGAAGGCGATTTAGAAAGTTGCAACGTTGTTTCATCGGGTGTTAATCCATCCAAATGCTTGCGAATTCGATGTTGAATCAACCCGCGATAGGAAATCTCAAACTCTGCTAAGATTTCAAATCCCAGTTTCAACGTTGGTAAAGTATCGGGTAGTTGCTGCGCAATTTCTTGTAAAAATTCCACACCTGTTGCCGAAGTTATACCGCCTAACCGCGCTTGATGGATTAACACATCAGCAACTTGTGACTTTACTCGCGTTAGCGATCGCTGTAAACCAACATCCAAAGCTAAAAAATGCTGCGATAGATGCGCGCGAATTTCGTGCATATACTGGTAGTAAGCATTCGGATAACCACCGGTGCGATCGCGTCGTTTTTCAATTTGCTCGATACTCGGAATTCCGGTATCCTGACGACACGCAGCAATTGCGGTGGCGACTTGTTGTTTAAAATCGCTATTTTGTTCGTTGCGTTGTGCTTTGAGATGTCGTAGCAGTGCTTCTAAACCACTTGTTAGTTCATTCCATAATTGCTCAAACAATTCGACGAATAAAGGAAACCAATTCTCACCGACTGCTAGGGCTAAAGCTTTGTTGGCTTTTTCTAGCTCTATATTTACTGTATTCTGAAGTTGCAGTAATCGCTCTTGGCAAGAGGTCGCATACTTCTCATCTAAAGTTGTAATATGCGTTGCCAGATAGTCGAGAATTTGGTCTAAAACTTGGTTTGCCGCCGCAGGATCGGCACAATTTGCGATCGCACAATCGACTACTTTGATGTGTTTTTCGGCTAATGTGTCGGCTAAGTCTTTGCAGTTGTTGAAGTTATCGCCGTTTTTCGAGTCAGCAGCGGTGCGATTTAGCACCATAAACGACCACAATTCGAGTGGTAAGTCAACTAATGCCGCGCGTGCAGTATCATACAACCGGACATCAACATCCGCCCAGTAGTCACCGGAGGATTTTGGCATCCGTACAAACAATACCACATCGACATCGTTTCCTAAGGTTTTGACAAGTCTTTCTGCATCGCCAACGCCAGTATCGCCTAATCCTGGCATATCAACTAAGGCAATTTGTCCAACATCTGCGTGCGGAAAGCTACAGACGATTTTCACTTCCCGAACTGCAAGATAGTTGAAAAACACGCGCTGACCATCGGTTGTATCTTGCGCGACGTATTCGCGAATTTCTTCTCTGGGTATTTTACGCGGCGAAGGCGATCGCAGTAAGTGACGGTATTTGTCGATATTGGCGTGATACCTGCCTAAATGTTCGTACATTGCCCCTGGTTCAGCATATCCAGGTAGTTCGCGCGGTAATGGTGGTAGCGGTTTACTTGTAAACTCTGTAAGTGTAATTGGTTTTGCGCCTAAACGTAGCTGTTCGTAATAAGGCGCGATGACTTCCTCCAAAAACGAGCGCTCTGAATGAAACCACACTTCTCCGTAAATATCGCTACTCGGATTGTGATGAATTGTACTGCGTACTCCTGTACAATGTTGGCGATCGCCATCCGGAATCTCAGCGGCGGTCAATCCTGTTAAACTTTGCAGGAATCGACTTTTTCCTTGGCGGGCGCGTCCTACTACGCCAATATTGAGTGTATTGCGCGCAAAACGTTGCTGAAGTTGCGCTAGCGATCGCAATTCTATGGCAATGTTATTCTGTATTGACGCTAAATCAATTTCTTGCAACCGTCCGTAGCTACTCTCATCATCTACTTGCGCGAGAATGTGTTGGCGATGCGCTTCGAGATTTCGTAGTGCTTGCGAAAGCGTTGCTAAATTTGCTGCTGTTGTTGCAATTTTATCTGCCAAAGGACGGCGTTTTTCGACAATGCTGGCAATTTGCTGTGTGCGATTTGCGTTCATTTGCTCGTATTATCTGAAGGCAATTGCAAAGGATTTCCTGTCGTGAATGGTTAGCAGGGTAAGGCACATCCCTTACCCCTTTACCTAATCGCGCCGCATTAAACCCAACATCGGACCTAAAATTGCGCCAAATACGAAACCACCAGCGTGCGCCCAGTAGGCAACACCGCCGCCTTCCATTCCTATGTTAGTGCGTGCAGGTAAGCTTGCTATACCGTAGAATGCTTGCTGAACGAACCAAAATCCTAAAAAGAAATACGCCGGAATGCGGAATGTTGTGATGAAAAACCCGATAGGAACGAGAGTTAATACTTGAGCTTTAGGATAGCGGAGAATGTATGCGCCCATGACTCCAGCGATCGCGCCACTCGCACCTACCATCGGAGTCGTAGAATTTTGGGAAAAAAACCACTGTGCTAATGCCGCTAAAACACCACAACTGAGGTAGAAAATCAGATATTTGATATGACCTAAACGATCTTCAATATTGTTACCAAACACCCACAAAAAGAGCATATTGCCGCCTAAATGCAGCAGACCGCCGTGCAAAAATTGCGATGTAATGAGCGTCAACCATTCGGGAATGCCCTGATCGACAGGAACAGGACAGGTTGATGAGAGTTGACACGGTACAACTGCTGCGCGATTGAAAAATGCTTGTAGTTCTTGCGGTGACAGCGTAGCTTGATATAAGAAAATGAATATATTTGCGCCAACTAGCGCATAGGTTACATAGGGAGTGATCGATGTTGGGTTATTATCTCGCAGTGGTACCACAGATTTGCTTCCTATTCATCAAATACAAATGCTAATGTATCGTCTGCTGCTTTACCACCACTAATTATTCATGATAGCTAAAAGCTAAATCCTTTATTGCTGGCATGCAATCTTTAAGCAGTTACCAGCGTGTTTTTTCTTGAAATGAACGGTAATAAAGGCTAAGTTTTAAATCTATATTTTTTGCCCCATTTGATGCAGAAGTAAAAGGAAAGTGTTTTCCCTTTACATTCTGTGCTTAGAGATATTCTTGCTGCGAATCGTCTTTAAATAAGCCTAAGAGTGGACCTAAAATCGCACCGAAGACGAAACCACCAGCGTGCGCCCAGTAGGCAATTCCACCGCTTTCCATACCAATATTAGTACGAGCTTCTAAGCTCGCAAAGCCATACGCAGCTTGCTGGAGAAACCAAAAACCGAGAAAGTAAAACGCGGGAAGTCGCACTGCCGGAAAGTAAAATCCTAAGGGAATGAGCGTTAACACCTCAGCCGTGGGGAAGCGAATAATGTATGCACCCATCACGCCTGCGATCGCGCCACTTGCACCCAACGAAGGAATTGACGAACCTTGCGAGAAGAACCACTGCGCTAAGCCTGCTAAAACGCCGCAAGTTAGGTAGAAGAACAAAAACTTAAAATGTCCCAAACGGTCTTCGACATTATTGCCAAAAATCCACAAAAACAGCATATTTCCTCCTAGATGCAAAAGCCCACCGTGGAGGAATTGCGATGTGATTAAAGTCGCCCACTCTGGTACAGGTTGATTTACGGGAATTCCGGCAAAGCTAGCAGATAGTTCGCGCGGGACAATTGCCGCTAAATGGAAAAAGGCATCAAGTTGCTGTGGTGATAGACTTGCTTCATATAAGAAGGCTAGAACGTTAGCCGCAATTAGCCCGTAGGTAACGTAAGGCGTAATTGACGTGGGATTATTATCTCGAATAGGAACCATGCGTTTTGTTGTGCGAAACTGGCAACCACAATAACCAATTTTTAACTTTATATCTTCTAACTAGTGGATGGATTTAGCAACGAGTTGGTGTGAAAGTGTATTGAAAGAGTGTTATTGCTGAGTAACTATACCAACTTCAGCCTCTTAAATCCACGCCAGTTGCTACCACGGGATAATACTGCCAAAGGCGCACTAGGGTGTATTTAGGGGATACGTACGCGGTAGCCCAAAACTGGGAGAAGAGCCACTCTATGCTATTCAACAATCAAAATGCCCCAAGAGTTGATGTTGTGGCTCTTGAGGCATTGATATGAAGTTATCTCGTGCGAAATTAATTTATACCACGCAACTCGCAAGTAGCACGATTAGCCTTCAACAGTGATGGTGCCAATCATACCAGCACCGCGGTGGGGTTCGCAGTAGTAGGTGTAATCGCCTGCAGGTGCATCTTCTGGGAAGGTGGTTTTAACTTGTTGACCTGGTGTCATGAGCAACTGCTTGTGAGACAGACTTTTTGCTAAATCTGCACTCTTAGTGGGATTCTTGGCTGCATCGAAGACAACGTTATGGGGAGGTACTTTGTTGTTTATCCATTCAATTGTGTCACCAGGTTTAATTGTTAGTTTTGCTGGATCGAAAACTAACATTCCTTTATCTGAACCTAGTTTAACTTGGTAAGTTTCGGCCGCTGCTGTAGGAGCAAAGAACGCAAAGCTACCGACAACGAGTACGAGTGCTAATACAACTGTACCGAAGCGCCGCAAAGTTGCAGCAATAAATTTCATAGTTTTCTCCAAAGAGGTTTATCGTCGCTATTTAATTTTAAATAAAAACAAACACCAAGTACGACAAGTTGTCATAGATACATTTTTTCTTATAAAAAATCAAAAAACGCACTGGATGTGACACAAAAATGCCTTAGAACTCTTCTGCACCCCATCCTTTAGCCTTTTGTGCTGCTGTAAGAACAAACGCGGCTAAGCTTTCTATTTCCTCTTGTGACATCCAGGATTCAGGTACTTGGCGACACCAGTATGTTTCTTCCGAGCCATCGTAGGTCATTGGCTGTCGGAGAAAGGCGACAAGATTATTCACATTATCTCTGGGAGGGTTGGCTCCTTTTAGCTTATTCAGTGCTAGTGAGGTTTGGGGATCTGGGAGTGTTGCGCCGCCTACGTGACAGTTTAGGCAGTTGTTCTCAAAAAGTACTTTGCCTTGTGATATTTCTTCGAGGGAAAACTCGCGGGTAGTGCCTTGTTCGTCAACTTCTAAGGCAATTGGTTCAGTAAGACGCAAATAGCGCGCGAGATAAGGGTCAACAGCAGCAAGAGCGGGAGAAGTAATCTGTAGGAATAGAACGACAACGATAGACCAAATTATAATTACACGGCGCACGCAGCTTGTACTTAACATTTATTTAAATTGAAACGCGATTACGGTAGGGTGAATGGCTAGAAATTGAGATACTCGTGAGAAAAATTGCAGTTAATCTAAATAACAGAAAAGCAATTAGCTCTTAGCTTTGCTTTGGTTAGCTAATGGCTAAAAGCTAATCGCTTGTTGACAAGAGTTTAGTAGTAAATCTTGCCGCCGCCCCAGCGATCGCCGACAATTTTGGGCTGGAGCAGAATATGACCTGCGATCGCCACTAAGTCATCCTCGGTAAGATTCCGCATTGCTGGGTAAATATCCGCACTCTTGGTGCTAGGGTGTAACTCTGCAATTTCTTCTTCACCGTCATAGGTAGTGGGGTTGTGCATGTAATCCACAAGTCCCTCAATATTATTGCGGGGTGGGGTTGCCAAAGCAAGTGTTTCGGGGTCTAGCCCTACGTTTTGGTTTGTCTTAGTGACACCTCCAACGTGACACTGCGCGCAAGCAAAGTTAAATAAGCGTTTCCCTTCTTGGACTTGTTTGAGGCTCAGCACCATGGTATCGCCTTGGTCATTCAGCGGTACTGTTCGCACAGCTTCGCTTAGTTCCACTGCGGCTGCCTTGCCGACAATGACACCAAATGTCAGCAATATAGTAGCCACCGCAAGCCCGATCAATCTTTTAAACATTGTTTCCTCTTAAAAATTTCGACCTCAACACAGCTTTATAAGCGATAGCTTAATCTCTTCCTCATCACATTTCATTTGAGTTGTGATGGCGCTTGCCAGTTACGGGCTTTGCACCTGAAGATACGCGACACTCGTACAAGGAAGTTCTGACGCAATATCATGTAGAAGTCTCTGTTTGAGAATCTGTCTCTTTCTCCTTAATGTGGGAGATAATTGCTTTGGCATCTTCTAAGGGCAGACGAGTCTTAGACGACTTGTAAGCAATACCCAGTTGCTCGCACAAAGAAAACACTTCTTCTACTGTGAGGTTGTAGTCCGCTGCTAATTCTGCAATGGACACATCTGCAAAACCCATAATGAATGATTGTTAAGTGACTGTTAGAGATTAAGCTGCTCTAATATCAATATCATGTCACTGAGCAATTTGTTTACTTTTGATAAGAATCTGAGTTTTTCCAGCAGGGAAGCCGAGGCGTGTTGAGTTATTAAGATTCTTTTAATAAATGCCTTTGGCACGCTACGCGAACATAACTCATCACTCATCACTAGCCACTCATCCTTCTCTCGCCGTTAACGCAATTGCTTCTAGTTGCAATATCTGGTGATGCGTAGGGGCGACGGGTTGGTGCAGGTCGATTAGCTGTGCTAGCGTTTTTTTCAGTTGAGTTCTCGGCACGATCGCATCGACAAAGCCGTGCTGCAATAAATCTTCTGCAGTTTGAAACTCTTCTGGTAACTTTTCGCGTAACGTTTGTTCGATAACGCGGCGACCAGCAAATCCGATCGTTGCTTTGGGTTCGGCGATGATGATATCGCCCAACATGGCAAAGCTGGCAGTGACTCCACCGGTTGTTGGATTTGTCAAAACAGGAATGTATAAAAGTCGAGCTTCGCGATGGCATTCTAAGGCAGCGGAAATTTTTGCCATTTGCATGAGGCTGAGCATTCCCTCTTGCATTCTTGCTCCACCCGATGCACAAACAATAATTACGGGATAGCGCTTTTGGGTGGCGCGTTCGATTAAGCGCGTAATTTTTTCGCCGACAACCGAACCCATACTACCGCCCATAAATCGGAAGTCCATCACTGCCAAAGCGACAGGCAATTTATCGAGTTGCCCGAAACCTGTTTGGACAGCATCGACTAACCCAGTTTTTTCCTGCGTTTCGCGGAGGCGATCGCTATACGCTTTGCGATCGCGAAATTGTAGCGGATCGGTTGGGCCGATCGACTCATCGAGTGGTTGCCAGGTATTCGCGTCGATCAATTGTCGGATGCGTTCGTTGCTATCTACCCGTACGTGATGTCCACACTCTGGGCAGACCATTTGATTAGCTCGCAGGTCTTTGGTATACGCCAAAACTCCACAAGCCGCACATTTACTCCACAACCCATCAGCAATGTCACGCTCTTGGCGTTCCTGGCTAATAGGACCAGACTTTCGCCGATTTGCAAACCAATCAAACAGAGACATTAAACTTTGCCATATTTTGAGTAGCAATATTTATATTAATCAAGTCAGGAGCCGCTTGGAAATAAACTCCTATAATTTTTAGTTTTGGATGGTGTGGCGAGGGGTAGGAAGCAAGAAGGCAGAGGGTGAAAACTCAGATAATTGCCTAACCCCAAAAATCTTGGTATTCCAACTATTCGCTAGACGATGTATCATCGTCCTCGGCTTCAATCGGGCTGAGTAAAAGTAGCGCTGCCCATCGATCTTGAGCGTGGACTTGTAACGCAGCTGGGCTACCGCTGCCAAAATATGACGCTATTCCCAAGTCAACTACCCGCGCAGGAATATCGTGCGCCGTTAACAATTGACACATTAACTCAGCTTCCCAGCGCCTGCTTGTGGTTCTTAGCGTGATCCATGACACACAGAGATTTTAGCAGAACTGAGGCAGTCGGAGAGAGTACAGGACGCAGAGGAGAATAAATTAAATTGCCGGAAAGATTAACCGGAAATAGGCAGCGAGAATCGCATCGCCACTGAAGAGGGCAATGACTGCACCTAGCGCGAGAAAGGGACCAAAAGGCATTTTCTGCCGTCTAGAGAGGATACCTAAGGCGATCGCCCCGCCACCTATAAATGCGCCAATAGCACACGCTAGAAACCCCGCTAACAAGAGATATTTCCACCCTAACCATGCGCCCAACATTGCAGCTAATTTAGCATCTCCTGCGCCCATTGCTGCTTGTCCTAGTGCTAGCGAACCGAATAGCGCGATCGCATCAAACATCCAGATTCCTAACACTGCGCCAACGACACGCGACATGAACTGATACGCGACCCCCTCGACAGGGGCTTGTACGATTAAACTGGCGATGACGCCAAAGAGCAAACCGACAACTAATCCTGATTTTGTCAAGCGATCTGGTAGCGTCATTGTATCAAGGTCGATCAGTGATAATGCCAATAGCCAACTGCAAAATATCCAAGATCCGATTGTTTGCATCGAAACACCAAATCGCCAAAAAATCAGTAAAAATATCAATCCTGTCGCAGCTTCTACCAGCGGATAGCGAACGGCGATCGCTGCACGACAGTGACGACAGCGCCCTTTTAACCGTAACCAACCTAGAACGGGAATATTTTCTCCTTTCCCTAACCGATGCAAGCAACGCGGACAGCGCGAAGGTGGCGAAACAATAGATAATCCAGCGGGTAAGCGGTAAACAACGACATTGATAAAGCTACCAATGGATGCGCCTAAGGCAAATACAATGACAGTAGCGAAGCTCGTAAATAGAAAGTCGATCATTAAGAGGAACTATAGTGTAGGGCTTTTTCCTTCATTATGTTTCCCTACTTTGTTTAGAAGCACTCGCCATCAGCGATCAAAAATCAGATTCGTCTTCGTTGTTTTCAATTTCACCGATGGGAATGAATTCCTCTAAAGGTAGAAGAATTGGTTTTTTGGAAAAAAGTAACCTCCCACGATAGGTTAAGCGATTGATTACCACACCTGTTGGTTGTTTGGCGGTGTCTGGTCGCAATTCTCGATAGGTGAGATAGATTTGACGAGCCGCTCTTAGTAGTATAGGGTCACTCAATTCTAGTAGGTCAATTAAGTTCGTTTAGATTTTATATGCACTACCGATCTTTGTTGCACCCTGTTATGAGTTTTAATGAGGTTAACTCACCCCTCATTTCTCAAAACTTCAATCAAAGCTTCACCCATTGCCCGACAGCCTAAGAGATTCATTCCTGGAGACATAATATCGCCAGTGCGATCGCCGCGATCTAAAACTTGCAACACCGCATTTTCGATGCGATCGGCGGCTACAGGTTGATTTAATCCATAGCGCAGCATCATCGCCGCACTTAGAACTTGCGCTAAAGGATTCGCTTTATCTTGTCCTGCAATGTCGGGGGCGGAACCATGAACAGGTTCAAACACTCCAGGACCAGAAGCGCCTAAACTGGCAGAAGGTAACATTCCGATACTTCCTGTCAACATCGCCGCTGCATCCGAAAGGATGTCACCGAAGAGATTACCTGTCACAATCGTGTCAAATTGCTTGGGATAGCGCACCAACTGCATCGCGGCGTTATCGACGTACATATGCGAAAGTTCGACGTCCGGGTATTCGGTGGCTAATTGCGTCATGCGATCGCGCCACAACTGCGAAACTTCTAACACATTTGCTTTATCGACTGAACAAAGTTTTCTTTGGCGTTTTCGTGCGGTTTCAAACGCGACGCGCCCGATGCGATCGATTTCGGCTTCGGTGTACGCCATTGTATTCACACCGCGTTTTTCTCCGGTTTCGGTGGTGAAAATGCCTTTGGGTTGACCAAAATAAACTCCGCCAGTCAGTTCGCGTACCACCATGATATCTACGCCAGCAACAACTTCCGGCTTCAAGCTAGAGGCATCGATTAGTTGTGGCAAAATTTTAGCTGGGCGCAAGTTAGCAAATAGTCCCAAACCCGCACGCAGTGCAAGTAATCCGGTTTCTGGGCGGAGATGACGCGGTAGATTGTCCCACTTGTAACCACCGATCGCCGCAAGCAAAACAGCATCGCTGTTTTTACACATTTCTAGTGTCGTGGGTGGTAGCGGTTCTCCTGTCGCATCAATCGCTGCACCTCCAATCAAGGCTTCTTGAAATTCAAAACGGATATCTAGCTGTTTACCCACTACCTTCAGTACATCTACCGCGACTAACATGATTTCTGGACCAATGCCATCGCCTGGTAAGAGGGTAATGCGGTACTGAGTAGTCATAGTTTTTCTGGCAACGCTTGCAAGTCATTGATCATACAGCAAAGGAGGGGTGAGGGGCGTTACAGTTTTGGGAATGGATAGTGTGTCGCCCAAAAAAGAGTTACGCTAGTGTCAAATATGTTACTAAGCATTTATGGCAAGAGAACTCGCGGTTCGGACTTGCGGTTTGACGAAGCAATTTGACCGTCATGTTGCTGTCAATGACGTTGATTTACAAATCGCAACGGGTGAAGTTTATGGGTTAATTGGACCAAACGGCGCGGGTAAAACAACATTAATTCGGATGTTAGCAACAGCGGAAGAACCAACAAAGGGCGAGATTTATCTTCATGGCGATCGCTTATTATTAGACCAAAGTCATGTTACGCTCAAACGCCGCTTGGGCTATCTTCCTGATAATTTTCCGCTGTACGACAATCTCACAGTTTGGGATTACCTCGATTATTTTGCACGGTTATATTACTTACGAGAACCGCGTCGCACGCAACGACTCCATGAAGTTTTAGAACTTGTGCAACTGCAATACAAGCGTAAAAGTTTGATTTCCACGCTTTCGCGAGGGATGAAACAGCGCCTAAGTTTAGCACGAACAATTCTACACGAACCAATTTTACTTCTACTCGATGAACCAGTTTCGGGACTTGACCCAATCGCCAGAAGGCAATTTCGCGAGATTATTAAGGTACTTCAAGAAGCCGGAATGACAATTCTCATTTCCTCACACATTTTGAGTGACTTAGCTGAATTATGTACTTCAGTAGGGATTATGGAGTTAGGCTATCTTGTCGAAAGTGCGCGGTTAGAAGATTTGTATCGGCGCTTAAGTCATCGTCAAATATTGTTATCAACTTTAGGTGATTTACAAGATCTGCAAATACAATTGAATAACCATCCTTTAGTCAAAGCGTGGGAAGTTATCGCCCCAAAGCAAGTAAGCATAGATTTTGATGGTAATGAGAAAGATTGTGCAGAATTACTGCGATCGCTTATTCAAGCAAATATTCTTTTAACTAATTTTCAATGTACTCAAGAGGATTTAGAAACAATTTTTCTAAGTTTGGGTCATAAACAAGTATCGTGATTTAACAAGTAAATATTTATTCCTACTGTATTTTTAATATTCTTTCTATTTAGTTCAAAAAACGCAACTCAAATAAGAATACTATTTAACTCATTACCTTGGTATTTAATTCTTATTGAATAACTACTATCTATGAAACTCAATCTAATTGATGCGCCAGGAGATTGGAATCCTCAACTACTGCGCGAACTTAAAAGTAAAGTCACGCGGAGTAATGTATTTATTGCAGGAGCAATATCCATACTTGGTCAAACTTTACTTTATATGATGTTGCAATTTCAATTGCCAATTCCCTCAAATAAAGCAGTGGTTTTTCATAGAAATTGTACAGGAGACAGAGTTTATGAAGGGCTACGCGTATGTATTGTAAGTAATTTTGGCGATCTTCTTATAAGTTGGCAATTTTGGTGGCTAAACTTATTTATAAGTCTAACTCTTGTTGGCACTTTTGCTTTATTAGTAGGAGGAACATATCTATTAATACATGATTTATATACCGAACAGCATCGAGGCACAATAAATTTTCTTCTGCTCAGTCCTCAGTCGCCAAAAACTATTTTAATTGGTAAATTATTAGGAGTACCAAGTTTACTTTATTTTATAGCTATTTTAGCAATTCCTTTGCATTTAAAAGCCGGTCTAGCTGCTCAAATTCCTTTACACCTTATTTTAATTTTTTATGCCATTTTGATTGCTGGATGTGGTTTCTTTTACAGTGCTGCTTTATTATTCAGCTTAATCAATTCTTCCTTCGCTATGTCAGCTTGGTTAGCTATCGGTGGAGTTTTATTTTTTTTGTGGATGACTTATTTTTCTTCTCCTACAGGTACGCTTATTGATTGGCTATTTTTATTTTCACCTAATCAAATAATTCCTTATCTAAGTGTAGCGACTCGTTTAAGTTTTTATCCTGGTTTATCTATGCCAGCTTTAAATGCATGGCGGTGGTTTTCTTTACCAATAGGAGCCAATGTTCTGAGCTTAGCTGGTGCTATTATATTAAATTACAGTTTGTGGACATATTGGGTCTGGCAAGCTTTACAGCGACGATTTCCAAATCCCCGTCAGACTTTATTAAGTAAACGACAAAGTTATTTTTTAATATTCTGCTTCCAAATTACCATCTTAGGTTTTGCAACATTTTCAACAAAAGGTATTCCTACGCATGAGGGATCGTGGTATGACTTTCAATTTCTTCTAGATTTCAATTTAATAATGTTTTTAGCCTTGATTGCGTCGATAACACCGTCGCGTCAAGCGGTACAAGATTGGGCAAGATATAGACAATTATTTCCGAGTAAACAACTTTGGCAGTTTTCACTTATTAAAGATTTGATGTGGAAGGAGAAGAGTCCTGCGGTATTAGCGATATTATTGAATTTAGCGATCGCATCAATTTTCTTAATTAATTGGTTATTTCTCAATTTAGCAATGTCAGACCGAGTAATAGGTCTATTAAGTTTACTAGTTTACTGCAACTTCATGCTGTTTTGTACTATTATTACACAAATCATTGTCCTAAGAATAACTCAAAAAACAGTACTATGGATTGCTGGATTGTTTATTGCTATATTTATGTGGCCCGTAATATTTAATTTAGTTTCTCGTTATTTTGCAGGTGAAAATTTACTGTGGTTATTTACTCCTTATGCTTGGGAAGCTATCAAATCAGCTCAAGGTAGTATTTTACTAGCAATTTTTGTGCAATGGCTGATTTTAGGTTTATGTACTTTATCGATGCTAAATGACATTAAAAAAGCGGGTGAATCTGCATCTAAAGCATTATTTACACCACGCAACTTATCTGTAAAAGAAAAAGAATTAGTAATTGATACCAAAAATTAGTGAAACTCTTATCAAAAAAAATATAGAGAAGATTTGTTGTACTTTAAGAAACTTGAGGTGATTTGACGATCGCAATTTTCTGTGTATCTACTCTAGCTGATGCTTCTTGAGTTATTACTCGTAAACCTACCTAAGTTTGCGACTTAGTTTGTCCTGTTATTTTTCCGTAAATACTCAGTATTGATTGCTACTTTGATAAAGATATAATTGCAATGAATATGTTACTTGCTTCGCAGAGCAAGAATTGTATATAAAATAGGAGAAATTTTTAATGATTCTCAACCAACTATTTTTTTTAGAGGTTTGTAGTAGTCGGTGGGGATGTACGTGGTGGGAAAACATTATTAGTATTTTTCTCTATACTAAAGGCGGCGGACTGATTGTATTAGGTCTTATTTCCCTACTATTTGGAGGGGGAAAGAGAAAAGAAGAAAAGTAATAAGAATACCTTTTATAATGTTTACCTCATCTTATGGAATAATAATGATAAATTTGTGAGGTTAAAACAGAAGCGATCGCGTCAGTAGTCTTCTTGCATGAATCACAAAGGCTCTACGATTCCCTTCAAGTTTGCTCAAATGAAGTTGGCGATCGCATAAACGTAGTCAATAATCTTTAAGTAGTTTTATGTAAGTAAATTCTACTTATTTAGTTACAAATTCACTCGCAAATAGATGCTAGCAAATTTCAGTAAATACTCTGTGTTAGTCTCTAATTCCACAAGTTTATTTTAGGAGTAACCGTTTATATTTATTGACAATGCAACTTGTAGATTTCCTATTAGCAATTGATGGACGCAGTTCTTTGTATGCACCTGATGGCGAATTTCTTGGTTTAGTTTCGAGCGATTTCGACCACCCACTTTCGATTTGTAATTCTCAAGGTTTACACGGTAGTAACTACGGACTAGCAAGTATCAGAAATCCTCACAGCATGTATGGCGGAACCCATGGATTGCACAGCCCTTACAACCCATACTCAATTGAGCCACCAGTGATTATTTATCAGAATGAAAGTGTTTTGCAGGTAACAACAAATAATTATCTTAACAGCGATTTACCGATTGTTGAACCTGATGTGCTGTTAGGAGTATTAATTATATATGGTGCCGAAAGAGCTATACAAAATAGAGTAATTAGTAATTATGAACGTGCTAGAAGAAGTAATGCTCAATTTATTTCTTCCATAATAAATGTTGGATATACTTAAAGATAATAAGTTAAGCATTTATAAGCTGGCAGTAGACCAATCAATAAGACTTACATTGTAGTTACAAAAGATTGAGAATAAGTAATAATTTAATCCCAATGACTGCTGTGTAAGTCTTACACTAAATTTGCTGTGAGGCTTGGATTAAAAATTGAGCCAATTCACAAAAGCCTTTACCCTCAGCAGCATCAGTAATATACATTGGTTGATGAGCGAGTTGTTCCGTATAATGCAATACATTGGCAACGCCTACAGAAAGCGGAAATTTACTCGCATCAAATAGACTTTCGTCATTTGGGCTATCGCCTACAGTGACAACTTGCTCTAAAGTCAAGTGCGGATAGTATTGGTGTAATACTTGCAATAATCCAATAGCTTTATCTTGCCCTAGTGGTTTGATGTGACATTGCACATTGCTATAGGTAAAGCCCCAGCCTTGAATCTGACAAAGTTCTGCAAGTCTTTGCAATTGCACTGTATTTAGCCCAGAGACATCGAATGTCCAATCGGTGATGCGAAAACAATTATCACTCGATTCGCGAATTTGAGGAACTTCAGTTTGGAGTTGTTGAAAGCATTGTGCGAGTTTTGTACGGTGGCGAGTTTTATCGGGAATCGCTGTTAAGGCTGCAGGGGTTTCGCAACCAGAGTCATAGAACAAACCGCCATTTTCGGCGATCGCCCCTGCGATGGGTAAATAATTCGTTAAACCACTTACCCAACCTGCCGAGCGTCCTGTAACAATCAACACATCAATGCCTGCGGACGCTAAATCTGCTAATGCTTGTAGAAGCTCTGTTGTGAATTTACCATTTTGCGTGAGCGTGCCATCCATATCTGTAGCTACCAACCGAATATTGCGAGCATCGGTAGCAAAATACAACAAAGGAGCAAAAGTCATAGGTTATTGTATCAAGTGCGATCGCTTTGTGATTTGACTGCGTGCCAACACATCAAGTTTTACAGCTATTCTGAATAGATACTCAAGCTCAAACCACGTATAGCCCTAGTCAGTAAAGTTAGGATATTGCAGAAGCTTATAATGGTCTCCCTAAGGGGAGTTTAACCCCGATCCTTAACCTCTGACCTCTGCTATAGTTTCTGTAACTTGTCGTGACCCAATTTAACCGCGTTACATTTGTTGTGTTGATACTTGCCTACATCTTTATTGCAGGATTTGGATTTTTCAACATGGCAACAATACCAACGTACACGAGTGAACTACCAGTTGGTACACTCAGTGAGATTGAAGTTTCTTTGCTGCATCCAGCCCAGCCAGCGTTAGGTTATCGCGAGGTGAACTATCGCGTTCAACAATTCAAAGCCATGAGTAGCAAAGAGTTAGATACTTATCTGCGCGAACACTTTCTTCCGGTAGCGATCGCACCTGATGGAGTTCCTTATGTCGTGGATCATCATCATCGCGCTCGTGCTATCCAGCTAACAGGGCTAAGAGAAACCGTGTACATCAAAGTTTTAGAAAACTGTAAAGACTCAACAGAAGCAGAGTTTTGGCAAATGATGCAGGAGAATGCGTGGGTTTACTTGTATGACAAGGATGGAAATCCGATCGAACCCGATGAAATTCCTGCTAACTTAGCTCTATTGCAAGATGACAAGTATCGCAGTTTAGCTTGGGCTGTTTTAGAAGCAGGCGGGTATCAAGAATCGAACGTTCCCTTTCAAGAATTTATGTGGGGTAATTACTTTCGCCAACACATATCATTTGAGGACACCGACGAGGAATTTACAAAAGCAGTTAATGAAGCCCTCATTCTGTGTCGAAAACCGCAAGCGAGTCAATTACCAGGTTACATAGCAGGGGTCGGGGAGGGGTCAGCGTCAAAAGCTAAGTGAAGCAACAAAAACCCCCGTGCGGAGGTATTTGAAGGTAAGCACATTAACAAGGCAATGCCTCTGATGCTCTCTATTTGTCGCAACTTCAAAGCGAAACAGTATTAAACTACCGTTACTTCAATGCCTTTTTTACTAAGCTTGGAATCTGAGAAGGGCGATCGGCAACGGGGACTTTGGCTTCTTTAAATGCGGTCAGTTTACTTTGGGTTGTCCCAATATTCACACCGCGTCCGACAACCGCAGCGAGAGTTCCTGTGTGTCCCCAATGTTTACCTGGGGGGGCGTTTCTCCCAGCAATATAGGCAATTACAGGTTTATCGATTGTTTCTGCAATGTAGCGGGCGGCTGCTTCTTCGCTATTTCCGCCAGGTTCTCCGACTAAGACGATCGCTTGGGTATTTTCGTCTTCATCTAAAATTTGCAACCATTGCAGGAAAGAAGACCCTGTAATGGCATCGCTACCAATGCTGACTCCGATTGATTGCCCTATACCTGCTTTGGTTAACTCTAAAGCAATTTCATAAGTGAGCGTACTACTACGACTAACGATTCCTACAGGTCCAGGAGTGTAAAATTCACTAGCATGAGTTCCTAAGAGAATTTTGCCTGGGACAATGATTCCAGGGCTATTTGGTCCAACGATTAAAGTTTCTGTCGCTTCAGCTTTGCGCAACAGATGCACCATATCAATCGGTGGAACTCCCGCAGGGATAATCGCAATTTGGCGAATTCCAGCCGCGATCGCTTCTAACGCTGCATCGAGTGCTTGATACGGAGGCACTAAGATAATCGTAGTGTCGATCGCCCCATACTCGGCGACTACTTGTTCGACTAAATCAAACACAGGTATATCGTCAAGCGTTTGCCCACTTTGTCCTGGACTAATTGCCGCAATCACATTTGTGCCATAGGCTTTCATGCGGGCGGCGTGCGTTGCCATGAGTGGTTCGCAAATGCCTTGGATGACAACTTTACTTTCTGGGGTGAGGTTCATTTTCTTCTTCCAGAGGACTTGGCAAAACGCGATACTTGTGCTGCTGCTTCATCTAGACTTTCAAAGAGGGAAACTTGTACGGCGGCAAGTTGTTCTTTTGCGGCGTCTATCTCTGCACCTGCAAACCGCACAATCACGCGTGGCGAGTATGTTTGCGCGCGCGATCTGCTCGTCGTCATTCGTTCTCGACGTTGCACAAAATTCACAATCACTTGTGCTAACTCAGCGGGGGTGGGTACTGTACCGAGGATATTAACTAGCACGATTTGAATATTTTTTTGTTCGCTCAAGAATTCGAGTCCTTGCTGTAGGCGATCGCTAAAGCTGGGTGTTGTTGCATTCCAACTTCTGCCATGTCCTATATTGAGACAAATTGCAGGCTTACATCCGGCATCGGCGAGTAAATCCATCGTTGCCATCACTAATCCCGCGCCATTTCCCAAAACCGCGATATGGCTTGTGGGATCGACTTCATCCCAAGTTCCTAATTCTAGCGAATACTTGCGTCCTGGCTCGCGCTGTAGCATTTTTTCCGCCATCGCAGCAACATCAGGATGGCGAGCGATCGCGCAATCGTTGACGCTGACTTTGCCATCGAGTGCCATCAGTTCTCCTGTTGAACTTACACCCAGAGGATTAATTTCTATTAAGTCCAAGTCTTTCTGCACGAACAACTGATACATTTTCTCGACGATCCCGCTAACTGATTGAATCAGCGCTCCTTGCAAACCCATTTTGATCGTCAAGCGTCGCGCATAAAATGGCGAAAATTCTTGATCGACGACGACTTGCTGTAAGAGTTCAGGTGCGGATTCAACGTCAATCCCCCCCTGGGGAGAACCTAAAAGCAGTGGACGATGCGCCGCTGCATCTAAAACGATTGCTAAATAAAATTCTCGGTCCGCGTCGTATTTTGCTTCTGCTAGCAAGACTTCAGGTAATTCACCCAAAATTGATAAGTGAAAAATTGTTTGCGCAGCGGCGATCGCATCAATTGTATTCGTCACAAATCGCACTCCGCCTGCTCTTCCTCTACCACCAACGCGTACTTGCGACTTGAGTACCACAGGATAAGGAATTTTGAGTCGTTTGATATCGCTTGGGCGATCGATGCGTTGCGACGGTAAGACGGGTATGCCCATCTCCCGAAACCATTCCTTTGCTTGGTACTCTAATAAATCCATGTTTAGCTTTGAGAGAGGTCAGAGTTTGGGGTTCGGGGAATTTGAATCAAGGCTCTGCACAGATGCTAACCCCTTTTTGAACTGATTCATCCTTTAATGTATCGCCTGTAGCCTCTTTGTAGTAGTAGCTGATAACCAATTACGCAAAGCAATTTCTACCGAGATAAGCTACACAACTTTCTACTTCCTCGCTGCTTGACTATTTTGCCAGTCTTTTGCTACCAGATCTATACCATAAAATTTCTGCCAAAAAGCGTCTACTATTTTGGTTGGTAAAACTTTAGTCATCATAAATAGTAAAATTCTGCCACCTGTTGCCGCTACATAGCGCGGACGGGGGTTACGTGCCACTAAGGCTTTAATAATCACTTCAGCAACGCGTTCAGATGTCCAAGCTTGGTTACTCGTTTGTTTTTCTAAGTTTTTCAGCTTGGCAAACGCCGCACGATAAGGACTTGTTTCAGGTGCAGTCACATTTTCCTCGACTGCTTGGGCTGATGCGGCAAAGAAGTTAGTGCTGACAGGTCCTGGTTCTATAACACTAACTTTAATATTGAATGGAGCAAGTTCCATCCGCAAAGCATCGCTCAACCCTTCTAAAGCAAATTTTGACGAACTATATAAACCTCCGAAGGGGAACGCTAATCTTCCTCCTAAGGAACTAATGTTAATAATTCTGCCACCACCTTGACTGCGCATTTGCGGTACAACCGCGCGGATCAGCACTAGCGGCGCAATTAAGTTGACTTGAAATTGCTTTTGAATGGCTTGTATGGGAATCAACTCCACAGGTCCCATTTGTCCGTAACCTGCGTTATTGACTAAAGCATCAATGCGACCAAAATGCGCGATCGCGCTTTGGGCAAGTGCCTCGACTTGCTCAAGGTTTTCTAAATCTGTAGGTACTGTTAAAACTTCGGCTCCAGCTTTGCGGCAAAAATCAGCCACAGCTTCAAGTTTTTCGACATTGCGGGCAGCGATTGCTAAGCGAATACCCATGTAGCGCTCGGATAAAGTTTTTGCCAGCGCCGCACCAATGCCTGTGGAAGCTCCAGTAATGAGTATTACTTGTTCCGATAAAGAAGACATATTGATGTTGCTTATTTATTTCATAATTGTCTTCTAATTTAAGATGCAACAATATCAACTCAGGAGAGATTTTTGCTCTACCTGATTAACTGTGCAGCAGCATTAAAAAACTGGCGACACAACCCTTGCGTCACTAAAATTGCCGTAATTAAGTTGGCAAACGCCAGAATAAACAAAATTAATATTTGGTACGATGCTGCATCAAGTGGATCGACACCACTTAAAAGTTGACCTGTGATAATTCCTGGAAGCGTTACAATCCCTACAACAGTCATTTGGTTGAGAATCGGAATAAGTCCTGCTTTGATGGCATCTCTGCGATACTGCGCGACGGCTTGTCGGGGAGTTGCCCCTAAACTTAAATGCGTTTCGATTTCTAGCTGACTTGCATTAATTGTACTGACAAGGCGTTCTCCGGCGATCGCTGCGCCGTTAATTGCACTGCCAAAAACAATTCCTGCAAGTGGAATGAGGTATTGTGGGTCGTACCACCGCACCGGTTGAATAATCAGCAAGTTTGTGTAGGCAAGCGTCACCGCCGTGCTCAGAAAGATTGCTCCCCACACTAACGGTAAAACAAAAGGAATTTTTTTACTAATGCGATTGCGCGCTACAACTGCCGCGATCGTGAGCATCACTGCTAAAATCGCCAAAACTGCCCAAGGATTATCTAGCGCAAAGACAAACGCTAAAACATATCCAACTACCAAAAGTTGTAGAATTGTTCTGCCTGCGGCGATCGCTAAATTGATTTCAAGTCCTAACCGTTCCCACGCTGATAACCCGATGGCGATCGCAATTAATCCCACCGCAAGCACTAAATCGAGGAAATCTAAGCTAATTAAACCTGTTGATTCCATAGTTTTCTTGAATAGAAGTGAGAGGTGGGTGACCAGAGAAACCTTAATTTCTGACCTGCAACCTCTGACCTCTCATTGGCGAAACAACTTGCTGAATTTCTCATTCTAAATGCTTAAAAGAAGCCGAAACCGGATTTTCTTGTAGCACGACATTTGATTTGATATTTTCAAGAATAAATACTCATGGGTCTCAGCGTGAATATCCCTCCTTTAGATTTAGTGCGGCAGTATACAACGATTGAAGCAGAAGTCAGCCATGCTGTTTTAAAAGTTTTGGCTTCTGGTGGTTATATTGGCGGTCCTGTTGTCAAAGACTTTGAACAGCAGTTTGCTGCTTATACAGATGTTGCCGAATGCGTTGCGTGTAATTCAGGTACGGATGCGTTATTTTTGGCACTCAAAGCCGTAGGAATTGGTGCAGGTGATGAAGTAATTACCTCGCCGTTTACCTTCTTTGCGACGACTGAGGTGATTACGGCGGTCGGTGCAACGCCTGTTTTTGTGGATATTGACGCAGCGACGTTTAATCTCGATGCAAAGAAGTTAGCAAGTGCAATTACGCCCAAAACTAAAGCAATTATGCCCGTTCACTTGTTTGGGCAACCTGTCGATATGACGGCGGTGATGGAAATTGCGCAAGCACGCAATTTATATGTTATTGAAGACTGCGCCCAATCTACAGGGGCAACGTGGGCAGGGCAGAAAGTCGGTAGTATCGGACACATTGGCTGTTTTAGTTTTTACCCGACAAAAAATTTAGGGGCGTGTGGCGATGGCGGGGCGATGACAACAAATGATGCAGCGATCGCGGCGAAAATCCGCATGCTCCGCGAACACGGTAGTAAAACGCGCTATATACATGAAGAAATCGGCGTAAATAGCCGATTAGATGCGATTCAAGCCGCGATTTTACAAATTAAACTTCGCTATCTTGACCAATGGAACGAACAGCGACGGGCGATCGCCCAACGCTATCACGAATTTTTGGCGCACATTCCCAACGTTGCGATTCCGCAAGAACTGACAGGTGGTATTGGTGTTTGGAATCAGTATACAATTCGGCTGACAAAAAATGACAGCAACTATCGCGATCGCATCCGTCAAATGCTGCAAGAACGCGGTGTAAGTTCAATGGTGTACTATCCGCTTGCTCTGCATTTACAACCAGTTTATGAAAATCTTGGTTATCAACCAGGTAGCTTACCAGTTTCAGAACAAGCTAGCCGCGAAGTTCTCTCTCTACCAATGTTTCCAGAGATGACAATCGAGCAGCAAGACCACGTAATCTATACGCTCAAAGATTGTCTAAGCTAAAGCGGTAATAGGTAATCGGTAATCGCTCAGGACTATACAATTCCAATTACCTATTACCTATCACCAATAATTACACCCAAGTGTGCTTTCGAGTTGCTAAAGCATCAACTAGACTACGCACTGCAGCAATCATCGCGACTTCGCTGTTTAGCTGATTAATTGCCGAACCAACGCCAACACCTGCAGCCCCAGCGGCGATCGCCAGTGGTGCCGTGACGTTAGAAATTCCCGAAGCACACAGTACCGGAACCGATACAGCGCGAGAGATTTCGTAAGCAGCGGCTAAAGTAGGTGCGGCTTTTTCAATCAGTCCTAGCGTTCCTGAATGCGCGGGTTGACTGCTCGTTCCGCCTTCGGTTTGGATAATGTCAGCGCCAGCTTTGACGAGTTCTTCTGCTAGCTGCACTTGCTGGTCGAGTTCCAGAATATGCGGAACAGTGACTGATAGCGTAATGTTGGGTAAAAGCGATCGCGTAGCTTGTGTTAACTCCAGCACTTCTGCCGCTTCAAATCGCCGCCCTTGCGCGTAGAAACTATCAAAGTTACCAATTTCAATTAAATCAGCCCCAGCTGCTTGCGCCGCAACAAATTTTTCCGGCTCTACTGCTGATACACAAATTGGTAGATTTGTCAAGCTTTTAGCCAGTTTTACGAGTTCAGGCTCAGCCGCAATATCAACGAAAGTAGCACCACCGCGATCGGCTGCAATGACCGTAGCAGCGACTCGATCTGCATCAAAGTTATTCAAACCACTGATGATTTTGAGGACGCGTCTTTGTTCAAAAGCGCGCTGCATTTCAGGATGCATTGTCATGATTTATCCGACACAGCTACAAAAAAGTTACGCTATGCATTGTGACATTCCTCAGCAGCTAGAAGCTAGGGGAATAGGGAAAAGTTTTGCGGTTTGAATTAAAGAAAGGTTTTTTCACTCCACAACATCGAGAACTCATAGATTTCTTAGCACCATAAGCACCCGAAGCTACCTATTTGTAAAAACTTTAGTGAAACGGTATAACTCCACACAGCAACGCGATATAAGCTCATTTATAAACAATCTCGCTGAAATCGAGCCACTGGCTCAGATTTTTGCTCAAAATTGTTATGACAATTTGCAAAGTGTCATTCATCCTCCTCAGAATTTAGCGAGAACCGATGTACACTTCAAGTTGTGTGAGGAGTAATACGAACAAAAAGGCTCTTGGGGTCGAAACACGGCAAGACTCCCAAGAGCTTTTTTCACAAGACAGCCTAATGAAAGCAATTGCTGGCTGGTAGTATAAATGACGTACTACTGTGGTAACGGCATATCAGGCGCATCACTGGAATATGCTTCCGCAGTGCTTGGACCCACGACTAAAATATCGCTAGTTGAAGTAATTTTTCCTGAACGATAAACGTAGTCAACGGCTTGTCTCAAAGCTTCAACACGATCCATCGTGATATTCTGCGGCGGGAGAAGATTGAAAATTCCCAAACGTTCTAATCGACGCTTGATTTTTTCTGTTGCACCAACGATAAAGACTTGACGTCCTTGGTCAACGGCATCTTTGATGGCATTCTCAATTGCTAGCGAAGCTGTGACACCAAGGATGGGCACGTCGCTTAAATCTAAAATGAGAACGTCGTGGTCTTCCATCGCGGTATGTTCGCGGGCGATCGCCTTCGACAATCCAAAAATCATTGGTCCGCTGAGGTAGAATAGCAACACGCGATTGTTTGCTTGCTCCAGAAGCTGCTTTTCTTCTTGAGTAAGGATAATGTCATCATCGGTATCACTGATAACTTTAACGTCTTGCGCTTGATGCTGCGATAACCGTTCGATTGTCAGGATATTTGCGATAAATACGCCAACTCCCACTGCCACAATCAAGTCAACAAAGACAGTAAGCAATAGCACGCCGTACATGATCAGCGTTCCCTTGAGCGAAACTCGATGCGCGCGCTTGAGGAAACTCCAGTCAAGAATATCAATCCCCACCTTCAGCGCAATCCCCGCGAGTACTGCCATCGGAATTGGTTGCGTTAAACTTGCTGCCCCTAACAAGACAACGAGTAAAATAATGGCGCGAGTTAGTCCTGATAGTGCTGTTCGCGCACCGGTTTGGATGTTAACCACCGTACCCATTGTTGCGCCTGCGCCAGGTAATCCCCCAAATAATCCCGAAACGATATTAGCAATACCTTGACCAACCAGTTCTTTGTCAGAATTGTGCTGCGTCCGCGTGATGCTATCGGCAATAACGGCAGTGAGTAGGGTATCAATACATCCCAGCATTCCTAACACGATACCATCGATGACCATCCTGGTTATTTCTCCAGCACTGAAGACGGGCATCTGCATCTGTGGCAATCCGGTAGGAATCTCGCCGATGCGGCGAATCTCGACACCTTGAAAGAAGATAAGAGATACTATTGTGCCAACAATTAAGGCAACAAGTTGCGGTGGAACGATGCGCTTGAATTTGCGTGGCATGAAAAACAAAATTACCAAACTCAGCGCGCCTAAAATAGCCTCAGCCGGATTAATATTTGCCAACAACTGCGGTAGGTTTTGCACCGTACCGAGAACGCCGCCCTTGGGAGTTGGTTGTCCTAAAAAAGGAGCAATCTGCAAAATAATGAGGATGACTCCAATCCCAGACATAAAGCCTGAAATCACGCTGTAGGGCATCAACGTGATGTATTTTCCGAGCTTGAATACGCCAAAGATGATTTGAAATAGCCCCGCGAGCATGACGACTGTAAACGCCATTGCTAAGCCATTTTCTGGGTTGCTTGCAGTCAAACTGGCGATAATCCCAGTAAAGACTACGGTCATTGGTCCGGTTGGCTCAGAAATGAGTGTGGGCGTACCCCCGAAGAGTGCTGCGAAAAAACCGACGCAAACAGCACCGTAAAGACCTGCTACCGCACCTGCACCAGAGGCAACACCGAAGGCTAGTGCGAGAGGTAACGACACAATTGCAGCAGTGATTCCACCAAATAAATCACCGCGCAGGTTACGAAAATGGATACGATTAGTTAATTGCATTCTTAGGCTATCGTTATGAATGAATCAAAGTCTCTCTATGCAAACAAAACCAGACAAGAAATGTATAAGATCTCATGCACTATTTACGCATATTGATATGTATAAATAGTTGCCTGGGCTCGAAGAAGAAATGAGAAGCAACATAATGCTTTCACCAGTTTTCAAAAATGCGCTATTAAAAAAATAGTGATATGCTCCTTAAGGAATAGAGGAATATACTCAAGCAGTACATCAAACATATAGAATACAGCTTTTAATGCAGATTTAGTTCAGTCTAAGTCACTAATTATTAAAGGAATATTAAATCTTGTTAATAGAGAAATCTCTATCGTTTTAAGACAGATTGCTAAAAAAGTCTAAGTAATAATTTAAATTAACTCAAATTATTTTATAAGAGCAACGGATAATTTATATCAACAGGACTAATCAATAATGGCTAAAGCAACGAACAATTAATAACTCCAGTCCAACGTTTATAATTCAAATAAAATACCGGTATCTGAAGCAGAGAAACAGCTAGCTACTATTCATATGCGGTAAATTTCAGTTGCGATCGCGCGCAAATGTCCGATTTCTCCTATGCTGGTATAGTCGATTGATAGCCGTGACCGATGACGAATCCGCGCGTGTTGTGCCTAGGAGAAATTTTATTTGATTGCCTTGCCGATCAAATCGGGCGATCGCTTGAACAAGTCGAATCTTGGACGCCATACCCAGGAGGCGCGCCAGCGAACGTTGCATGTGCTTTAGTCAAGCTAGGAACACCCTCTGGATTTGTAGGATGTGTTGGTGAAGATGAACCAGGAAACGCCCTCGTACAGCTATTGCAAGATGTCGGTGTTGATATAACCGGAGTACAACGCCATCCCACCGCGCCGACGCGACAAGTTTATGTGGTACGTTCAGAAACCGGCGATCGCACGTTTGCAGGGTTTGGCGAGTTTAAAACCGAGGAATTTGCAGATAGGTACTTGCAAGCTGACAAGTTACCCGTGCAATTATTTGAAAGCGCTGACTTTCTCGTGCTAGGAACTTTAGAACTTGCTTATCCTGATAGCCGCGCTGCGGTATTTCGCGCTTTAGATTTAGCCGAGCAGTATGATGTGAAAGTTGTCTTAGATGTCAACTGGCGTCCGGTATTTTGGGATAGCGAAGCGACTGCAAGAGAAATTATTCCCAAACTCTACAACCGCATCGATTTTCTCAAACTTTCTCAAGAAGAAGCCGAATGGTTATTTGATACGACCGATCCAGGCGCAATCAACTATCGATTGGAATCGATTGAAGGCGTACTAATCACCGACGGCGAACATGGCTGCGCTTACTGTTTGGGAGAAAATGAAGGCAAAGTTCCTAGTTTCCCTGTCAAAGTTGTCGATACCACAGGTGCAGGAGATAGCTTCCTCGCTGCATTTGTTCACCAATTAAATCAACAAGGTATCAGTAGCTTGCAAGATCCCGACGTTGCTCGATCGGTTGTGAAGTATGCAAACGCCGCAGGGGCTTTGACGACAACAAAACCAGGTGCGATCGCCTCGCAACCCACCGCAGCCGAAGTAGAATCGTTTCTAGCCACTAACGACTAGCCACTCATCACTTATCCTTAACTCAACTGACTCCGAAAGCGATTAATACTCACTGTCAACAAAACAACAACAAAAGTGAAAAGTGCTAAAACGTGCGGGAATAAAATATCGATACCAACGCCTTTGAGGAGAATTCCACGAGAGATAGCGACGAAGTGGCGTAGGGGATTGAGTAGTGAAAGGTATTGGAAGAAAACTGGCATACTTTCAATCGGTGCGATCGCACCTGAAAGTTGAATCAATGGTAAATTGATAAAAAATGAAGTCAAAACGACTTGTTGCTGGTTTTTTGCTAAAGTCGCCAACATCAAGCCAAAACCAATTCCCACAAATAAGTAAAGTCCCCCAAGCGTCAAAAATAACAACAAACTTCCTTGTAGTGGTACTCTAAACACTATCCGAGCTACGCTTAATGCTAGTAATATATCTCCCATCAAAAGTACAAATAGTGGGGCAATTTTTGCTAAAAGAATTTCCCAAGCATCTGCGGGAGTCATCAACAATTGTTCTAACGTTCCAGAATCTTTTTCACGTACTAATGTTGTAGAGGAAACAAGCGTACTCGTGAGTGTAATGACAGTTCCTAATACTCCAGGTACTAAAAACCAACTACTTAATAAACCAGGATTGTAGAAGAAAACGCTTTGTGGTTGTACTAAAGGTGGTGTGGGGTTTTCATTTAAACTGCGACTATACTGATTGACGATCTGAGTAGCATAACCGCTAGCAATTCCAGCAGTATTTGCATCAACGCCATCAATGATTACTTGTACTTCCGCAGTTTTATTTTGTGCCAAATCGCGATTAAATTCTGGAGGAATCACTAGTCCAGCGGTAACTTGTCCTAGGCGTACTTGCTGAGCAATTTCTTCTTCGCTAAAACTATAATTTTGCGCAACAAAGATTTGATTTTCTGTTAAAGCAGCAACTAACTCGCGGCTTTCATAAGTATTAGCATAGTCTACAACTCCTAGTTTCAGGTTATGCACATCGGCATTAAGTGCGAAGCCAAAGATTAAAAGTTGGATTGTTGGTGGAAACAAGAGTAAAAAAAGTAGTTGTTTATTTCTTAATATCTGATTGACTTCTTTAACACATAATGCCCAAAAACGACTTCCTAGAAGATAATCGATGAGTTTCATTTTTAACTATTATTTTGATCTAACTCATTTTTATTTTACATTTATAACAACTCTAAAACATTTAATGAAAATGTCTGTGTACTTCTTTAATTTGTATAGTTCACTATAGAGAAATATGATAATATTTATTAATTTACATCTTTAAATAAAATCATCCTTGTGCTACTTATTATTTTTAGAGAAATACCTATTACATTTCCTCACCAAGAGGTATTAAGTCGTCCGTGACTGCCTGCCAAATAATATTTAAATCAATCGTCTCGTTTTGAGGGTAGAGCATTAGTTGAACCACAAGCTTACATACACCGTATACGTGAGAAATGACACGTTTCCATTAGGAGTTAATATAGTAGGCAAGTAGCGCGATCGCGCCCGCTCGAACTGCGTCAATACTTACTAATTATTGCAAGACAACTCAGTGAAGGAAAACGATTGGTATTGAGTGCTTGGTTCTGAGAGGTTGTCGTGACTTGTTCATTTACTGCTAAATGCCTTAAGAATTGCGTTACCTCGGCTGTACTCATCTCGTTGGGATGGTGTTTGTTGTGAAATAGAATACGGCGAATCCAGTAATCATAGGTTTTCTGTGTGCTGAGTAATGCTTGACTCGAATTGCATCACGTACTTGGTCGAGCAGTTTCCGAGGACGAGATTCTAACATCAGACACTTTTGCCTTTTTGTATAAAATATATCTTTTATTCTAGTCATTTTACTGATACGACCTGAGCGAATATACGGAACTGTAATGTAGATCCACCTTAATTAAGGCAGATACACAGCAGCCCTGCTGTAGATCCAGCCATCTGGGGTAAATCTACAGCAAAGAGTTTGTTTATTCACTATAGAAAGGGTGGATCTACAGCTAAACTTTGTACAATAAATTGTTAACTGGCTTTGTTTCTTGCGCTGAGATGGTACAGCAAGGGTATCATTAGGAGTGAATTTTAAACTTGGCTTAGAAATACTAGGAGAAGAATTGCTGTGGCTTCTATCACAATTGATCTTTCGGACAGCCAATTCCAAAAGCTACAGAATCTAGCAAGGGTGTATGGCATTGCAACTGAAATGCTTTTGAAGGCAAGCCTTGAGGATTGGCTAAATCTACAGAAAGGTGATTTTGTTGATGCAGCCGATTATGTGCTCGCAAAAAACGCTGAACTATATCGGCGTTTGGCATGATCCGCTATTTGACGCTAATTGAGGTATTAGAGCTACATCGCAGAATTCTTGAACAATCTGGTGGAGCATTGGGTATTCGAGATATAGGTTTGTGGGTTTGTTGGAATCAGCGATTGCCCAGCCTCGAATGACGTTTGGTGGAGAAGACCTGTACCCAAGTTTGCTAAAGAAAGCAGCAGCATTAGGCTTTTCGATCATCATGAATCATCCATTTGTAGACGGAAATAAGCGTACAGGTCATGCTGCAACAGAAACTTTTCTTGTTCTGAATGGGTTGGAAATTAATGCCTCTGTGGATGAACAAGAACATATAGTCTTGGCGATCGTATCAGGTGAGCTAGGGCGTGAAGCATTTGTGGAGTGGCTACGGCAGCACACAACACAAGCTAACAATCCCAATGCAGCGGACAGTTGAAAGCAATTGTGATGAGTTCAAGGCTAATTGCTGCCGCTGATTGGGGACGTTCGACTGCTTTGATTGCAGGTTAGAGCAGCAACTTGAGTTTCTGGATAAGATGCAGATGTCATGCATTGTGAAAATTAGGAGTGACCAATTGTGTACGGAGCAGATCCA
>NZ_MVDI01000012.1 GCF_002939305.1 Chroococcidiopsis sp. TS-821 | reverse complement strand
AGAATTAAGCTTCCATGATGTCTAATACCAATATCCTTAAAAAAGAGCTACAAATAATCTCTCCCCTACTCCTCTGCTCCTCTGCTCCTCTGCTCCCTTCTATACGTATCTTCAGCAAGAATTTGAATTTCTTGCTGCGCGGATTCTAATTTAGTTTGTGTTGCTTGCAGTGCTTCAGAAACTCTTTTTAACTGTGCATTTGCGTATTCGAGTTGCTCTGTTAGCCGCTTGCACTCAGTTTTATCAACAAACGTCACTATGCTTCCGAGTAACTGCTTTTTAGCATTTAAGACAGGTGCGATCGCCACCTCAAAATATTGAGTACCTTGTGCAGTGTTCCGCTCAATATCCTTCAATTTCACTGGACGACGATGACAATATAAAGTTTTTACCGAGGTATGAGCAGCAATAAGTTTCCCAGGTTCAAGTTCGTGAAACGGGTAGTTCCAGTCATCAAGCGTTAAAGCAAATAATATATTTGCTTGCTCATTAGCACCAACTAAGCAACCGCTAAGATCGACAGCAAATTGAGCAACGCCGTTAGTTTCAAATGCAGTTTGCCAGAATTGAGTTTGGCTTGTCGGCGGTTTGGCTGATGGCGCTTTACGAGACGTCGGATTAATCGCTAAATGATCTTCTAGTTCTAGCTTTAAACCTTTGGCATAAATCTGATGCTTCATATGAACTGGTGTAAAAATTTGCTTGCGATTAACCAGCGTTTCTGACTTGCCTAGAAATAAAAAGCCAGTCTTTTTGAGTGCGAAATGAAAGCGAACTAGGATTGATGCTTGCGCCTCAGGATTGAAATAAATCAGTACATTACGGCACACTAGTAAGTCAATCTTGGAAATCGGAGCATCTTGCGTCAAGTCATGAAGCCCAAAGATGATTTTTTGACGCAGCATGGGGCGAACAACATAATCTTGGTCAGTTTGTTCAAAGTATTTTTCGAGCCAATCGCGTGGAATGCTACTCACTTCTAGAGCGCTATAAGTAGCTTGACGTGCCTGTTTTAGGGCAGCTTCGTCAGCATCCGTTGCGTAGCACTGGACTCGTTGCAGGCAAGATTCGATACCGAGGGTTTCGGCTAATAAGATCAGGAGGCTGTAGATTTCTTGTCCAGCAGCACAACCTGCACTCCAAACACGAATTGGTTCGTCGGGTTGTTTGCTCGCAATAATTTGGGGAATAATGTCGCTCGCTAAATAATCCCAAGCATCGCGATCGCGAAAGAAACTGGTGAAGTTGATGAGAACATCGTCGAGGAGTGCAAGGTACTCTTGCGCATGGCGGTGCAAATACTGTAAGTAGTGTTGATAGCTATCAATATTGAGGTTCTGCATTCGGTGCCCAAAGCGCCGCATTAAAGTCGAGCGTTTGTAGCCCGTCAAGTCACATCCTCGGTTGTGCTTAAGGTAGTCTAATAACGCTTCAAATTCAGGATTGGCTTCAAGCAGGCTCATGGGATAGGAATTGGGGTGTGCATTAGTGACTGGTTGCTAAAAGCGGTAGTTTGACGATGAAAGTGGCTCCTTGCCCTTCTCCTGCACTTTCAGCATGAATCGTACCTTTGTGAAGTTCGACTAAATGGCGGGCGATCGCAAGCCCTAATCCCAACCCCTTCACACTCGTTGATTCGGCTTGACGAAAGCGTTCAAACACGTGGGGCAGAAAATCGGCGGTAATCCCAACCCCCGTATCGACAACCTGAATTTGGGCGTAAGCGGTATCAACCCTTGACAGTTCCACTGTAACGCTGCCTGATGGAGTAAATTTAATCGCATTCGTCAAGAGATTACACATAACTTGCACGAGGCGATCGCGATCGCCCATCACGACTAAAGATTCAGCATTGTGCCAAACTAGATCGATTCCTTTCGCTGCTGCGGTGTGAGTAACAGTCGCGATCGCCGTTTCAATCACCGATTGAAGTTCAACTGGCTGAGGATGCAAATGCAGTTTACCTGCACTGATGCGGGAAATATCGAGCAAGTCTTGCACAAGTTTGGCTTGCAGCAAGGCGTTACGCTCAATCGTATCCAAGGCTTTGGTCAACATCGACGAACTAAGGGGACTATCTCGTAGCAAGCGCGTCCAACCGAGAATTGATACTAAAGGAGTATTCAGTTCGTGAGAAACTGTTGATAGTAATTCATCTCTGTTGCGGATTGTGCTTCTTGCCTCATGCAGTGCTTCAGAACGCAGTTGTGCCATTTGCAGATGGGCATTGACGCGAGATATCAGTTCTTGAGCCGAAAAAGGTTTGATCAAGTAGTCATCTGCACCTGCGTCTAGTCCTTCGACGATCGCTTCTTCTCCAGCACGCGCCGAGAGCAAAATGACGGGAATTTCTCTGGTACGCGGATCGGCGCGCAAGGCATGAAGCAATCCAAATCCATCTAATCCAGGCATCATCACATCACTCAAGACGAGATTAGGCACTCGTTGGGCGATCGCTGCTAATGCTGCTGCTCCATCGGCAACCGCTTCTACCGCAACATGTGCGCTCAAAATTCGTGTCAGATAGTCTCGCATATCCGCATTGTCATCCACAACGAGAACTCGCGTATCAGCGAGCATTTCTCGCAATCGATCGTTTGATCGCCAAAGTTCGGCTTCTTGCACGTAAGGAACTGCCCCAACTGCGGTTGAACTTAGCGTGCGGGATGCTTTGATCTGCTCCTGCGGCAAGTGTTCTACTCCGAAGGGAAGCGCAATCGTAAAACAAGTTCCCTGTCCAGGCGTGCTGCTGACATCGATCGTACCACCGAGTACTTGCACCAATTCATGCACGAGCGCTAACCCAATACCAGAACCTTCATGCGATCGCGCAGCATGGGGTTTGTCCAATCGTACTTGATAAAATCGCTCAAACAAATGCGGCAGTTCTTCTGGTGCAATTCCAATTCCAGTATCTTGAATCTCCAGAACGACGTGACGATCGACAGGATGCAGCCTCACGCTAATTTCACCCTCTTGCGTAAACTTAAACGCATTGGAGATCAGATTCAGCACAATTTTTTCCCACATTTCGCGATCGACATACACTGGCTCAGGTAGCGGTAGACAATCGACAATGAGCCGCAGTTCTGCTTGCTCGATCGCTGAGCGAAAGACGGAAGCTAATTCGGCGGTGAACGTTGATAGATCCGTCGGTTCATAAACGGCTTCAATCCGTCCAGCTTCGATGCGGGAGAAGTCGAGCAGGGTATTAACCAGTTTTAGCAGCCTATTCGCGTTGCGCTGGGCAAGTTCTAAGCGTTCGCGTTGCGCAGGTGGCAAAGGATGCGCGCGATCGCTCAAGGCATCTTGTAGAGGAGCCAGCAACAGTGTTAAAGGCGTGCGGAATTCGTGAGAAACGTTGCTGAAGAAGAGAGTTTTAGCGCGATCGAGTTCTGCTAGTGCTTCTACTCGTTGGCGTTCTTGTTCGCGGGCAGATTGCTCTCGAAATCGCTGAATTTCCGATTCCCGCAAGGCTGCTTCAGCACGGGCGCGTTCAACCGCTGCCCAGGTGCGATCGGCAGTTTCCTCGGCGATGGCAAGCTCCTCGTCCGTCCAATTGCGCGGCGTGGCATGGTGAAGCCCGATCCCAACAACGAATCGACCGTCCTTAATGAGCGGGATGCCGACGAAGGAGCGAAAGCCGAGCGCGTCGTAGGCAGCAAGTTCGGCTGCGCTAACGCGGGGATCGGTGGCGACATTGGCAACAGCGAGGGTTTGTCCGGCGCGGAATGCTTCTTTGACGTAGACCCCGAAATCGTCCATCCGGACGCGATGGGCGACAGGTGGAGCGCCGTTCGTGTAACCACCCGCTGAGACGAGGTGTTCATCGTCGGGTTCAGCCTCGTAATACTGCGCCCGCAGGACTCCGAGGTGTTCCCCCAGCACGCGCATAGCTTCAATCTGAATCTTGGCGGGGTCGGCGATTGGGCGTAGCCGATCGGCAAGCGTGAGCAGAAACGCCTGTCGTTTTTCGGCTCGTTTGCGATCGCTAATATCTTTGAAAATGACTGCGAGGCGAGGTTCGCCTTCAATCCGAAAGGCATAGATTTCCAAGATGCGTTCGAGGCTAGAAACTTCGAGTTCAAACCGAATCGGTTCACCTGTTTTCAACACATTCTCATAAATCTCGTATCCCACTTCCGGTGCATCAGGAAACGTCTCGCGAAGCGTTTTTCCAAAAAAATCACTGATGCCAGTTTGCACTGCAAATGCCGGATTCACTTCCAGGTAGCGAAAATCAATCAGCTCCCCTGCCACTCGTTCAATGATGCAGAAGCCTTCGTCAATGGAATTGAACAGCGATCGATATTTTTCTTCCGATCGGGCGAGAGATTCTTCAGCGTGGGCGCGGTTCACGGCTGCCCAAGCGCGTTCGGCGGTTTCTTGTGCCAGTTCTATTTCTAGCTCAGTCCAGTTTCTTGGCGTGCTTTGAACTAAACAAAAAATACCGACTGGCTTGCCGTTTTTAATCACGGGCACATCGATAAAGGAAATCACCTGCAACTGGATGCAAAGCTGCCTGAGTTCCTCGTCTACCCGATCGCTTGTATACACATCAGACACAATAAATGGATAACCTGCATCCACTACGGCTTTAAAAATGGCAAAGCGCGAGAGCGAATACACCCCTGCAACCGAAGGCAAATCTTCACGAGCAGCGTCACGCAAGATGATGGCATTGTCATCCTCGATTTCGCAGTAGTAGCACCTGTCCGCCCCAAAGTAATTTATAGCGGTTTGGGTGACAGCTTCTTGAATCTCAACCGGATTGGCAAGGAACCGCAGCGCATCGCTGAGTTTCAGCAAGAAGGTCTGATGCTCTTCGCTTTCGCGCAACGCTTCTTCTGCCTGTTTGCGCTCGGTAATGTCATCAAAGATGATGGCAATTTGCCGACTCCCCACACCGCCAACCCGCGAAGCGTAAGCGGTATACCAGCGTTGAGTATCTTCGCTGTAGTTCTCGATGCGAAGCGGCTCACCTGTCTGCGCTACTCGGCTATAAGCTTCGATCCAATAGGATTCTGTTTTCGGAGCGATCTCGCTGCCCAACTTGCCTGCGGCATTTTTGAGACCCGTCAGCCGCTCGAAGGCTGGATTGCCTTCTAAAAAGCGGTAATCAGTGACTTCACCCGCCTCGTCATCAATCAATTCAATGATGTGGAAGCCTTCGCCCATCGCATTAAACAGCGATCGATATTTAGCTTCCGATTCCCGCAAAGCTGCTTCGGCACGTTTGCGATCGCTGATGTCGTTGAATAGTATGCCGACTTGCGCGAGCGCGGGTTCGCCAACGCGGAAGGCGTAAACGTCATACCAACGGTTAAGCTGTTCGGCGCGATTCTCGAAGCGGATGGATTCGCCCGTCGTCGCTACGCGCCCGTAAATTTCAAACCAATGCGCTTCGTGCTGCGGCGCAATTTCGCGTATCCGTTTGCCGACGGCGTTCTTGATGCCCGTTTGTTTCTCAAACGACGGGTTAATATCTAAAAAGCGGTAATCAACGGGTCTTTCATTTTCGTCAAACAAAACTTCGATGATGCAAAAGCCTTCGTCGATCGATTCAAACAGCGATCGGTATTTCTCCTCGGATTCGCGCAAAGCTGCTTCGGCACGTTTGCGCTCGGTCACTTCGAGATTAAAAATCGTGATGCCGTTTTCGGTTGGGTAGACGCGCACGTTGTACCAAGCATCAAATGGCGGAAAATAAGCTTCGATCGCGCCTGGAACTTTTGTTTGGGCGACTTGCAGATAAAGTTGACCGAACGGCGTTTCTTCGTGTCTGGGCAAACTTGACCAGATTGTTCTCCCTTGCAATTGCTCTGGCGTGCTGCCCAAAATCTGCGCGCCTTTGTCGTTGATGTAGGTATATCGCCACTCGCGATCGAGCGCGGCAAAGGCATCCGTAATGCTTTCTAGAATGTGGCGGTTGCGCTCTCCTAATTGTCTGATTTCTGCTTCCGCTCGTTTGCGCTCTCTAATTTCGGCTTCTAAGGCAACGTTGGCAGCTAGTAATTCCTTGGTTTGTCGCTGATTCAAAAGTAGAGCGGCAGCAGTAAAGTCTGCTAAACTTGTCATCAGTCGCACATCTTCTGAGTCAAAATGTCGCTGCTCGTCATGCGACATAATCCAAATAGTACCGAGAGCATTATTGTCGGCAATCAGAGGCAATACCAGTCCTTCGACGACCGGCGTATTGGCTTGTTGAAAGTAGGTGAAATATCGTTCGGGATGAGAAAAAAGTTGGGGTGTGCCGCGCTCCAGGCAAACGCCACAAAGGCTAAAATTGCGAGGAGTAGTGCCACCGACGTAGTGTGCTAGTGTTCCTGCTAAGACATTCCAACGGAAGATTTCTTCGCCATTAGTCGTTTCCAGCAAACTCACGCCTGCGGTTCCAGCAGTGCACAATTCTAGCGCCATGTCAACTAGAGTTTGGAGCATTGTTTCCTGCTGATTTGCTAGCTGCCGTGCTAGCGCATGCAATGCTTGATTTTCTGCTTGCAAGTTAGGAGTACGGGGCGATCGCCGCGACAATTCCTCAGTAATTAAAATGTCGTTCAGGGTAACAGTTTCAGGTTGAGAACGTTGCATGGCTTTTATGGCTCTGGCAATTTATGGCAGGGTTCAGAGTTAAACTCCCCTCAGGGACATCAATACAAGCTTCGATAACGGTCTAACTGTATTGACTAGAGCTATAGCAAATTGAATTAAAGCGAGGCATTGGTTTTATCGTTTTTTCAGTTGTCACAACTTCAATTAGGTGAAGTGAATTTATTGCGGCTAAACCATAAGTACAGGCAATGTGTTTGGCTTAAACAATTTGCTTTAGTTGAGTTAGCCCAGAAGGTAACACTGCAAAAAAAAGAATCGCGGTTTTTAAAGTTAATTCAACGCATCAGACTCTTGTTTAGCAGCGCGTCCAGCCAATTGCGCCACCATCTTAATCAAATCAGTTGGTGGAGCCAGTTTGTGCAAATGTGCCTCAAACCCAGCACTTAAAGCTTTTTCCCGATCCTCGTCCAGATAAGCCGTAATTGCAGCGGCGGGGATATGCCTTCCCCGAAGCGCCTCCCAGGCTCGAATCTGCTGAATGAGGCTATACCCATCCTCACCAGGCATCCGAATATCACTCACCAATACATCAGGATGAAATTGCTCCAACTCCGCTAACGCGGCGGCTGCACTTGTAACTGCCCTCACACCAATTCCATAAGGTTCTAAAATCGCCGTGATAAATTCACGGACATCGGGTTCGTCATCGACAACGAGCACCCGTAAACCATCGAGTGATTGCGGTAAGTGCGGTCTAAATCTTGTTTCTGGTCGGATTGCTTCTTGGTTCAGGTGTTGCGCTTGAGTTGTTTCCCGCGATAGGCTCATGGTGGATACTGCTATGCGCAGTTCAATCAAGCCAGCGTCACTACGTACTGTACTAACATAGAACTCAACGGCAAGGGGAGTATCTTCTCGCGGGCAGATACTCATTTGCCAAACTTGGATGCCGCTATTTTTGGCTCGACTGAGCTTGGTATAAAAGTCGTGGCGCTCTCCCTCTGCCACATAAACTGCTAGCGGTTTACCTAGTAGGTAGCGTTGCGGCACTTTTAGCAATTGGGCGATCGCTTGGTTTGCTTCCAAAATTAAACCATTGGCATCTGTCACCACATAGGCGATTGGTGAAGTTTGAAACAAGTCGTAATAATACTGATACGCCGCAGCGATTTGCTGATTTTGCTGAAGCAGAGTTTGCTCGACAACCTCGGCTGCTTCCAAACTTGTCTGCATCTCTTCATGAATCAGTTGCAAACCGTCAAGCGCTTCTGCAATTTCGCTCCAATCTCTTGCGAGTTCCTCTTGCAGTTTGGCAATTTGCTTTTGGATCGTTCTAATATATTGTCTAAACTGTTCGCTACTCATAATTCTTAACTGATGCTGTTGCCTATTTACTGGAAATTTACCTGGCAACTAAGTAGGTGGGCATAATTAAATATCACACGTAACATTTGTTGGGTAACGGGTAATAGGTAATGGGTAATGCAGATTCTTTCCGCTTTGCCTGGGAGACCACAGGCGGCTTCGCCAATTACCAGCCCTTAAGTTATATTTATTTTCACCCACTTACTTAATCACAGAGAACCTATTCTCAAGAGCGACACAGGGAAATTTCAGCAGATAAAGAGGAATTCTTTCAGTCTAGCGAATTGTCAACAAGTGCGGAATCTTCCGATTGAAGTTGGGGCTACTCGAACGCAGTGTGCGGAAGCACGCTAAATAAGCTTGCGATGGCAGACAGGGTTTATCTCAGCGAATAAATTTGCTCAGTATTCATGTAGGAGGTCTATGAGTCACCAACGGCGGAAAGTTGCTAAAATCTTATCCCAAATTGAAGGACGGTTTAAGCGTGTTTGGTACGTTAATATCGCGATTTGAGCGAAAATTTCTGAAAAACTAGGATAAATCGGAGCAAGTTGCGCAATCTTGTTAATTTTGATGTGCTGGGCGATCGCCAAACTGAAAACATGAATCAATTCTGCGGCGCAAGCGCCGATAATCGTCGCGCCTAAAATTTCTCCATTAGGTAAAAGTACGACTTGACAAACTCCCGTTGTTGCTATCTCGATTTGCGCAGCGGCGACGCTTTTGAAATACTGACGCAACACCACGACATCACCGAACAATTGTCGGGCTTGCGTTTCGGTAAGTCCGACTCGTGCTAACTGCGGATCGCAAAAAATTGCCCAAGGAATACTACTGTAATCGACCCGATCGCGCGTCAAACCCAACGCATTTTTTAAGGCGATCGCTGCTTCATAATGCGCCACGTTCGTTAAAGGATAGCCGCCGATGGCTTCTCCACAAGCATAGATTCGAGGATGCGTTGTTTGCAGTCTCGCGTTTACTACTAAACGATGACGCTGCGATCGCACGCCAACAGCTTCTAAGTTGAGATGCGCCACATCCGGCTGTCGTCCAGCACACAATAAAATTTCATCGGTTTCAATCGCTCGATCGCCCGCTTGCACCCATTTTTTATCTTGGATCTGCTTGATTTGAGTAACGGGTTCTGTCAAAATCCGCACGCCTTCCGCTTCCAACGCTGCTTGAATCAGTTGCGCGATTGCCGGATCTTCTTGGGGTAAGATATGCGAATGCTGAACGATCAAAGTCACATCTAAACCAAAGCGTGCGAGGATTTGCGCCATTTGAATTCCCGATGGATCTCCCCCGACAACGACCCATCGAGTTGGTGGGTTGGCACAATTGAGTACGGATAAAATGTCTGCGGTTGTGTAGTAATCTGTTGCTTGCAATCCTTCAATATCAGGGATAATCGGACGCGAACCTGTAGCAAGTAGGTAACTACGCGATTCGAGTTGACGCCGATTCACGCTAAAAGTCAGCGCAGGCGATCGCGCAAATTGCCCAACGCCAGAAATTAGATCAACTCCCAACGCCGCTAAAACAGCAGGGGAATATTGTTCTTCTACATCAGCGACAACACTCTTAACTTGCAGCGATCTATCTGCCCGCGGCACAGCGTTTTTATTGTCCGCAGTCATTCCCCATTGCATTGCATCAAGCTGTTGGCGTTTCCCAAGATAAGCCAATGCATGAGGTATCAAAACATTCTGAAAAATTGTTTGTTGCGGAGGTTCTACTAGCGCAACTTTAGCGTGCAATTGAGTCGCTAGAATCGCTGCATAGCGCCCCGTCAGACTGCCACCAATAATTACAACATCGTAGTCAATCATAATATTTAGCTAGTAGCTAATCGCTAATAGCTGAAACAATGCCTGCAACAAACGTTCATTTTCTGCATTTGAGCGTACCGCAATGCGGAAAAAGCGATCGCCTAGAGTGGGAAAACTCAAACAATCGCGAATTAAAATTTTGTGGTGCTGTAACAACTGCTGTTGCAAAATTTGACTCGACTCGCATTGTACGAGTAAAAAGTTAGCAGTACTTTCTAAAGGGCGCAATCCAGGTATTTGCGCTAAACCCTCAAATAATTGAGTTCTTGCCGGTGGTAGCCATGCCCAAGTTCGCTGTTGAAAGTCGCTGTCATGAATCGCGGCGATCGCCGCCACTGCTGCTAGTGTATTCACCGTCCACGGATCGCGTCGTTGCTGCCAACTTTGCAAACGGTCTGGGTGCGCGATCGCATATCCGAGTCGCAGCCCAGGTAAACTGTAAAATTTGGTGAGCGATCGCAAAATGACTAAATTAGGATACTTCTGTACCAGAGGAATTAAACTTTGTTCTTCACCTGGTGGCAGAAAATCCATAAACGCTTCATCCACCACAACCAAAGCAAATTGCTCAAGATAAGGCAGAATCGTTTCTCGCATAAACATCTGCCCTGTAGGATTGTGAGGATTATTTAAAAGTAAACCACACTCTGATGCTGAAACATTACCCCCGACCTCTAGTTCCAGAGGACATTCCTGCACTATCGCACCAAAAGCTTTCAAAGCGCGATAGTAATCGGCAAAGGCTGGGGTAAATAAGTAAGTTTTAGCAAGTTGTGCTAAATCCCAGCCTGCCCAGGTAAGTAATTCTGCCGAGCCATTCCCCGGCAGAATCCATTCGGGTGGTAATTGATGCCACTGACCTAACGCGGTGCGTAATTCCCCGTAGTTGGGGTCTGGATAAGCGCATAGATCCCCCAAATGCGCTCGAATTGCTGCGATCGCACTCTTGGGCGGTCCCAAGGGGTTGATACTTGCAGAAAAATCCAGAATATCGCTAGGGGAACAGCCAGCAACTGCTGCTGCCCAGGCTAAATTCCCCCCGTGAATAGGTCGCATCAAGTATGTGAGCAGTTTTTTAGTCTTTGCCTGGTGACACTTTTTCGCGGAAAAGCTTCCCAGCCGAAAAGGCGGGCACCTTTGTTGCTGGAATTTCCATTTTATCACCGGTTTTCGGGTTACGACCTTCACGGGCTTTGCGCTCGCGCGGCTCGAATGAACCAAAACCTACCAGCGTGACTTTATCACCAGAAGAAACAGCTTCGATGATTGTTTCTAAAGCTGCGGTTAAAACTGCATCGGCTTGCTTTTTGGTAACGCTTGCCTTATCTGCGATCGCGTCAACTAATTCACCTTTGTTCATGTAGATCTCCTTAGAGTTTACAGATTAGATTTGATGAAACTGCTGAATCTCAGGGTGTGTGGAGACTCAGCTTGTGTCGAGCAAGAGGTTTCATTTCAAGACAATCGCTGAAACTCTCCTAGGCTCGATATTTCAATGCCCTATTCTAAGGCGTGCTAGCTCGATATGGATCGGTGAAACCTTTAAGATATATGGATTTCAACATTTTTTAGGTATTTTCACTGTGATTTGTACCATATTCAACTGCAAAAAACTCTTAAGTAGCCGTCTAGAAGCAGTGCTAACTACATCAATACAAACGCAATTAGACAAGTTGATGAGTTGAAAACAGAAGAATTCTCAACCAAGGTTATAAGTAATCTTGCGAAAATTGCTTACCTATAATGATCTAGGCGTGTTTATTTGAGCATAAGCAAGGATGCAATCACGATAAACAAATTGCTTTAAACCAATAAATTGTGAGTTAACCTAGAGAATTGAGAGTTATTACTCTATCTGCGCTGTACAAATTGGGTCGCATAGCAAGCTTTGAGACATAGTACTTTGAGTGTCAGTTTTACTACGCCTCATTAACAGTACTACGGCTACAGATACTTATAATTACTTTACAATTCTGCTCGTTCCTGAAGTAGGGAGCGAAGAATTCTCACCATCTGGTTCTCCGCAATCTACTCTATTGCTTTGACAAAAGGGGTAAAAAGGACCGTATACTCCGCTTACTCCGATAGCATAAACTTCAATGCTAGCTCCTACTGGAAAGGAACCAGTGACATAAAAACCATGATAGCCAATATTGCCATCTGCTCTATAGAGATTAGCTGGTTGGGCTGTTACGAATGAGCGTACGCCGTTTACTACTTTGTAAATATGCACATTGATTGGACCAGTGATATCATAATCTTCTGCCCACCCTGAAACTACTGTGCGAGATACAGTGTCAATGAAACCGAGCGGTCGGTTGTAAGTAGACACTGTAGTTGGACAAGGTATCGGTGACCCATAGACGTAAGGAAAAGCAAAAGAACAATCAGCATAACGGTTGTTTGGTGGATTTGCATTAGCTGCTTGAGGTATAAGCTGCATAATGCCTGAAGAAAGTATTGTCAAGCTAAGTAACATGTAGTAAGATTTACAGCCAACAATAGTATGAGTTCTACTGACCATATCTTGCTTTTTATTTCTCATTTGTATCCTTACAATTCATGTAGGATGTATTGATTTTCAATCATTAGCAAAAGTAGCATTATTCTGTTGTACATACCAAGTTATATTTAGAATCTTCGCCGTTCTAGCATCTGTCGTGCTTCTGGGCTAGGAGTATAGTTGTAGCCGAAGGAAGAATTTTGGGAATCATCAAGAATTTGAGGCGTGAGCAGCACAATTACCTCTTGTCGAGAGTTGTCTTTCCTCGTACTTCTAAACAGCGCCCCTAGTAGAGGAATATCACCCAAGATAGGGACTTTGGATACTGATACCCGATCTGATTCTTGGATAATACCTGACAAAATTAAAGTTTGATTATCTCGGAGACGAAGTTGTCCAGAAGTCAGTTGCCGAGATTGTAGTAGTGCAATCGTGCCATCAGCAGTGTTTATTGTATCTCCAAGTGCAGAAACAGTAGGCGCAACTGATAGGGAAACAAACCCATTATCGTCAATGCGATCTACTCTGACTTGCAAAATTAATCCAGCCTGCTTGATAATTGGCTCTCTGGCTTGAGTAGTTAAGTTTGTAGTAGGATCGGTCTGTGTTTGTAATCTAAAACCGCCAAAGACTTCTTGTGTAAGGTTAACAATTGCTGTCTGCCCTTCTTGCACAGTCAGTGTTGGGTCAGTCAAAATTTTGGCGTTGCCATTCGTCACCTCTGCTTGTAACCGTGCTAGAAATCGACTCGGATATTGAAATAGAGTTGGTAAACCAAATGTAATTGGACCAGTCTCAGGTATATTTGTGACTCCAGGTTGCAGAGGATTGTTGTTGGTTCCAAACGGAGAGCGAGGATAGACACCAGGTCCAGTTTGGATGTTACCCCCTTGTAGTGGCGGATTTGCAAATTGTTGCGGTGAACCAGTGCCAAACGGAGCATTTGGCTGTGCATCTAAGAAAGGTTGACCTTCACCAAAAGGATTAGGAATAACAGGGCGACCAAACAGGTTTGTTTGTGCAGTACCTGCTGATGGTGGATTAGTTCCACCAAAGTTAAAGACAGCCGAACCACCATCGCTGACAAAGAAACTGTCCCCAATGCCGAATGAAAAGCTCGTGTTAGCCTCGTTTACTGCCACTAAGTTAACATCAATAATCTTGACGTTGACAGCGACTTGACGCCTGCGCGAATCGATTTGCACTAATTGCGCAGTTGCAATCTCAACTTGCCGAGGAGTACCAATTAAGCTGACAGAGTTTGTCCGTTCGTCTCCCACAACCTGTAAACCGCGTAACAGGGGTATCGAGTCTTGGAAGTCAATTCGCTGCGTTTCGACTCGCGTTTCTGTACTCGTTTGCGTTTGCGTAACAGGCGTTGCAGAACCTCCCACCGGAACCGCATTCACACTCGTGACAACACGTTCGCGGCTGACGGCACTTTCAGCACCCATTGCGACTAAAAAGTTTAAAGCACTGCCCACATTGATTTGATTGAGTCGCAAGCTGCGGACAATTACATTACGTGCTTCATTTGTCAAGCGCGGTGCAACAAAAATTGTGCGTCCCGTGCGGTTTGCTTGTAGTCCACTAATTCGCAAGACGTAGTTAAACACATCTTGTACCGATTCGTTTTCAATATCCAACGAAATTCTTGGTCCATCCTCCCCTCCAGGAGTCGGTTCTTGCGCTTGCTGCGTACCAGGTGCGGGAGCCGCACTAAACGCGAGGTTGAGTCCAGCTGCACGGGCGAGGAGGGCTAGCACTTCTCTGACAGGAGCTTCGCGCAAGACTAAGCGCGGTACGCGTTCGTTGGTTTCTAAATCAATCGTTGAGGCAGAAGAATCAACGTTGGAAACCGCAATATCGCCTACTGGTGGGGCAACGGCTCGTGGTAAGAAAGGCGGTGGTGCTGGCGTTCCAGGTTGGGGTGTGGGTGCGCCTTGAATTTGTACGTCAGGGTTAGGTACAAGGACACCTGGAGTTTGACTAGGAGTTTGTACAGGCGGTTGTTGCTGTGGTTGCGGTGCTGGAGTCTGGGCTACGGGTGTAGTACTAGGACTAATACTGAAAGTAATTCCTTGCGCTGTGGTCGCCGCAGGCTGACTCGCGGGAGTACTATTACTTCCCACAACGACTAAGCGGACGCTATTGCGGTCAAGTTGAGTGACACTGACTGTAGTAATGCCAGGGGCTGGGTTATCTTGACGAAAGCTATTGCCTTGTGGTAAGCGCAACTGCGTGTTAATGATGTCTGCGACTAAGGCGTTACCTCGGCTGCTGGTAAAAATTTGCGGGCGATCGCCTGCAGCAGTCTCTAAAATGACATTCAACCCGCCGCGAGTCGGATTTAGCCGTACCGCTGTCACCTGTGTTGCTGCTGCCCACACGGGCTGAGCTGCTAGCAACGTTATTGTTGCCCCAGCTAATATCATTCCACTACCTGGAAGCTGTCTCACTGTTTTCTCCTCAGCCTTTTAATTTTGTTACTCAACTTATGCGTACAATTCAATTTGTTTAGGTTTAGAAAATGTTATGTATTCCCTGCGGAAACTGGTAAAACAACGAATACCAAGTTTAAATAATGAGCGTGACACCGAGTTGCTGAAAAAGATGTTTCTTAAATCGTTGGCAATTCAAATTAGTATAATTAATTGCTCGCTAATTAACTATTCTCAGCTAGCTTTATATCACAAAATATAAAAAAAATAACGCTATTTATCCTCTATATCCAAGAGCAATTCCACCGACAATGCATAAGAAATTTAATATATTCAATATTAAGATTTCAGTGAAATTACGGTAGCAAATTTAGGCACAGATTAGGGCTCAGAGATCGAGGGTCAGAGTTAAAACTTGCCTGTAATCTAAAAATTAGAATTTCTTCTACAATTTACTACTTACTGTTGATTCTGGTTACTTGCGGCTGCGGCTGCTTCGGCGGGGCTAGCTGGCATTAAGGCTTCTAACTGAAAAGATGTTGTAATGACAGCGCCTCGTGGCTGCACAACACCAGGCTGCTGATTGTCTCCAGTTTGTGCCAAGGATGATTGATAATCTTTAACTATCAATAGTGGCTGTAGCCGCTCAATATTGCGAATGATTGATTGCGTTTGCTCGAAAGTTCCTTCTAGCTCAATATTGACAACTTGGCGCTTAAGTTTTCCATTGACAACTGGTCCAAGGCTACCATCTGAAACAATTTCTGGTGACTGATTAACGGGGACAAATCGCTTCAGTTTTGCCCTAGGGGCATTTTGTGCAAGTTGAGCATTACCTGATTCTACAACGCGGTTGAGGTCCAGTAACAAGGTATCTAATGTGCGTTCGTCAGCAAATAACGCAAGCACTTGAGCATTTTGCTGTTTGACCTGGGCTAACTCGGCTCTTACCTGTTCAGTTTGTTGAATGGCAAGTTGTTTTTGTTCAACCAGCGCATTTTTTTCATCGCGGCTAGCTTGCAATTCTTGGTGTCTTTGCCACGTTGGCATTAACAAATTAATAACCAAGTAAACACTTCCTGCTAGCCCCAACAGCGCAATCAGCACACCGCTTACCGCCGGAGTCAGCGTCACGCCAAATGCTTTGGGGTAACTTGGCGCTACTGGTTGAAACTCAATGCTTTCTTCAGGAATAAAGTCTTCAGTTACCGTCATTGTTGAATCACACCTTTTTGTTGCAGTGTGCGAATGCGAGTTACCAATCCTAATGTACCCTTACGCTCTAGTTCTCTTAACAACTCTGAGGCGGGGACATCGCTTAACGTCGATTGAATTGTATATCTTACCGCTTGAGGCGTCACAACTGCGGTTGAATTTGCTTGGGGTACAGCTACTGTCCCTGGTTCAGCAATATCTACCAACTCAGCCGTGACAATTCTTGTATCCGTCGGTTTCAGAAATGCTGATTGTTGCAGCGTCAGCAAGAAATCGTTGACATCGTTAAAAGAACGGGCAATTCCGGCAATTTCAATATTACCTGCGGGAACTACTTGTGCTGATTGCTGTTGCTGCTGTTCAGCGTTTTGTTGATCTTGTCCCTCTTGTTGTTGCTGCTCGTTATTATTTGCAGCATTATTTGCTGCTTGCGGGCTGGGTTGGGGAGTTGCAGCAGCAGTTTGGCGAATAGTTTCAATTTGGACTGCGCGGGGAATGCGATCGCGCATATCCTGTAACATCGCTGACCAAGGACGAATTTGATTAAACACTGTAGCTAAAGCTTGGGTCTCTGTGCGAATTTGATTAATTTGCGCTTGTGTTGTTTGAATTTCTTGTTCTTGCAGTCCCAAGCGACTGAGTTCAGCATCAAGTTCTGCATTTTCGGCTTCGAGTTGCCCAATGCGAGCTTGCATAACCAACCACGCGCCACCAATCATAGCAGGCAAAATAACGCCGATCGCAATTCCCAAATACAACGGTGTTGTATCACTAGCAAGTATCCCTAGTTTTTTAGCACCCGCGTTTTTTAAGATGTACTCTGGGCGATCGCGAATAAAGTTAATGTCTAGACTGTACATAGAATTTCGTATCGATCGTCATGGATAGCTGACAGGTAAGTTAACTAAATCTCGCGCATTCCTAAACCGAGAACAATTCCGAGTCCTGGGCGTTGTCCAGGAGTAATTTTTTTCTCATCAACTTCTAATGACAAAGCTGCCACAGGATCGATTTGTACGGTGGGAATGTTTACTCGTTGTTGGAAAAACTCATCTAAGTTTACTAAGCCGCCCCCAGGACCTGCCAAGAGGATTTGGGCAACTTCGAGATTTTCACTTTGACTAAGATAAAAATCGAGCGATCGCCGTAGTTCGTCAATCAACTCTCCCATCACGCGCAACATTGCTGCGGTACCAGGGTCAACTGTCGTACTGATAACTCCTCCCATTTCATCAGTTGTCGTGGTGGGAATAACCACCGACTGTAGCATTACTTGTGTATCTCTAGACATTGGTAAGTGCAAGGCGCGCAATAGCGCACTTTGCAGGTGAAATGTACCAATTGGCACAGTCCGCGAAAACTGCGGTATTCCATCTACAATAATTGCAATTTCAGTGTTGTCAAATTCAATGTCAACTAAAACAACGGCTTCTTGTGAAGGAAATTCGCGTAGTTTCTCCCGAATCGTGCGTAACAACGCAAAACTGTTAATTTCTAAGACATCGACTTGCAGACCTGCTTGTTGAAATGTGTCGATGTAAGTATCTGTCACTTCTTTGCGCGTAGCAACTAACAACACTTGTACCTTTTCAATTCCGTCCTCGTCGACAAAATACCCAAGTTTTTGATAATCAACATCAGCTTCTTCACGCGGATACGGGAGATACAAACCTGCTTCGTGGTTGAGTACCATTTCGCGTAATTCTTGGTCATCTAACTCGGCGGGTAAAGGAATTAAGCGCACGAGTGAATCTCTTCCAGGAACAGCGGTAGCCACTCGCTTAGCTTTTATTTTGCTTTGGGCGAAGGCGGATTGGATAATTTCGGCAAGCGCTGGTGGATCGATAATTTGACCATCTTGAAAAATTCCTTCAGGTACGGGAACCGAGGTAAACGCTGCCAGTCTTATTCCTTGTCCTTGTTTGCGCAGCTGGGCAATATTAATACGTTCAGGAGCCAGTTCAACACCAACTCCCCTGGCACGTTTTGGCAGTATCTGTAAGCGGTTAGGTAGTGTCTGGAAGCGGTTAAGCACGGTTTTGTTGGTTATCTAGAGGGTAAAAAGAAATTGAGAGTGAGATACTTAATAGCAATGGTCAATATTGTTAAAACGTCACAGAGGCTAAGAATCATTGTCTTGTAAAGTTTATTTAACAAAGGATCTTCGCACACGATTTTCCGCTACTCCAAATAACTATTAACCCTGACCTCTACTATAAAAATTGAATGTCTGTTACTTTAGCTTAGAATTGCTTTGCTCGTAAAAGTCAGCAAGTGACGTTTGAAAAATGTCGATAGTATCAGTCTTTTTTAGCAAAATCAGAGGTTGGAAACGCCTCGGAATTTTCGCTTTGTTAGGTTTAACCCTGAGTTGGGTTGTGAGTTGTGGTACTGGTAACGTCAATAATAGTACCCAGCAATCGGCATCAGGTAACAGTAGTAATGTGGAATTCTGGACAATGCAACTCCAGCCACAATTTACAGATTTCTTCAACAATCTCATCCGTTCTTTTGAAGCTGAAAACCCTGGAATTAAAGTTAACTGGGTTGATGTTCCCTGGTCAGCGATGGAAAGCAAAATTCTCACTGCGATGTCCGCACGCACCGCACCGGATGTCGTCAACTTAAACCCCAGTTTTGCTTCGCAACTCGCAACGCGCAATGCTTGGCTAGACTTGGATTCGAAAGTCAGCGCGGATGTGCGCGAAACTTATCTACCTAATATTTGGAAAGCAAGCACGATTAATGGGAAAAGTTTTGGCCTACCTTGGTACCTCACAACTCGCCTGACAATTTATAACACTGATTTGTTAAAGCAAGCAGGAGTCAGTCAACCGCCAACAACTTATGCAGAATTAGCAACAGTGGCGCGACAAGTTAAAGAAAGAACTGGAAAGTACGCCTTTTTTACAACGTTTGTTCCCGAAGATTCTGCCGAAGTTTTGGAATCTTTTGTGCAAATGGGAGTCAATTTAGTAGACGCGCAGGGTAAAGCGGCGTTTAATACTCCTGAAGGTCGGGCTGTCTTTCAGTACTGGGTAGACTTGTATCGCAATGAACTGATACCGCCTGAAGTATTGACACAAGGACACAGATATGGTATAGAGCAGTATCAAGCTGGACAAACCGCGTTATTAGCTTCAGGTCCAGAATTTTTGAAAACGATCGCCAAAAACGCACCAGCGATCGCGCAAGTTTCAGCTACCGCACCACAAATAACAGGACCTACAGGCAAGAAAAACGTTGCGGTCATGAACATAGTCATTCCTGCCAACACCGACCAACCGGATGCAGCGTTAAAATTTGCACTGTATGTTACAAACAATCAAAATCAGCTTGCCTTTGCCAAAGCTGCCAATGTCTTACCCTCAACAGTCGCCGCACTCTCAGACGAATACTTTAAGTCAGTACCTGCTGATGCGTCAACCGTCGAAAAAGCCCGCGTTGTTAGCGCCAGCCAATTGCAGCAAGCCGAAGTCTTAGTTCCCGCAATGGAAAACCGCAATGTCTTACAACGCGCGATTTACGACAATCTGCAAGCGGCTATGTTAGGTGAAAAAACTGTAGACCAAGCTGTTGCTGATGCTGCGGCAGAGTGGGATAGTAGAGCTTAGAGGTCAAGGGTCAGAGGTCGGAGGTTAGGGAGTTAAAGAAAAGAGGCATTATGAGTTAAGAAAATTCTAATGCCTCCGGCACACTGCGCGAACAAGTCACAACTAATCACTAGTCGCTAACTACTCAAACCTCTCCACTCGCCCCACCTAAAATGGAATGTCGTCGATATCCTGCTCTTCGCTGGGTGGGAGCGGCGTTGAAGATGTTCTTACAGGTGGTTCATAAGTCGCCGTCGCAAAGTCAGCAATGACATCGGTGCGACTAGTTGTCGTCCGAGTAGAAGTCATCGTATCTGAATTCACATTCTTGGCAGTTTTTTCGGGACGCGAACTTACAGCAGCGGTTGCAGCTTTGGAGTTTGCTTTTGTCGCCGTTGTATCTACAGTTTTATCGACGGCGTGAATTCGTTGTATCGTCAATTCAGCACGTTTTTCTTTGAAGCCTTCCGAGCGCTCAACAGTGTTCATGCTTAGGCGACCTTCAATAATGACGCGATCGCCTTGCTGATAATTTTGTTCAATCTCTTGCGCCAAGTTACCCCAACCAACAGCTTTTAACGTTGCAGGAGAATCTTCTGCACGTAAAGCTGGAAATTGAATCAGCATTTCCGCTAATGCCATGTTGTCAGACGTATAACGCAGTTGTGGCGCTTGCACAATTTCTGCCATCAAAATACAGCTATTCATTCGCTTCTCCTATGTGTTCGCTCGATGAGAGGTTAGGGGTCAAAGGTTAGGGGAAGAATTGGTGACTAGTTGCTCTTGACACCAGCCACTAGCCACTAATCACTAGTCTACTCACTCCTAACTCACGATCGATTGCTGAGGACTGTTACTGTAAGCTTCCACTCCTTGTTGTTGTTCAATAAATGATTGAACGCGGGTGCGGTATTCCCTCAACGATTCATCTACCCAATTACGATCGTGACTGTTAGCGAACAAATGTACCAGTGGTTCGCCCGCATCGGGCAAAATGAGTACCCAATTATCATCTTCAAAGCGAATCTTCACGCCATCAACCAATTCTAGATTTTCTTCTTTATGAGTTTCGACCAAATGGCGCATCAATGCTCCTTTGACCGTCCAGGGACAGCGTACGGTGTAGCTGCGGTGGCTTACTTGTGGTAAGTCGTCATCGCGGATTGACGCGAGCGATCGCTCTTGAACCGTCAACATCTCAATCACTTTGGCAATGCAGAACATTGCGTCAAACCCAGGATGCAACTGTGGAAAAATAAATCCCATATCCCCACTTCCCGCCAGGACAACATTCGGGTTGGCACTTGGCAAAGAAGCTTCCATAAGTGCGGTAGGACTTGCCTTAGTGCGAATGACCTTACCATCATGGCGGCGGGCAATTTGTTCGACAGCACTCGATGCATGAATCGGGACAACAACAGTTCCGCGTGGATGTGCAGTCAGAATCATATTCACCATAAGGGCGGTCAACATTTCACCGCGAATCGGCGTTCCCAACTTATCAACCAAAATGAGCTGTTCTCCATTGGCAGATACCTGAACGCCAAAAGTCGCTCGCAATGCTTCGACAACATGACCTAGCTGCTGTAAGAGTGCTTCTTTCTCGACTGAAGACACCGCTGTTTGCTTCAAACTGGCATTTAACACGACGGCGTCGCAACCAAATTTTGCTAAAAGTTGCGGCAAAACCGCACCCGATACGGCATATGTATAATCAATGACAACTTTCGAGTTACTATGGCGAATGGCTTCTACGTTTAAATTTTTCTCAAAAGCACTACAGTAAGTGTCGATCATCTGAATCGGATAGACAACATTACCAATCTCGTGAATTTGCACGCGCCGGAGGTCTTCTTTAAAGTACGCGCCTTCGATTTTCTTTTCGAGTGCTTTTGAGATGTTGACGCCTTTGTTATCAATAAACTCAATCAACAGGTAATCGGGTCGATCTGGGTGCAATCGTACGTGAATTCCGCCAGCAACGCCCAAAGTTGGTGCAACAGTCCGCGCCATCGGAATTGCGGTTGCATCCAAGTTCTGAATATTGACACCCACAGACATTAAACCCGCAATCAGCGATCGCGTCACCATTCGGGAAATGCTGCGTTGGTCGCGCGATATCATCACTTGCGAACCAGGTTTCAATGTCGAGCCGTAAGCTGCGCCTAACTTCACGGCAAATTCGGGCGTGATATCAATATTAGCTAACCCAGTCACTCCACGCTGACCAAATAAATTGCGCTGTGCAGTTTGTCCCCAAATTAAATTTATGTTTAATGTTGCGCCTGATTCAATTTGTTTACTTGGCCAAACACGAACGTTAGGACTAATTTGTGCTTCTTCTCCAACTGTAGAAAGCGAACCAACCACAGCACCTTCTAATACTTGCGCGCGGCGGTCTACACGTGTTCCGCGACCAATCACACACGCTCGCAATTCTGCATCTTCGCCAATAATTGCACCATTCCAGATGATTGGTCGTTTTAAGTCAGCGTCCGCCCCAATCGTCACGTTGTCCCCAATTACCGTTCCAGCATCAATTCGCACTCGCGGTCCAATGCGGCAATTGTGACCAATCAACACTGGAGGACAAATTTCAACGCTCGGATCGATATAAGTATTCTGTCCTTGCCAAATCCCTGGCTTTGTTTCGGGGTACGCAAAGTCAAGTTTTACCTTGCCAAACAAGCCATCATACTGACTTTCGCGGTATGCATCAAGATGCCCAACATCACACCAGTAACCTTGTGCAATGTAGCCGTACATCGGCTCGCCTTTTTCTAGCAACAACGGAAACAAATCTTTGGAAAAGTCAGATTCTTGATTAGCTGGTAAATACTCTAAAACTGAGGGTTCCAAAATGTATATACCAGTGTTAACCGTATCAGAAAAGATCTCGCTTGTTGATGGCTTTTCTAGAAATCTCCGAATTCGATAGTCTTCGTCGGTAATCACGACTCCAAACTCAATCGGATTGGGAACGCGAGTAAGAACTAAGGTTGCTTTGGCTTGTTTGCGTTTGTGAAACTCAATTGCCGCGGTGAGGTCAAAATCTGTAACGCTATCACCACTAATGACTAAAAATGTTTCATTGAGAAATTCCGCGATATTCTTCACGCAGCCTGCGGTACCCAGGGGTTGATCTTCTTCAACGGCATAGATCATTTGTACGCCAAAGTCACTGCCATCTTGAAAATAATCGCGAATGACCTCTGGTAAATAATGCAGCGTGGCAATTATCTCAGTAATTTGATGTCGTTTGAGAAGATTAATAATATGTTCCGCAATTGGTCTGTTTAAAATAGGTACCATCGGTTTAGGAAGGTCACAAGTCAGCGGTCTTAACCGCGTTCCAGACCCTCCAGCCATCAGCACTGCACGCATAATTCCTCCTTAGGTGATTTGCCCTCATCACTGACATCGAGTCAATGAATCTGGCAAAAAGCAAGTCTTGTTATAGTTTCCTACGTATCTTGAAACTTAAGGTACTTCCACAGGATACATCCGTTAAGCGTAAACTTCATTAAGCATATATGTCAGTGTAGAGACGTACAACTATGCGCCTATCGAGAACAAGTAAATGTTGCTGCTGGCTATGATTCATGGATCTGTGCATGGTAGTTCGTCGGGCGCTGAACAACATATTGACAAAAAGCTGATTTAATGTATGGCGAGTCACCGCGCTTTTGAGCTACAACTAACTCAACGCTACTCATGGCGATCGCTCTAACGATTTCTCTTGGCTAATTTACACTAAGAGATAGTGGGAGAGGAACTTTAGCTCAAAATACCAATTTTTACTTTACGATCCTTTGTACAGGTGGTTTAAGGCAATGAACTGGATTGTTTTTGGCTTGATTGTTGTGTATGCAATAGGTGCTTGGAAATTCTGGAATGGATTTCATCGCACTACGTTTTCGCGTAGTTTTTCCAATCGCTTGTCTTTGTCATTATTATGGCCTGCATTGTTAATCTCGAATAAGTCTTATCGACAAAACTTCCGCAAAGCACTAAAAGGCTAACTGCGTTGCCTATTCCTCCCGCTATTGAGCCGCTTCCATCTGGTACTGTGTGTGGTAAGTTGTGGTTGATTGGCGGAACCCAAGAAAGTGTTGCGATCGCTGCGGCAATTGCACAGGCAGATATCTGCTGTATTATCTCTGTTACAACTCCTTCAGCGCAATCGCTTTACCATCCTGCACCGTGTTTAACAGTGTGGGTAGGGCGTTTAACGCGCGCTCAGATCCCTAATTTTATCAAACAACACCAAATTGCAGCAATTGTGGATGCTTCACATCCTTATGCTGTCGAAGTTTCGCAAAATGCGATCGCGGCGGCGCAACACTTGCAAGTCCCTTACTTACGCTATGAACGCCCCATCTTATCATCTAATAATGTAGATGGCAAAGCCGAACATTTCGATAGCTTTGAAGCTCTATTATCCACAAACCGCTTGCAAAACAAACGCGTCTTATTAACTGTAGGTTACAGACCGCTACACCTATTTCAAGCTTGGCACGATCGCGCCACATTATTTGCGAGAATTCTGCCTTCAGCGATCGCCATTGAAGCAGCAACACAAGCAGGTTTTACCCCAGATCGCTTAATCTGTCTGCGTCCTCCAATCTCTGCTGAATTAGAACTCGCGCTTTGGCGTCAGTGGCAAATTCAACTTGCGATTACCAAAGCCTCAGGAAAACCAGGGGGTGAAGAGACAAAACGCCTTGTCGCCACTCAACTTGGTATTCCCTTAATTACAATCAGTAGACCAACCGTTAATTATCCGCAGCAAACCAGCGATTTATCTGTTGCACTCGATTTTTGTCGTCAGTATCTCAACTAAAGCCCGTTCTCATCATTTAGGGAAGTCGTTTTAGTCTTGCTATAACTAAATTGCTAATTGCTCTCATTAAAAAGCTTGAATCCACTCTTTAATAAAGTATTCTGTCCAAACGCCATTTTTCCAATAAGGATCGGCTTCAACAAGTTGACGAACTGTTGCTTCATCTTCAGCTTCGTAGATGCCAAAAACCTTGGTTAAATCCTTCGTTGGACCAATTGTAATCAATACACCTGACTCTTTTTGCGCAGCTAGCCCGTCGAGATGAGCTTGTCGATGAGGAGCGCGTTTTTCTAGCACATCCTCGCAATAACTTCCCCACATTACGTACTTAGGCATACACAAGTTCAACTTCGCAGATTCACGCCAAATTTTTCTACCAAAGATTCTCGCACTTTTTGGTGTACGGGTTCGATGTCCTCATCTGTCAAAGTGCGATTTGGGGCGCGATACACTAAACGAAACGCTAAACTTCTTTGTCCTTGGGGGACGCGTTCGCCACGATATTCATCGAACAATTCAACAGATTCGAGCAATTCTCCCGCCGCCAGTGCGATCGCGCGTTCTATTTCCGCAACAGAGATTTCGAGATGCGCAAAAAATGCAATATCTCTGGGTGACGCTGGGTAAGTAGAATACGAACGGAATTTTGGTACTAAAACTTCGTCGCGATCCCAGTAATCTAGAATCACATCTAAATCGAGTTGAAAGACGTAAACAGCATCTGGTAAGCCTTTTTCTTGGCGTAATTGCGGATGGATTTGTCCAAAATTACCCAAATGATTTCCCTGCAACCATAACGACGCTGTACGACCTGGATGCAAGCGCGAATCTTGGTGGCTCGGTTGGTATTCTACTTTTAGCCCCAAGCGTTGAAAAACACTTTCTAAAACGCCTTTAGCTTCAAACCAGGTTAGCGGACGCTCTTTTCCACCCGATATCCACTTTCCTTGAGTTGGATCGCCGCCTAAAATACCGCCAATAGCCTCAGCTTCGAGTAATCCGTCTTCTTCTTGCCAGAAAATGCGCCCGATTTCAAAACCATTGAGGCTACCATTCCCCTGCTCTAGATTGTATTGAAAAGCATCGATTAAACCAGAAATCAAATCAGTCCGTAGCGCTGAATACTCCACAAAAATTGGGTTAGTAAGGACGATTTGTCGCTCTTGTCCTGGTTTGACGAGCGAGTAATGCATTAATTCAGTTAGCCCAGCGGCGCGGAAAGCTTCGCGGATTTGGCGCGTCAGTTGCTGTTCTAAGGAAAGATAGCCAGGTTCTGTTTTATCAGGTAAAGTATCGCAAAAGCGATCGTAGCCATACAGTCGCGCAATTTCTTCAATTAAGTCAATTTCACGCTCTAGGTCGCGATGACGATACGGTGGAACAGTGACAGTCAAAACTCTTTGTTGTTCGGATGATGGTTTTACCTGACATCCAAGGGCGGTAAGAATTTGCTGAATAGTTTCGGGTTGGAGTTCGCCAGTCGTGTCTTCTAAGTCAATTGGTCCTAAAACTTGGTTAACGCGATCGAGCCGTAATTCAATCGAACGTGATGTTGTGCCAATATCAGGTCTTGCGTCAGCAAATTCTTGTTGCACGGGAACGCCACCTGCTAGTTCCTGAATCAGCATTATGGCTCGACGACAGGCTAATTCTAATTCAGCCGCGTTGATTCCCCGCTCATATCTTGCGGAAGCTTCAGTACGTAAACCTTGACTGCGCGCCGATCGCCGAATCGCGACAGGATCGAACAGGGCGGCTTCTAAAACGAGATTTTGCGTACCCTCATGCACTTCGGTGGCTTCGCCGCCCATAACTCCCGCTAAGGCTACTGGTTCGTCGCGTGCGGTAATTAGTAAAGCTTGACTGGAAAGCGCGCGCATTTGACCATCGAGCGTTTTGAGCGTTTCCCCTGAGCGCGCGAATCGAACGCCAATGGTTAAATCTGCTTGAGCACCACTGACGGCTAAAAGGCGATCGCGGTCAAACGCATGAAGTGGTTGACCCCATTCGAGTAAAATATAGTTTGTAATATCAACAACGTTGTTGATCGGGCGAGTTCCAGCAGCTTGCAATCTTTGTTGTAACCATGCAGGTGAAGGAGCAATTTTGACTGACTCAATCACTGTACCAATATACGCAGGGCAAGCTTGTGGCTGCGATATTTTGAGCGTTAAATTCTTCTTGCCATCAGGAATAGAAATTTCTGGAGCTTCTGGTAACCGCACTGTTTTTCCCGTAATTGCAGCAACTTCGCGCGCGACACCTACCATGCTTAATGCATCAGCACGATTGGCAGTTGCTGTCAAGTCTAAAATGACATCATCTAAACCGAGCAACGGGCGCACGTCACTGCCTAATTCGAGTTCCTGCTCAAAAATATGAATTCCTGCGGATTCTTTAGCAAGTCCTAACTCAGCTAAAGAGCAAATCATGCCTTCCGAACGTACTCCGCGTAGTTTTGCGGCTTTGATTTTGACGTCAATTTTGGGCAGGTAAGTACCTACTGTGGCGACGGGTACATATATTCCCGCACGGACATTCGGCGCACCACAGACAATATTTAATGGTTCTGGGGAAGCCGTTCCGACATCGACTTTAGTAACGCTGAGTTTATCCGCATTTGGATGGCGATCGCACTCTAGCACTTTTCCCACAACCACACCTTCCGCCCATAGACGGCGATCTTCAATTTCTTCTACTTCAAACCCTGCCATTGTCAACGTTTCTGCCAATTCTTCAGGAGAAAGCGTCAACTCAACAAGTTCTTGTAGCCAATTTAGAGAAATACGCATGGAGTGTGATTGCTTAGACCTCAGCTAGACTATCTTATCAAAAGCAGGGGTCAAAGGTCAGAACTAGGCAATGCTTAGCCTGTAATCGGATTTTGCAGTAATAACTCTCTGTCTTTATAACATTCTCATCCCATCGTAGTTGGTGGTTTTGAGGGATGAGTCATAGAGAAAACTTTATTCTTCCCCTGCTCCTGTGCACCTCTCATTTTCCGTATAAATCACGTGGCTATGAGACATATTTCTTTAAATAATTGAAGCAGGGTGCGATCGCTCCCAGTGTTACCTGAAACAGCGAGTAAACGCTCATATGAGCTACTGCCTAAATCCCAACTGTTCCAATCCGCAAAACTCCAGTTCTCGTCAGACCTGTGCAGCTTGTGGCGCTCCATTATTATTACGCGATCGCTACCGCGCGCTGCAAGCACTAGCACAAGGTGGTTTCGGTGCAACGTTTTTAGCCCAGGATGTTACTTTACCTGGCGAACCCAAATGCGTTATCAAGCAGCTACGACCTTCGGCTACATCGTCAGAAGCTTTAGACATGGCACGAAAACTTTTTGCCCGGGAAGCTAAAACTTTGGGTAAAATAGGCAGTCATCCACAAGTTCCCAGACTACTTGACTACTTTGAAGATAGCGAACAATTCTATTTGGTTCAAGAGTACATTAATGGTTTAACGCTGCAACAAGAAGTCAAACGCTCTGGTCCGTTTAGCGAAACTGGGGTAAAACAATTTTTGAGTGAAATTCTGCCAACGCTGCAATATCTCCATAGCCAACAGGTCATTCACCGAGACATCAAACCCGCGAATATTATTCGCCGTCATGAGGACTGTAAACTCGTTTTGATCGATTTTGGTGCAGTGAAAGACCAAGTGAGTCAAACAACGAGTATGTCAGAAAATACAGCATTAACAGCTTTTGCGGTGGGAACTCCAGGTTTCGCGCCGCCTGAACAACTCGCGATGCGTCCTGTCTACGCAAGTGACATTTACGCTCTTGGGGTGACTTGCATCTATCTTCTCACAGGAAAATCTCCCAAGGATCTCGACTATAATTCCTCAACGGGAGAAATGGTGTGGCAAAACAAAGTACAGATTAGCGATCGCTTTCGCAAAGTCTTACAAAAAATGGTAGAAGGTTCGGTGCGACATCGCTACCAATCACCTAATGAGGTTCTCACCGCACTCGAACTCGAACCCTACATGGATAGCTTAGCGAATAGCATGGCGGCGCAGCCTTCAGCGGTACGTAAACCCAAATTACCCCGCAAGGTGAAGCAAGCGACACCGACAACAACCCCAGTAGCGACTACAACAAGTGCTTACACAGGAAGTAGCGCTGCGCAATCGCGGGCACAACTGGCTGCGGCTATTCGTGCCAGAAGAGCCAATTTGACTGAAGCATCGAATACATCAATACAGTCTCCACTACCATCAGTTGCGCTGACTTCTGCACCTTCAACAGTTGGAGCCAAGCCTAAATCACCACCAAGAAAGCTCGATGCGAATAATTTAGTCTTATCTTATATCAAAGGTAGAAGAGATTTTGCTTCTTACGATCTCAGTTTACTTGACCTACAGCGAGTAGATTTATCGGAAGTTAACTTTCGCGCAGCAAAATTAGACCGCACAAATTTTTTTAAATGTATTTTGTCAGGTAATGACTTTAGCCACGCTAGCCTCAAGCGTACTAATTTTAGAGAAGCGATCTTAACAAAAGCGTACTTTCATTCTGCCGATCTAGAAGGAGCCGATTTTCGCGGTGCTAACTTAAGCTACGCTGACTTCAGCGAAGCTCATTTAAAAAATGTGAATTTGTGTGGTGCTAACCTTACTGGGGCAAAAGTTTCGGACGAGCAACTAGCACAAGCTAAAGTAAATTGGATGACCGTACGCCCTAATGGTAAGCGCGGTTGGTTTTAGCAATAAATATCAAAAATATATAGTACTTAAATTCACAAAAAATTCATCATTATTAGCTTAGAAAGAGTCATCCTTTAACACTTATTTTACATAAGTGAAATATATTTAGTACAGAACTAAGGCATGTAGTTTTAAATAATTCAAGCGCAACAATTTACAGAAATAGTTTCTTAAGTTTCTATCTTTGAAAAGAGAGAAGCAAATTTATGTTGAAAAAGTTTATAGTAGCTACGGCTTCTCTGGTAGCAATATTTTACACAAATTCTGCTTCAGCAAGGCAATGGATAGTGCTAAATTCTGAACCTTATCTTGCCGTGGATGTTGATAGCATTAAAGGAACAGGAGATACTAGAACTTTTTGGAGCAAGTTAATTTATACTCAAGTTTCCAACTCTAGCTCGTCTATTTCATTCAGCCGACCAAGAACTCAATCTGTAATGTCATTAACTTATGTTGATTGTGCAAGCAACAAAATAGGTGTATTAAGACAGGTTGAATACGATTCAAAAGGTAATGTATTAAGTGATGATGACTTCAGTCATCTCAAAGTACCACGTAGTTTACGTTCGCCTGTACCTGACAGTCTTGGTGAAGCAGAATTACTTTATGTTTGCAGTTTAAGAACGGCTAATGGTGGAAGACAAACTGTAAGTAGTTCTCGCACCAGTAATAGAGCAGCTGTCACTAGTAGAAACGTCTCATTTCCTCGTAAAAGCTGTGGAGATCCATTCCAGAGCCAAGGAACATATTGGCCAGTATTTATAGATGGAGGTAATCTCCGTCAAATTCGAACTCATCTATGTAATGATGCATTTTCGATTGTGAGAGAACGGGGTATTAAATCAGTTCAAGTAGCATCTTTTACGTCTTATGAACGCGCGTTGTCTTTCGCGCAACAAGTAGGCGGAACAGTAGGTGCAGCAACACGCTACGTGAATGGGCGGGTTGTCAATTAGTTGATTATACCTTTTGCTAAAAGCGAGCAGTTGCATTGGATACAACTGCTTGACATAATCTTAATCTTGCTTACTGTGCTTTAGCGGAATTATAGGCGTGCCGACTTGTAACACGCGGACTGTTTCGCCTTTGGCGATCGCCGATTGACCGACGGGAATAACGGCGAGACCGTTGGTTTGTGCTAAGTTAATTAAGTTGCCTGAACTGTGGCTGCCTTCAGCTAAATGAAACTCGTAGGCACAATCGATGAGGTGGAGTTGTCCCCAAAGATAAGTTTCGCGCTGACCGTCAGATTTTAAATCGTGCTGCGATCGCGCTTGCACAAACATCGGTCCCCAACTGTGGGCAAGTCCGGAAAGCTTGCGTAAAGCAGGCTGGACAAACCGCCAAAAGCTGACTAAAGCAGAAACCGGATTACCAGGCAAACCAAAATACAATACGGGTTTATGTTTAGTCGCTGCCGATGCAGAAAATGTCGCGAATGTCAAGGGTTTCCCTGGCTTAACAGCAACAGCACGAATATGAATCGTCGCGCCTAACTCGGCAAGAATTTGTTCGACGAAGTCGTAGTCACCAACCGAAACACCACCAGAGGATAAGACAACATCAGCAGTAGCGATCGCCTGTGAAATTGCGCGGCGCAAAACATGAGGTTTGTCAGGAAAAATGCCCAAGTGCAATGGTTCTGCACCAGTTTGCGCGACGAGCGCGGCTAAAGCATACTGATTAGAATCAACGATTTGACCGAGTTGTAAAGGCTGATCGGGGGTAATTAATTCGTCACCCGTCGAAAGAATTGCGACGCGCGGGCGGCGATAAACTTTGATTTGGGTACACTGTGCTGCTGCTAATACTGCAAGTTCTGGGGGTTGGAGCGCAATTCCTGGCAACAACAGGGGCGTTCCTGCTTGATAATACGATGCTCCTTGACGGACAAAAGCTTTTTCTTCGGGTGGTGCTGCCAAAATCATGACGCGATTGCCTTCCTGGCGCGCGTGTTCTTGCATGACGACGGTATCTGCGCCCGATGGCATCACCCCACCTGTAAAAATGCGTGCGGCTTGTCCTGGCTTGATCTCGCGTTTTGGTGCTTGTCCTGCACGGATTTCTTCGACAATTTCTAAAGCAACGGGTTGCTCTGCATGACTATTTTTGACGTCTTCGTAACGCACCGCATAACCATCCATTGCCGAATTATCCCAATGCGGAAAATCCAACTGACTCACAACTGGTGCTGCCAGGATGCGGTCAATTGCTGTTAAAAGTGTTACAACCTCACCATGCCGCTTTCCATCTAGGGGTTGCACCAAATCTAAAATCATTGCCTCTGCTTGGCTTGCTGGCAGCATACAAGTTAACTCTGAATTCTGTATTCTTAGCTTAGTAACAGCACTTGGCTGTTAGCAATTAGCGGTTAGCGATAATCCTCAAATTAAGGATGTCAATATCATATGCAAGCTTAGGCATCGTTATTCACGTACTAATTGCTTTTTTGGTAAGTAAATATTTGCTGTAGGTTCAGCATTGCTTTACTTATCATAGTTATATAATTAAATGCTCTTGGTTTAAAGTAAAATTGAACAATTCAATGGCTACAATGCGACGGCTATCAGCATAGGATATGAAAGTAGCCAGTCACAATTTTTTGCTATGAAGACTTCGCCAGACTATACCCGCTTTCCTCGGGTGCAAATGGGAAGACGCGCTGTAGCTTTTGCAATCGATTTTTTAGGCGTTTGGCTACTAAGCTCTTTATTGGGCGGACGCGATCGCTTTTCTTGGGCGCAGGCTATTGTGTTTTTATTAGCATGGTACGGTACGCGGGTTTTTGTTGTGGCTCGAAATCACGGACAAAGTCTTGGGCGCTGGGCGTTGGACATGAAGGTACTCGATGTAGAGTTGGGTAAAGTTCCAAGTTTACAAGCCTTAGTGCTCCGCGAAAGTATTGTGGGATTGGGTGCGATGCTTGCCGCGATCGCCTTTAATAATTTCTTCACGAGTGCCGGTAATATATTACTACTGCTACCGTTAGCAATCGACTGCGGTATGGCGTTTGTCGATAACACGCGATCGCTCGCCGGACATGACCGAGTTGCCCGTACAATTGTTGCTAGTTCGCTGCGCGGCTATTCACTCGACATCAAAATGAAACGTTTTCTTGCCCAAGCTTGGCAGCGTATTCTAAAATAATAGATTGTGTTTAATTTTGTTTAAACTTGAGTAAGTGTCAATATGGCTAAGAATAAGGGTGTCCGGATTACTGTGACACTAGAATGCACAGAATGTCGCACTAACCCAGACAAGCGATCGCCTGGAGTTTCGCGCTATACCACAATGAAAAACCGTCGCAACACAACTGCAAGATTAGAACTGAAGAAGTTTTGCCCAAACTGCAACCGCCACACCGTTCACAAGGAAATTAAGTAAAAATGAGTTACTTTCGTCGTCGTTTGTCACCGATTAAACCGCAAGATCCCATTGACTACAAAGATATCGAATTGCTGCGCAAGTTTATTACCGAACGCGGTAAAATTTTGCCACGCCGCATTACAGGATTAACTGCTAAGCAACAACGCGATCTCACAGTAGCAATCAAGCGGGCGCGTATCTTAGCAATGCTGCCTTTTATTAATCAAGAGGGATAAATAGGAGCATCAGCTGAAGGCAAAGCGCAGCGTTGGGGCGAGGAGCGAGAACTTCAGTTGTCTTTTAGTAACTTGCCCTAAACCCCGCTTGTAAAACTTGATTGAACATAAACTTAACTGCTGAGTGCGCTGGTAGTGGAAAAGGGAACGCTAGTCGAATTTAGGGTACAAGGCGATCGCCGACTTGGAGTTGTCGATCGTCCTGATGGCAAATCACGCTGGATTGCTGTAGACGAACGCGGCTCAACGCATAGTCTAGCGCCGCGACAAATTACCTATCAAGTTTCCGGTCAAACCTTCCAACCAGGAGAAATTCCCCAGTTTTTGGCAGAAGTACAGACATACCTCGATCCTGCAAGCTTAGAAGTCGCCTGGGAATTGCTTGTAGAAAGCGGTGAAACCGTCAATCCTGCACAAATGGCGACACTGTTATTCGCTGAACAAAATCCGCCACAGTGTTATGCTGCCCACTGCTTGCTTTCAGATGATAAGCTCTACTTTAAGCAAAAGGGCGACAGCTACGAACCACGAAGCGCAGCGCAAGTCGCTGAACGAAAACACCAAATCGAAGTCGAAGTCAACCGCCAACGCGAACAACAAGAATTTCTCGCACGCGTTGCGCAAGCGATCAAAGGTGAAACAGTGGAATGGAGTCGCCAAGATCGCCAACGCATCGAGATGTTAGAAAAGTATGCGACACTACTAGCAGAAGGCGTGCGTTCCGGGGTAACTCCAGACTCGCTAGCGCGTACTTATGCCCCACCAGCTTCTGTGGTAGAAACCATGAATACTTTGGGACGTGCCGCTACGCCGCAAGCAGCTTTTCAGCTACTCGTAGATTTGGGGATCTGGAGTGTTCACGAAAATTTATTTCTAAGGCGCAGCCAAATTGCGGTTCAGTTCCCTACCAAGGTGTTAGAAGTGGCTCAACAGCGTATGGATTCTCCACCACCTGATGTCGATCAGCGCCTCGATTTAACTCATCATAAAGTTTACACAATTGACGACCAAAGTACGAGCGAAATTGATGACGGCATCAGTTGGGAATTGCTACCCGATCGACGTCAAAAGGTGTGGATTCATATTGCCGATCCGACGCGCTGGTTATTGCCAGAAGATGAACTTGATTTAGACGCACGGCGGCGGGGGACAACAGTGTATTTGCCAACGGGAATGATCCCGATGTTTCCCTCAATATTAGCAACAGGACCAATGAGTTTGTTGCAGGGAAAAGTTTGCTGTGCTTTAAGTTTTGGTGTTGTTTTAGATGAATCAGGCGCTGTACAAGAGTACAGTATTCATCCAAGTTTGATTAAACCGACGTATCGTCTAACGTACGAAGATGTAGACGAAATGTTGGAATTGGGGGTAGAAGCAGAACCGGAAATTGCCGCGATCGCGCGCTTAGCCCAACGTCGTCAACAGTGGCGGCAATCGCAAGGCGCAATTAGCATTAACTTACCCGAAGCTATTATCAAAGTTCAAGACGACGAGATTACGATCAAGGTCTTAAATGATTCTCCAGCGCGCCAGTTGGTCGCCGAGATGATGATCTTAGCAGGCGAAGTTGCAGGACATTACGCGCAAGTTCATAAAATTGCGTTGCCATTTCGCGGTCAACCACAACCCGAATTACCTTCAGATGAAGAGTTAATGCAATTACCCGCAGGCTTCGCGCGCGCTTGTGCAATGCGCCGCTGTATGCCTAAAAGCGAGATGAGTATTACACCCACGCGTCACGCCGGCTTAGGATTAGCAACTTATACGCAAGCGACTTCGCCAATTCGTCGCTACACAGATCTCCTCACGCATTTTCAACTAAAAGCCCACTTACGCGGTGAAACGCCTCCTTTTTCTAGCGAACAAATTCAAGAACTCATGTTAAGTGTATCGACCGCAACCCAAGAAGCGACATTGGTCGAACGACAAACTAACCGCTATTGGGGATTAGAATATCTACGTCGTCATCCTAATCAAGTTTGGCAAGCATTGGTACTGATGTGGCTGCGCGAAGATAGCCGTTTGGCACTGATTTTGATTGAAGACTTGGGATTGCAGTTACCAATGGTTTTCAAACGTGGCGTTAAAATAGGCGAACAGGTATCAGTAAAAGTCAGCTACGTCGATCCGCGTCAAGACGTGTTGCAGTTTCAGGAAGTCACTTATTCGGAAGCGCAACAGGCGGCTAATTAGTGCAGTATTGTAAATGCGATCGCACGCAAAATATACTTCCGTAAGATTACTGTTACCACAACACAGTTAGATCTCTACTTCGCATAAAATTCATAATAGTACTTTTGCTATGCTTTAAAACTTGATAAAGTTCGTTTAAAAATAGCAATTATACTTTATTCTTCTTTTAAATTTTAATTAGTAATTACACTGTGGTAGTTCAAAGTTCTAGTTCCTAAGATGAAACTATCGAACGGAATTGATTCTACTTCAAAAATTATAATATTTTTCAATAAGCTAATTAATTCCCATCGGCAAGAATAAAGTAGATTCTATTAAAGGAATTGAAAAATGCAATATCAACTGATTCAGGATACTTTAACCTACCTAATTAATGGTGTCGCTATTTCTGGAGTACTCGCAGCTGGTACAACTATTGTTTATCAATACTGGACACAAGGACGACTACAATTAGTAGATGGTGAACTTCCTCAAGAAGGATCGTCACAACCAGATTCAATCAAGTCACAAGTAAGTGAACAAAAACCTGTTTCAATTGAAGAACAGCTTAAAATTGAGCTTAATCAACTTCAGCAACAACTATCTTTTACTCAAGAACAATTACAACAAACTCAACAACAACTAGCACAATCTCATCAACATAAACTTCAAATCCAGTCTTATTTTGATGCTAAATTACAGCAAGCTCAGCAACAAGAACAGCAAGCTCAAATTGAGCTAAGTCAACTTCGGCAACAATTATCTTCTACTGAAGAAGAGTTACAAAAAACTCAGCAAGAGTTGAACAGTACAAAAGAAGGAGTACAAGGATTTGTTAATAAGATGTTTTATTTAGATCGAAGTGCTAAGACGAAGTTGAAAGCACTCTTTTCAAATAAGGAAGTTTCCCAACAACCAACTTTCAATTAAATAGTTTATAGTTGTCTCAATATGGATATTAGAGATACGGAAGTTTCCATTTTATTAAGTATGACAGAACATACAACCTCGCGCTACATAATGTTTCTGTTATTTTAAAGTTCTCGAAATCCATATTGAGTCATCATAAATAATCTCATAGACTTACCTATCTAAACAATAGTCTGAATTTGAAAGAAACCACCTTTTATGTCAAAACTTTATTGATGAAAATACATGGGGCGACAAGAGACACTACAGAGATCTTGTAGACGTACAGGTGAGATATGTAGAAATGTAACTCGCAAAGAAATTGTCGCAATTGCTATAAACAATGGTTGGGAAGTTGTACCAGCAGGCAAAGAACAACTAAAAGCCTGTAAAAAAGGACATTCCAGCGTTCCCATTCCAGGACATAGAGATAGCGCAATTATTCCTAACGGTACAGCACATAAAGTCATTAAATCACTACAGCAGCCTTCGGTTAATGATGTGGAATACATAAACACAAATAATAAGCTTCAAAAAGTCTCAAATTTTTATAAAGCTAAAGTCAATCAACTTGAGGTTCAGCTAGCAGAAGCAAATTCAACTAATAAAAAATTAAAAGATGATGTTGAAGCAGCCATTGATTTAGCAGCAGAAACTGAAACGAGGAACGCAGAATTAAGTAAGGAAATTTACAGACAAAAGTGTTGGATTGAAGGATTAAAACAAGAAATTGCTAACCTGATTCAGCAAAAAGCACAACAAGATAAAGAAATGCTCATGATTGCTGAGGAAGTGGAGCAACAGGAGTTGCTGATTAAGGTTGGTGGTGAAAAGTTAACTCGGTTTTCGCGGCGGCTAAGACCAAAATTACGGCTAGAACTACAGCAAATAATTCAATGGCTGACGGAGGAAAATTCATGAGTCTTGCACAACGGATACGAAATAACGTAGCGCGTTCTCGTCGAACAACTTCTGAAATTTTAGGAGCTACATCAGAACTCGTTCAGGCTCATGAGCGCATATTAGAGCAACTGGATACCTTTAATCAACCTACACTATCAGCCAAACGAAAAACTTGGACGATCGCTGTCATGAAGCGCGAACTTGGTGGATTCAAGGCGGCTAAAAATCACTTTGCAAAAATCTACGGCATTAAAGCAAAAAGTTGGACTGCATTAGTTGAGAAAGTTAATACTATTGAATCTGCGTTGGTTCATTTAGGGTATTGGCAGTAATATCGTATCGAGTTGATTGAATATAAATTCCTGTACGTTACAAAAAAGACCAATCAACTAGTTTTAAACTTTAAAGGAAAATTTATACAATAACTTTTACGCATATTAGCCAACAGAAACTAATCAATGTTGCGCTTACAATAGTTTGTACCGTCGGTATTGCTCACACTGCGATCGCTAAACCCAAAGATATCGGTTTAATGTCTGCTTTTACTGCATTATTAATAGTGATTAAAAAAACACAACAGGCAGAAAAAAGTGGTGTTGAAGCTTTACAAGACTCTCAATGTGCGATTAACAAACTCCAAATTCAAAACAATTTGATAAGCGATCGCGTGGAAGAAGTAATGCAGCTTGTCAATCAACGCTGCGATCGCGTTGACCAGAAATTGCAAGAACATATCGACGCTCTAAATCATCAAGTCATTGAACAACCTAAGTTATCTAAATCTAAAACTAAGCAAGTGACTTTTACTGAAGAAGAATTAGAAAATAGCCTAGTTACTTTGGTAGCAGATTTGTGTGCCCAAAAAAAAACGGCAAGCGTTTCAGTCTGTGTTGTAGGTAGTCACTTTTGCCGTATTTATGGTAAAAGTTTGTCCTCAGTTTTGAAAGAACTTAAATTAGAAAAGTACCCTGTTAAATTCTTGAAAAAAAGACCTAATAAATTTCATGTAACTTACCAAGATGGAGCTTCTTTTATAAGTCTTGTTCGCTCGGTTAATGACTCAAAAGAACATAATATGCTAGTCAAGGTGGCTTAGTCGTATTTCATTTATGTGATGTTTCAGAGCGCTGCGAGAAAGGTTTATATCTTTTAATTCTGCTTGTTAGATTGCTTTTATATATGAAACAGTGATTGCGGCTTCTTTCTGATTTATAATTAGCAAATTAGTATAAATTACCATACCGCCAAGAAATTAATTTCTTGGCTGATAGCTTAAGTCGGATAAATCCGACTAGCTTGGTAAGATTTTTTTATTCCATTTTAACGGAATATTGATTATTGAGGCAATGAGAGAAAGTGCAAAATCTGAAGTCAAGAAATTCAAAAATAGTGCCTTCAAATTGCATCAGTATTGAATGAATTATTCTAGTAAAGATAATACAGATTTGGGTTGTAATTTATCTTTAAACCACACAATTCTTGCAGGGCAATCGTTTAGTTTTACTCCAGCTTTTTCTAAATTTAAGCGTTCAGAGATTGCTAAGATTAAATTATCGCAATTCGCTCTACGCACTTGAGAGAACTTCTTTTGTAAATATTCAGGTCGCCAATAACCGACAATTTCTAATAAGAATATTCTGCCATCGGGATGTACCAAGCGAAAGTCGGGAATCATGACGCTACCAGGAATTGGAATTAAATCAACTTCGCGTTCTAGAACCCAATTTGTGTTTAATGCTTCCCAGCGATTTACAAAGGAAGCTTCGAGCATACTATCGTATGTTTTACCTGGTGGATAGTGCGATACTAAACCGCATTCAGAATCGAGACTAAAACGACCTGTTTTCCAGTTATTTGTATAAAAGTCACGAAATTGTAGTGTGGCGCTGAGACTCCATTTAGTAACGTGTAAGAGTGCGGGAATGAGTTTAGCGATCGCTAGTCCATAGCGCGTACTCGGACTAAATAAACTCGCAGGTCCATCAATTGTAATTGTAAATCCGTGTTCCGCGTCGCCTTCAATATAAGCCATTAACTGAAATAACTTCAAGTAACGAAATAACAACTTATATTGACCAGGAACATTGCGATGTGCATTAATAGTTAAATGACTCGCCTTATAAAAAATTCCCTGCACTTGAGACAAGTTATATCGATGTAATAATTCCTCTGGCGTAGGCGCATCAAAAGAAGTTAGAATTCGATTTTCAGCTAAATCAGCATACAATCCTACACGAATTTCCTCAGCAATAACTTCCCGTTTTAACTCTTGCGTGAGTTGTAATGCCAACTTATTAAGAGTTTGTTGACTATTAAAAGTACTAGGAACTGTTTGCGCCGCAACCTTAAAGACTCGTTCGCGCAAAACTTGAGGTTCTAAGGGGCTAACAACTTCAAATTCACACAAACCTTTCAATAAATGCGCTAATCCACGCTTAATGCGATAATCAGGACTATCACCCTCAAAATATTGCAATTTTTCATTTAATTCGCCTTGAGAGTTACCAATTGATTCTTGGAAACAAGCAATCAACTCTGCTGCTAATTCTAAATTCCGATCGTCAATCGCTAATTGCTTCGGAACAATTGATTCGCCATTCAATCGATGCGTGAGTAAATCAGTCGGTAACATTTTAAAGTAGGTAACTGGTAATCGGTAATTGGTGGTATAAACAACATTTATCCACCCTACTCATCATTATCAACATCAACTTTATATAAACCAGAAGATTCCGCCGCCAACAAACCTCCCTTTTCTTCTCCTCTGCGCCCTCTGTGTCTCTGTGGTTCGTTCTCCAAACCCCTTCTTCTCACCGAAGTTCCCTCCTCTGAAGTATCCTCCGCCACCACCTCATATAACACAGCCAACTTCTCTCCCTCTGTACCGCGCCGCAAGACACGCCCTAAGCGTTGGATATACTCGCGCGCCGAACCCGTACCCGAAAGAATAATCGCCACACTCGCTGCGGGAACATCCACCCCTTCATTTAAAACGTGCGAAGCCACTAAAGCGCGATATTCGCCTGCGCGAAACCGCGTGAGAATGTCATGACGTTCCTTAATCGGAGTTTGATGCGTAATCGCTGGAATCAAAAACTCTTGCGAAATGCGATACACCGTTGCGTTATCTGCGGTAAAAATTAACGTGCGTTCGGGATAATGTTGTGCAAGTAAATTACTCAAGACGCGTAACTTACCATCCGTACCCAAGGCGATCGCCTTCGCTTCGCGGTGCGCTAACATGGCTTGACGTCCCGCTGTGGAACGCGCGCTGGCTTGCACAAACAATTGCCAACCTTTTAAGTTCCCTAACTTGATATTTGCTTGCTGTAAAAAGGCATTGCGTAACCGAATTAATTCGTTGTAGCGATCGCGTTCGTGTTGCGATAGTTGCACCTTGATTTGTACTACCTCGTGTTTGGCTAAAGCCTTTCCCGCCAGTTCAGCCGCAGTTTGGCGATAAACTTCGTTTCCAATCAAGTAGTTTAAATCCGAATGCTTTCCATCGCTGCGTTCGGGCGTTGCAGTTAATCCTAATCGATAGGGTGCGATCGCATATTCGGCGATCGCGCGATTAAAATCGGTAGGTAAATGATGACATTCATCAAAAATTAACAATGCGTAGCGGTTTCCCAAAGCTTCCGCATGAATTGCTGCACTATCGTACGTTGCGACTAATAAAGGCGATTTATCTCGCGAACCGCCACCGAGTAACCCCACTTCTGCATCGGGAAATGCTGCTAAGAGTTGCGCGTACCACTGATGCATTAAATCGAGAGTAGGAACGACAATCAGCGTACTACGCGGAGTAGAAGCGATCGCTAGTTGTGCTAAATACGTTTTTCCCGCTGCGGTAGGTAAAACGACAACTCCTTGACGCCCTGCGTGTTTCCATGCGGTTAAAGCTTCGGTTTGATGCGGATACGGTTCCATCGCCAAACTGGAAACAAGTTCCAACGAAACAAACGCTTTCGCTTCATCAATAAAGTTAACGTTCTCGTTTTGTAAGGCTTCCACCAGCGAACGATAGTCAATCGCTTTGATGCGGAATTTTTCTACTCTGTCATCCCAAGTCGCGTAATCTACCCAAGCTTTACCTTTGGGTGGAGGATGCAAAATTAAAGTACCGCGATCGAAAGACAATGTAGGAATACGTACCATTAATAATTCGTAATTCGTAGTTCGTAATTTGCAGTGGGCTTCAGCCTACGGATTCGTAATTGAAGAAGACACAAGCCGTAGGTTTGAATTTGCAGGTAGGTTTTGGAGTACTTATTCGCTCATCCTTGCATATTTAAGTTTACTGCGCTGCTGGTTTTTGGCTCAAAATCGCAAATAATTCTGTAAAGCGATCGCATTGAGTACACTTTTGGGGGCAAAATCGTTTCATAATGACGTAAACCGAGTCAGTGCAAATTATCCATGTTGCAGGAACAAGAAACGGTTATTGAATTCCGTGATGTCAGTTATAGTCCACAACATCGCGCGATCGTGTCAAATCTCAATTTCTCAATTCGGCGAGGTGAAGCACTGATTTTATTAGGGCGTAGTGGTAGTGGCAAAACAACGACGATGAAGTTGATTAATCGGCTGTTAACGCCGACGCAAGGCGAAGTTCTCTTCGATGGAATTCCCACGAATCAGTGGGATGAAATTAAGCTACGGCGCAAAATTGGTTACGTCATTCAAGAAACGGGCTTGTTTCCGCATTTTACGGTAGAACGCAATGTTGGTTTGATTCCTGCACTAGAAGGCTGGAAACCCAAACAAATCAAAACGCGGGTCTTTGAATTGTTAAACTTAGTCGGTTTAGAACCCGAACAATTTGCCAAACGCTATCCACACGAATTATCTGGCGGACAACGCCAGCGCGTCGGTGTCGCCCGTGCTTTAGCTGCCGATCCTCCAGTACTATTAATGGATGAACCTTTCGGTGCATTAGATCCAATTACTCGCTTGGAAATTCAAAGCGAGTTTCGCCGCTTGCAACAAGAACTGGGGAAAACTGTTGTTTTCGTAACGCACGATATTCAAGAAGCCTTTGTCTTAGCTTCGCGTATTGGTTTAATGGATACGGGGCGGTTAGTCGTCTTGGGTACGCCAGAAGAGTTTTTGGGTTCGCAAGAATCGGAAGCGCTTGCTTTTAAGCAGTGTTTGCGGGGAATTGCCATCCCAGAATCATTTCCAAACTTCTCAGAGGGAGATAGCAATAACGGGAAATGGATTTAAACGAATTTTTCTTGATTAGATACGCCCCAGAAATTTTGCAAGAAACTGGGACACATCTATTAATTGTCGGAATTGCAGTTGGCGTTGCAACTCTAATCGGTATTCCTTTAGGAATTCTGATTACGCGTCAAGTACGCTGGCGACAACCGATTCTTGGCATTGCAAATATCTTGCAGACGATTCCGAGTTTGGCACTGTTCGGCTTTTTAATTTCTGTACCCATCATTGGCGGAATTGGAGCGCAAACTGCAATTATTGCCTTAACGTTATACTCTTTTCTCCCGATTATTCGCAATACTTACACAGGAATTACCAGCGTCGATCCCGCAATTCGCGAAGCTGGACGCGGTATGGGAATGACCGATCGACAATTGCTTTTCCAAGTCGAAATTCCTTTAGCCTTAAGTTTTATTTTAGCCGGAGTGCGCGTTGCTACCGTGATTGCGATCGGGATTGCAACAATCGCCGCTGCGATCGGCGCTGGTGGCTTAGGTGTATTTGTGTTTCGCGGTATCGCGATGGTAAACAATCAACTGATTCTCGCTGGCGCGATTCCCGCCGCTATATTAGCAATTCTAGCCGACTGGGGTATCGGTTTAATCGAGCGACGTCTGTTAAAAAAGCGATCGCAAGCTAAAGCTAAGGGTTTTTAAATCTCTTTCACTCATCACTAGCCACTCTTTACTCTTGTTCAATCTCAATTCCCAATTCGCGCAACTTTTGCTGTAGTAATTTTACTTTTGCTTCCGCCGCATTAGCCCGTCTTCGTTCTTCTGCTTCTGCTTCCTCTGGCGTTGGAACTAATTGACCTTCTGGTGTAAAAAACCGCAACTGTTCGCCGACAATCCCCAAATACAACTGCAATTCATCACTCCACAACCATCCTTGATCGTTCGGGATGAGTGGTTCATAAATACGGTAATTGAGTTTGAAACCCGCAAATTCTAAAGTATAAGGGTCAAACCAGAAGTAATTCGGCGTGCGAAACACATCCTGATACAACTGTTTTTTTAAACCTCGGTCATTTTTAGCAGTAGATTCGGAAAGAATCTCCAAAATGAAGTTAGGATACTTTCCTTCCTCTTCCCACACTGTCCAGCTTTTTCGCTCTTTACGTTCAGTGTTTAAAACAACAAAAAAATCTGGTCCTCTTACATCCTCTGATTTAAGCTGACGAATGCTGTAGTAAATGCTTAAGTTACCTCCTGCAAAAAAATCTTGCCGATTTTGCCACAAGCGTTCTAGCGAAGTGAGGAGTACGATAAGTTGTCTAAGATGGCGATAGGTTTCCAACGGCGGTTCGTTACTTAGTAAATCAGTAGGAGGATAGGTTGGAGAATGCGTTGGACTGCTTTGTACCATATTACTGAGGCTGAATTGCGCGAGCAAGGCGATTTAAGATTACTTCTAGTTTAGTTGATGAGATTTTTGGCGTTGGTAGATATGAAAAAATTTATTCTGCTGTGCTTTGTTACTTTTAGTTTGGTACTCGCGATCGCTAGTTGTAATCCCAGCACAACAACTGGCGGCGGTGGTGATATTGTTGTTGGTTCTAAAGACTTTACTGAACAAAATATTCTCGGTGAACTTTTGGCTCAGCATATCGAAAATACTACTGGATTAAGCGTCGAGCGCCGCCTACATTTGGGTGGAACTTTTGTCTGTCATCAAGCATTACTTGCTGGACAAATTGATACTTATGTTGAATACACGGGTACGGCTTTTACTGGAATTTTGAAACAAAAACCCATCGGCGATCCGCAAGCAGTTTATCAACAAGTGCGATCGTCTTATGCAGAACAATTTGACCTGGAAGTCACTCCCCCTTTAGGCTTTGAAAATACCTTCGCAATTATTGTTCGCGGTGAAGATGCAAGAGCATATAATCTACAAACAATTTCGCAAGCTGCACAATATACTCCCCAATGGCAAGCAGGCTTTGGCTACGAATTTATTCAGCGCGAAGATGGATTTCCTGGACTTGCTCAAACGTACGGTTTACAATTTGCGCGATCGCCCCGCGTTATGGATTTGGGCTTAATGTACCGTGCTTTAATTGATAAGCAAGTCGATATGGTTGCAGGTAACTCTACCGACGGACAAATTGCCCGATTAGATTTAGCAATTCTAGAAGACGATAAACGCTATTTTCCTCCTTACGAAGCTGCACCAATCGTCCGCCAAGCTACGTTGAAGAAATACCCTCAGCTACTACCCGCAATGCAACAACTCGGTAATTTAATTACTGAAGATGAAATGCGCAGTCTTAACTACCAAGTCGAAGGCGAATTACGCGATATTAAAGAAGTTGTGAGCGAATTTTTACAGGCTAAAATTCCACCGAAAAATGCGAAGAAGTAGGGGATAGGCAGTTGATTTTTTCCTTCGCACCTGATACAATTTTCTACATAATGGGAATCTGTGCAAAAATTTTATTTTGGGTTATATCTCCATTATGAAGAAAATCATATAAAAATAATACAACAAATTGCAGCAATTGTATACTACCTTGTCAGAAAATCTTCTTAATATTTGAGCGCATGAAAAATGACATATATCTATTATCTGAATGGGAAATATGTTGCTGCTGATGAAGCTTGTTTACCAATCAACGATTTGGCAATCGTCCGAGGATACGGCGTATTTGATTTTTTGCGGACATACAACGGAGTTCCATTCAAACTCCGCGAACACGTACAAAGACTGCAAAAATCAGCAGAATTAATCGGTTTAAATTTACCGTGGTCAACGCCAGAAATCGAGGCAATCGCGCAAGAGACATTCAACCGCAATCATCTTCCAGACGCAAACATTCGCATCATCGCTACAGGAGGTATTGCCACCGATTTCATCACTCCTGCTGGCGAACCCAGCTTAATTGTAATTGTGACTCCGGTAACTGAATATCCTGAAGCCTATTACAAACAAGGCGTCAAAGTTATTACAGTCCAAACGCAGCGATTCATACCAGGAGCAAAAAGCCTCAATTATATCTCTGCAATCATGGCATTACAACAAGCCAAACAAGAGAATGCAGTTGAAGCACTATACGTAAATCAGCATCGCGTCCTAGAAGGAACAACAACAAACTTATTCGTATTTCAAGACAATAAACTCATTACCCCAAAAGACAACATCCTTTACGGTATTACCAGAGAAGTTGTTTTAGAACTCGCCAAAAACAAGTTTGAGATCGTCGAACAGCCAATTAGCTACAGCGACTTAAATCGTTGTGACGAAGCATTCATCACCGCCACCAACAAAGAGATTATGCCAGTCATACAAATCGACGATCTCCAAATTTCCAACGGCAAACCAGGAGAAAACACCCAATACCTTATGCATCTGTTTCACAACTACACAAAATTGGGTAGTTGGTCATAGGTAATTAATCAGAAAAGTCAGTACAATTACCAATTACCAGTTACCGCTTACCACCAATGCCCGTCACCTCCAAATACAAGCCCTTCACGCTTGTCGCAATTTCCCTATGCTCGATCGCACCTGAAAAAGCAGCGATCGCAGCTTTTGTCCAACCACTGCGCACCAAACAAGCGATGGTTGTTTCCGCACATCCGTTAGCCAGCGAAGCGGGATTAGAAATCTTACGTCAAGGTGGTAATGCCGTCGATGCAGCTGTCGCGACAACCTTTACGATTTCTGTCGTCGAACCCTTTTCTGCGGGAATTGGTGGCGGTGGTTTTCTGTTACTCCACCAGCCAGGGAAAGAAATAAAGGCATTAGATTTTCGCGAACGCGCACCATTAAAAGCAACGCGAAATATGTATTTAGACGCGCAAGGTAAAGTACGTCCAAACGCCAGTATAGACGGTTACTTATCTGTTGCAGTTCCAGGAACCGTAGCCGGAATGTACGAAGTGCATCGCCAATACGGAAAATTACCTTGGGCGACATTAATTGCACCCGCGATTCGCTACGCGCGCGATGGCTTTGTGGTGTCGCAAAGATATACGAATGCTGCCGAAAGTCGTCAACAAGTAATTTTAGCAAATCCCGCTGCGCGACAAATATTTACACGCAACGGCGAAATGTACCAGCCAGGCGAGAAATTAGTACAGCGCGATTTAGCAAAAACATTACAGTCAGTCGCCCAAAATCCGCAAAGCTTTTATACCGGAAATATTGCCCGCGCGATCGCCTCCGATATGGCAAAAAACGGTGGTTTAATTACCCTCACAGACCTCAAAATCTATCAACCGATTTGGCGTACTCCCGTTTGTGGCGATTTCCGCAACTACCGCGTGTGTTCGATGCCGCCGCCGTCTTCGGGAGGCGTACACTTGTTGCAGATGTTGAATATCATCGGCAATACTGATTTAAAATCACTAGGATGGCGCAATCCTGACGCACTGCATCTGATGGTAGAAGCGATGCGAATTGCGTATGCAGATCGATCTGAACATCTCGGCGATCCTGATTTTGTCAAAGTTCCCGTGCAACAACTCATTAGTCGCGACTATGCCTTGCAAAGACGTCAAGAAATTCGCATGGATAGCGTACGACGTTCGAGTGAAGTCAAACCTGTAGACCGCCAAACGCTCTTGCGCTACATTAAAGGCAACGAATCATCAGATACCAGTCATTTAACCGTCATCGATCCGCAGCGTAACGCGGTGAGTCTCACGTTTACGATTAATTACGGCTTCGGTTCTGGCGTCGTAACGCCAGGCACAGGAATTCTCCTCAACGACGAAATGGACGACTTTGCGGCTGCACTAGGGGTTCCCAATGCTTACGGGCTAGTTGGCAAAGAGGCAAATGCGATCGCCCCGCGTAAAACTCCTTTATCAAGTATGACACCCACAATTGTCACCGAAAACAATCGCTTGCGCATGGCAGTCGGCGCACCTGGCGGTAGTACGATCATCACTACAGTCTTGCAAACAATCCTCAACGTTTTAGAATACGGCATGGATGCCGGATCTGCGGTAGCTGCACCTCGAATTCATCACCAATGGCTACCCGACGAATTACGGGTCGAACCTTTTGGCTTAGACTACGCCACGATCGCTGAATTGTGTCGTCGCGGGCATAAAATTGAAGAGCGATCGCCGTGGGGAAATGCAAATGCGATCGTCGTCACTTCTGATAACATGCTAGAAGGTGCTGCCGATCCGCGTGGAGAAGGTTCACCAAAGGGATTTTGATTCAAGAATTGCGAACTATCAGGGTTGAGTATTAAATTCAAAACTCAAAACTCATCACTAGCCACTATTCACCCCCTCCTTACCCCTACTTCAAAATTTCTGCCTCCGTCGCAATTTTCCCAAATTCTGTAGCGCGGGCACTAGGCACCAAAATCCAGCCTTGCTTGATTAGTTTTTGGTAAGTTGCCCAACCTTTAGAACCGCCAGGAATTCGGTAATCGGGTACTGCATACTGCGGAAAATGCGTGTAAGGTTTCCATGGCTCATTTGGTGCAGCTTGTAAATACAAAACTTTCTCGCCATCTGTACCGGATTTCGATAGCCAGCACAATTGTCGAGGCATAGGCACTCCTTGTCTCAAATAACGGCACAAAACGCAATGCACTGATTCGCATTTAGGAAAAGCTTGTCTTTAGGCTGATAACTTTGAAGAATTATGTAGCCTCAAGCTTATAAATGTTTAAGCACACTAATTTACGTTTGTCAAGACTAATGTCTTGCTGTCAAGATACTTTTTCTTTAAGTTTTGTATATCTATCTAGGGTAAGAGTTCCTATCTGGCACCGTAGCTAGGTGCTGGGGATCGCCTTGTAGTCAGGTTTTGTCATGAAGCAACTACCTGGAGGACAGTAGAGGGAGTAGAAGAGAATAAATGGGAATTACGTAATTAGGATTAACTTATCACTCATCACTTACTCCCTGTAAGACATGACCAATCTTATAGCGAACTTCTGCCACGATTTGAGCATACGCAGCGTCGGATAATACGGGTTGGGAGTTTTCTAGAGAAATTGTTTGTGCTAAATCAATCCAAGACTTACAACCACCGTATTCTGCACGATAAGGAATGTGATGCACTTGGGGAAGAGAGTAAGTTCGTAACAGCAAAATATAAAGCGGCTGACGCGATTTCCATTTCAAGCGATCGCTGATAAACTTGTCGTTCCAGATATGAAATGGCAACAACGCTTCTACTACTTGCGGATCGCTCACAGGTAAAATATCCGTAATTTCTGCCCAACTGCCAATACGCACAGTTTCCGGATGCCAACCAGAAGCAACAGGAGTGACAGCATTAGCATATTCCGGTTTCAACAACCCAGGTTGCTGATGCTCGTAAGTAGGATAAAGCAAAACTTGGTCGCAAGCAACGCGAAAGCGCCCGCCTTGTTCGTGAATTCCACCTTTGCGTAGCAGCATAATTGTTTTCGCTTGTTCTAGCGCTGCAACTGCTACCGCCCATTCTTTGAGGGCATGGCAAGTGTTTAATTGCATGGATAGAGTCAGGGGTCAGGATAGCTAAAGATTATTTTAGCCCTGCGAATTTCTTCGGGGTTATCCAAACAAAGTGTGCGCAGGCATACTTAAAGTGATATTTTGTTTATTTAGCGGCGAATTTATTCGCCTAATATTCAGGTAGAAATGTAGAAAATCTAGATCGTCAATTTATCGATTGCCCATTGAAACAAAAGCAGATGGAGAATGACATCTACCACCTGCTTGATTGCTAATAATATAGTATTTGATTAATTTGTCATACTACCTACCAATCAGCATTCCGTTGAGGTTTGAAAGGTTCTCCTGTGAACGGCTGTACTCCTGTTGCTGGATAGGCATCATCACTCGGTCCAAAAATCCGCGTAACAGCTTCAGAAATATATCGAGTCATGCTGTCAATCATGCGATAAATATTCATAGGATATTTCTCCTAATGATGATTATGATGAATTCAATTCTGAATGCATGTAGTTTAATCCCCTTCTGCTTTTATTATGATACGTGCTTAATTCTTCGCGCACATTTGTAATGCTTATTCGTTTATGTTTGCAATACTTTATTAGGAATCAGCACTCAGGGATCAGAGGATGCTAAAGAAGTTTGAGCTCGGTATCTACAAAGCTCAATACAACTAAATATAGTAAATTTGACTACAAATAAACATAAATAAGTATGTAGTTTGTGTAATCTCTCCCTCAATATCTGCCAAAACTCTGATTTGCTGGAAAATAATCGCAGCTTGCTTGGCAATATTTTGGTGAATTATACTATAATTAAACAAACTACCTGAATTGCTGTGTGATGGCACCTTCCCTCGATTGGGTATCAACGCAGGAACTGACACTTACTTCAGAAGATTATAGTCTGCTGACAGACCTTTATCAGCTGACAATGGCGGCTTGCTATACGGGTGAAGGGTTAGAGCAAAAATGGGCGAGTTTTGAACTATTTACGCGCCGCCTACCAGACGATTTTGGTTACTTAATCGCAATGGGATTAGCCCAAGCATTAGAGTATCTCGAAAATTTGCATTTTACGCCAACGCAGATATCAGCTTTAAAAGCAACGAACATTTTTACCCACGCGCCAGAAAGCTTTTGGACGCTGCTAGAATCAGGACACTTTACTGGCGATGTGTGGGCAGTACCTGAAGGAACCGCCATTTTTGCCAATGAACCACTTTTACGAGTCGAAGCCCCTTTGTGGCAAGCGCAGCTAGTAGAAACCTATTTACTTAATACACTCAATTTTCAAACATTAGTCGCCACCCGCGCCGCACGCATCCGCGATATCGCTGGACCGTCCGCAACACTTTTAGAATTTGGGACGCGACGCGCTTTTAGTCCGCAATCTTCACTCTGGGCAGCGCGTGCAGCACTAGCCGCTGGTTTAGATTCTACCTCGAATGTGCTAGCCGCATTGCACCTGGGAAGTCAGCCGAGTGGGACAATGGCGCATTCTTTGGTGATGGCGATCGCCGCGATGGAAGGTACAGAAGACCAAGCGTTTACTGCATTTCACCGTTATTTTCCAGGCGCACCGTTACTAATTGACACCTACGACACCGTAGCAGCAGCACAACGTTTAGCCAAAAAAGTGCAAGCAGGAGAAATGCAACTTGCAGGAGTGCGATTAGATTCGGGAGACTTAGCCACGCTGTCGCAACAAGTGCGATCGCTTTTGCCAGGAGTCAAGATTTTTGCTAGTGGCGATCTCGACGAGTGGGAAATTGCCCGACTCAAAGCAAATAAGGCAGAAATTGATGGCTATGGCTTGGGAACGCGCCTCGTTACAGGGACGCCTGTCAACGGTGTCTACAAGATCGTAGAAATTGAAGGCATTCCAGTGATGAAACAATCGAGTGGGAAAGCAACGTATCCAGGACGCAAACAAGTTTTTCGAAGGTATGCGGGAAATAGAGTTATCAAAGACGCTTTAGGTTTGATGACAGAAACAGACGCGCAACCATTATTACAACTTGTCATGCAGCAAGGCAAACGCCTACAACCGCCAGAGACACTCGCCCAAATTCGCGATCGCACGACTCGTTCAGTTGCGAGTCTACCCGACACCGTCCGGCGACTAGATAACCCGATATCTTTACCTGTAGAAATATCACCCGCCTTGCAGCAGTTAACTGAGAAAACGCGACTAGCTAAAACCACCGTAACCGCATAGCCAATAGTAAATCTAAAATTTAACATGCTCAAAATTGCCTTATTTGGTACAAGTGCCGATCCTCCTACCGCCGGACATCAAGCGATTATTAGCTGGTTGTCGCAACACTACGATTGGGTAGCAGTTTGGGCAGCAGATAATCCTTTTAAGTCCCATGCTTCACCCTTGGAACATCGCGCCGCTATGCTGCGGCTACTCATTGAAGATATCAATCCGCCGCGACACAATATCGGTTTACATCAAGAATTGAGCAGTCATCGCACGCTAGAAACCGTTAACAAAGCAAAACAACACTGGAAGGATGCAACGTTTACACTCGTTATTGGTTCAGACTTGGTGCATCAACTACAACAATGGTACGCCGTTGAAGAATTGTTGCAACAAGTGCAGCTATTAGTCGTACCGCGACCAGGATATGAAGTAGCAGAAAGTGACCTACAACAGCTAAAACAGTTGGGTGCGAAGTTTGCGATCGCAAACCTAACTGCACCAGACGTGTCCTCAACCGCGTATCGTGAAAGTGGAGATTCTGAAGCGTTAACACCTCCTGTAGAAGCATATATTCATCAACAGCATTTGTACGAATGCCAACACGCAGCCAAAGAAACATTGCCGACGCGGTAAAGCCACAGCCTTTAGCAGATTTCAAGGTCGGGGTAGACAACGCGATTTTTTCAGTTGATACCGCCCAAAATCGGCTTTTAGTCCTCCTTGTGATGCGACAACAACAACCTTTTTTAGGTCAATGGAGTTTACCTGGAACTTTAGTACGCCAGGGCGAATCGCTTGAAGATGCTGCCTATCGGATTTTGGCAGAGAAAATTCGTGTCAAAAATTTATATTTAGAGCAATTGTACACATTCGGCGGACCAGAACGCGACCCGCGCGAAGAAACCCACGGAGTGCGCTATCTTTCTGTTAGTTACTTTGCACTAGTGCGATACGAAGATGCCGAACTGATCGCCGATGGTGTTAGCGGTATTGCTTGGTATCCGGTAAAACAAGTACCGCAACTCGCGTTTGACCACAACGAAATTTTAGCTTACGGACACCGCCGACTCAAAAATAAACTTGAATACAGCCCTGTAGCGTTTGATGTCTTACCCGAAGTTTTTACACTCAACGATCTCTATCAGCTTTATACAACAGTTTTAGGCGAATTCTCCGATTATTCTAACTTCCGCGCCCGACTTCTCAAGCTCGGTTTTTTGTGCGATACAGGTTTAAAAGTCTCGCGCGGTGCCGGACGTCCCGCCAGTTTGTACCGCTTTAATGCTACCGCCTTTGCTCCCTTTAAAGATAAACCTTTAGTATTTATTTAGCGATCTTCAATTAGCAAATTTCCTGATATTTCCACTTACCAGTCACTAGCCACTTTCTCACTATGAAAATTGCGATCGCTCAAATTAATCCTACCGTTGGTGATTTAGCAGGTAACGCGCAAAAAATCCTCACCGCCGCCCAAGAAGCAGCCGCGCAAGGTGCAAACTTGTTATTAACGCCAGAACTTTCGCTATGTGGCTACCCACCGCGAGATCTATTACTCGATCCGAGTTTTATTGCGGCGATCGCATCTCATCTACAACAACTCGCACAAAGCTTACCACCTGCGATCGCTGTCTTAGTTGGTTGTGTCGAACCAAACACCCAAGCCTATATTTCTGGTGGTAAACCTTTATTCAACAGCGTTGCGTTACTCTCTGGTGGCAAACTTCAGCAAACATTTCACAAACGCCTCCTTCCCACCTACGATGTCTTCGATGAGAATCGCTACTTTGAACCTGGGCAAGAAACTCGATTTTTTACAATTTCACAACCAAAAGAAATTACCAATTACCCGTTACCAATTACCAATGACCCAACCTCCCTCAAAATCGGTGTCACGATCTGCGAAGACTTGTGGAATGACGAAGAATTTTGGGGAAAACGTCACTATGCAATCAGTCCAATAACAGACTTAGTGGAAGCTGGTGTTGACTTAATTGTCAATTTATCAGCGTCTCCTTATAGCGTCGCCAAACAGCAACTGCGCGAAGCGATGTTGAGTCATGCTGCAAGCCGTTATCGTTGCCCAATACTGTATGCTAATCAAATCGCTGCGAATGATGACTTGATTTTTGATGGTTGCAGTGTCGGATTTAACCGTCAGGGCGAACTAGTATGCCGCGCGCAGGCGTTTGAGTCAGATCTACTCGTTGTCGAATTTGACGAGCAAAAACATGACTTACAGCCTAGTACAATCGCGACTATGCCCGAAAATGACGATGCGGAGATCTGGCAAGCTTTAGTTTTAGGTGTAAGAGATTATACACGTAAGTGCGGTTTTCGTCAAGTTGTTATTGGCTTAAGTGGGGGAGTTGATTCGGCATTGGTAGCAGCGATCGCCACCGCAGCACTTGGTAAAGAAAACGTCCTCGGCGTACTTATGCCTTCGCCATATAGTTCCGAACACTCAATTAAAGATGCCTTGCAACTCGCTGCAAATTTAGGCATCCAAACGCAGACGTTACCTATTGGTGAATTAATGCAAGGCTATGACAAAACGCTTGCACCTTTATTTAGTAATACTGAGTTTGGACTTGCCGAAGAAAATATTCAATCGCGGATTCGCGGTAATTTGTTAATGGCAATTTCTAATAAATTTGGTCATTTACTGCTATCGACAGGCAATAAATCAGAAATGGCAGTCGGCTATTGCACCCTTTATGGCGATATGAATGGTGGTTTAGCCGCGATCGCTGATGTTCCCAAAACTCGCGTTTACTCAATATGTCGTTGGTTAAACCGAGACTCAGAGGTGATTCCAGAAAACATTTTAGCTAAAGCACCCAGCGCCGAATTAAAACCAGGTCAAGTCGATCGAGATTCTCTACCACCGTATGATGTCCTTGACGATATCTTAGAACGCTTTATTTGCAACCACGAATCAGCAAGTCAAATCACCCAAGCCGGTCACGATCCAACCGTAGTCGATCGCGTTATTAAGATGATAGTACGTGCTGAATTTAAACGCCGTCAAGCGCCACCAGGACTCAAAGTTACCGATCGCGCGTTCGGTACAGGCTGGCGAATGCCAATTGCAAATAAGTGGATATCAACAAATACTTATCAGACTCCTCGCGAACAAACTACTTCACAAGCCTCAGCCTAAATCCTGGTCTAAAACTGCCAATTCTTCTGCGTACAGGATAGCGGTTATTGTGGATGCGACGGCGATGGAAACTACCAGTATATAAATGATAAAAAGGATCGGCACGGTAAACTGCATTTACGCGTTGTCGATAAAACCTGCGCGATCGCGGCAATCCCTGAAGACGACTAAAATCTGAAGTGTAGACTCGACTGCGATACCCAGCGCGACTATATTGATACTGTTGTGCTGGCGGTACAGTTGCTTGGACAGGAAGAGCGATCGCACTCACTAAAATAATGATTCCTAAGGCAGCGATGACTCTACGATTGAGTAGCATGATCCTTCCTTACCAATCTATAGTCAATATAGCAAGGATCAAAGTGCTACTTTACTGAGGCGATGAATTTTATATATCTCAATAATTATACAAGCAATTAATTAACTAATAAAGATAAATAGCCCCAGTTCTACCAATATTCACAACACGATAGCCTTCTTCTTGTGTTGGCTGAACAAGCACGGTCACAACATTCCGATTAACAGAAACTGCATAATTTAGATTAACCTCATCTCCCGCCCCCGCCTTAGGTGAAGGGTCGTAAACAGCAATGTTCAATGGTAAAGTAACGCGGCTAAGCTGAACTTGGTCGCCAACAATTAAATCAGCTTCCGCACGGTCATCCAAAAAGTTATACTTGAGTGGCATTTCCGTCTGGTTTTCCAAAATTACTGTTATTGGCATCTTTGGATTTACCCGCGCTCGTGGTTGCCAGTACCCTGGTTGATAGGTACGTGCAGGTGGAGTCTGGGCGACTACAGGTAGAATTGAACTCACGAACAACGAAGCACCAGCAAGGCACAACAATTTTGTCCAAGCTTGCCACCGCATAACTTGCCTACCTTTGTAAAATAAAAGCTGAGATTTCAGCAGAATTATCTCAGATTGTCTTAGGACGAAATAGAAAATTTTAGAGTAAATTTATTTCTCTCGTTACTTTATTCTCTTTTTAGCAAAAGCATACTTCACGTACGAGTGGATTTAGCCTCATCTTGCAAGGTTAGATTATTACCCTCATCTACTCGCAATACTCTGCAACCAGCACGTAGCGAAATCTAGGTGATAATTTAAGTATGGATCGATTTAATCAACAACTTAAATATTGATGCCTGCTGTCTCGCTGCAAAACGTTCGCAAACTGTTTAATAACGTTCCTGTTGTTAATGACCTTTCGTTTACGATTCAGTCTGGAGAAATATTTGGTTTACTAGGACCTAACGGCGCAGGTAAATCAACGACGATTCGGATGCTAACAACTTTAACAAAACCGTCGCAAGGGCGTATCGAAGTCGCAGGGTTTGATGTCGTACGTCAAGCTTTGCAGGTAAAGCAGTGTATTGGAGTCGTCTTGCAACCAACGAGTGTCGATGGCGATTTATCTGTGTGGGAAAACATGGAGTTGCACGGAAGATTGCATCACATCCGCAATCCAAAACGTCAACGCCTGATTCATCAATGGCTAGAGTACATGGAACTTGCAGAGCGGCGCGACGATTTTGTGAAAACATTGTCTGGCGGGATGAAGCGTCGCTTACAGATTGCCAGAGCATTGTTACATCAACCACAAATTTTATTTTTAGATGAACCGACAGTTGGACTCGATCCGCAAACGCGGCGACGGTTATGGGAAATCATCCTTGATTTAAATAAACAAGGTATGACTATATTGCTCACAACACACTACATGGAAGAGGTGGAATACTTGTGCGATCGCATCGGCATTATAGATCGCGGTCAGTTGATTGCGCTAGGAACCTTACAACAGTTACGTGCCAAACACGGCGAAGCGTTAGCAATTAAACAAATTGGTACGAAGGACGCAGCACGCTGGGAATACCAATTTTTTCCCACCCTCGAACAAGCCAACGCCTACCTTGAGCAGCAAAAGGATAAAACTGGTATCATGGTACGTCCCTCGAACCTCGAAGATATTTTTGTCGAACTCACCGGACGCCAACTCGACTAGCGAATTGCTGAATTAAAGTCGTGGCGTTAGAAGACGTTCTAAACGACTACTTCCTGGTTGATTGAGCAGCATATCGTTGACTGCTTTCTGGGCTTCTGCTAAGTCTGGTTGCAGGGCTAATGCACGTTTATAGGCGTCGATGGCGCCCTGAACGTCGTTTTGCACTCTGAGAATGTCTCCCATTTGTAGGAGGACTGTTACATTTTGGGGGTCAATCTGCACCGCTCGTCGCAAAGTCATCAAAGCTGCGGTCATATTGCCCTGACTTGCCCAAGCTATGGCAAGATTTAATAAAACATTGCCGTTGTTAGGGTCGATCGTTGCTGACCTTTGGAGCATTGCGATCGCATCGCGAAACTTATCTTGTTGTAGAAGAATCGCTCCCATCAACTCATACGCACTTGAATTATTAGGATCGCGATTAATCGCTTGCTGAGCTGCCCATTCAGCACCCTGATAATTTTTGAGACGCAACATTACGACGCCTAATCCAAGATAAGCGTTGATGTTATTCTGGTCTAGCTCGGTTGTTCGCCGATACGCACTAGCAGCCTCGGCATAGCGTCCCATCCGTGCTAAAGTGTAGCCGAGAGCATAGTGGAAGTCTGCGTGGTTGGGAGCTGCATCAATCGCTTGACGATAGGCTGTCGTTGCCGCAGCATAGTTTCCTTGGCGCGCATAGAGGAAACCAATCGTCGAAAAAATGCGTGCATTCTTTGGCGATAATTTAGCGGCTTGTTGATAGCGGGCGATCGCTTCGGCTGATTTTCCCGCATCCATCAACCTCCGTCCTTCTTGCAGCAATTTTTGTAGCTGCTGACTGCGTTGATAAGGACTGCTAGGTACCGCGCCTTTGGTTTGTGCAACCACTATTTGAGCTTGAGCGGTTGGCGGTACAATAACGCCAATTCCTCCTAGTAGCAAGACACTTATAGCTAATAAACTCTGCTTTTGCACGACTACTTTTCTGCTATACTTCTGCAATTTTTGCTAAGGTGCGACTGATGCTCTACATTAAACCAGGAATCTTTCAATTTGGAAACTTTTTTTCCCAATTTTCTGGGTGCTAGTCAATTTAAAATTGTCTTGGTTTCAATGTTTGAGATCGGACTTTCCCACTTCTGGTAAATCGCGTTTTCTGAGGCTCCTCCATGATTTTAACGACTACCGATGTTATTCAAGGAACTACGATCGAAGCCTATTTGGGAATCGTTACGGCAGAAGTCGTCTACGGCAGTAATGCGTTGCGTGACTTTTTCGCAGGCATTCGAGATATTATTGGTGGTCGTACTGGTAGTTACGAACGCGTGTTTGAACGCGGTCAGCGCGATGCAATTCAAGAATTAGAGCGCCGCGCCCTTAAACTCGGAGCCGATGCTGTCATTGGCATTGAAATTGATACTGGTACGATTAATATCGACCAATCAGGAGCTTTACTACTGATTACAGCAACAGGAACTGCTGTTAAGCTTCGTTAAATCTTTTTTAAAATTTCATCGCTTTGAGATAGAAATCAAAATAGGCTGATGTCTATATATATTTGATTAATTAATCAATTCGATAAAAATTGACAATTCATTTCATTTGTTAACTTTTAAGATCTTAATAAAGCAGTTACAAATTAATAAAATAATTAAATTTTTATCACGCAAATTAAAATTCACAAATTGCTGAGTTTACTTTACTCCTAAAGGTAGATTCCGCAACTATTTCTACTGATAGATAGTTAAATTAAAATTCCAAATTAAATTAGAGATTCAAGCAAAATTGTAGAGAAACAGAACAGGGAAGGGGGTAAGTTACCCATGTCGTACGTAAATAGACCGGCAGATGATGTTGTTTCTGAACCTGCCGTAGTGAATCGAGCAGCTGTCGTAGATTATCACGATCGCGTTCGTTGGGGTCCAATTCTTTCAGGTTTAGTCGTTGCTCTAGCAACTCAGTTACTTCTTAGCGCACTCTTTGGTGCTATTGGCGCAACAACAATTGCCGGCTCGGGCGCTCCTAGAACAGATGCCCCTGATGTGGCAGGTAATGTAGGTATTTGGTCAACAATTGGTTTATTAATCTCCTTATTTGTCGGTGGTTGGGTAACAGCCCGCGCTTGTGGACCGATGAATCGCAGCACAGCGCTACTAAACGGAGCGATTCTTTGGGCAACCACATTAGCACTTGGTTCTTGGCTACTCGCAGCTGGAGTCACAGGCGCATTTGGTTTAGCAACTCAAGCGGCTGCTAACGTTGCAGGTGGTGTCCTTGAGCAAGCTCAGCAAGGAAATATCCCTACACCAGGAGCAGGAACAGGTGCACAACAGCCAGGCGTTACAGCACAGCAAACGCGTGACATTGCTGGTGGTATTTCTCAAGGGTTGTGGTGGTTCTTCTTTGGTTCGTTACTTGGCTTAATCGCTTCCATGATCGGTGCAGCAGCTGGTGCGCGTAGTCCAAGAGCAAACGTCAATACAACTAATTACTAATTAACCTTGACAGTACTAGTTAGAAACAAACAAAAATGAGATTCTTTAGCACCTAATCCGAGGTGCTATTTTTATTTTTAAGACGTAAGCACTAAGTAATTCTGTAAAAGTAGAGTGACTCATTAACAACTGAGCAAAAAGATAGAATAGGGCAATCCCTCTCAAGAGGAGAGAGCAGTATGATAGAACAGCTGCAAACAACGACACAAAGGATTTTTTACCCCGATAGTGACGGTCAACCAATGGCAGACAACACCAAACAATTTCGTTGGATTGTCACTATCAAAGAAAACTTAGAACTGCTATTTGTGAAAGATAGCCAAGTATTTGTTGCTGGCGATCTCCTGTGGTATCCGGTTCAAGGAGACAATAAAATTCGTCAAGCACCAGATACGATGGTTGTCTTTGGTAGACCAAAAGGAGACAGAGGTTCTTACAAACAATGGGAAGAAGACAACATTCCACCGCAGGTTGTATTTGAAATACTCTCTCCTGGGAACCGCCTGAAGAAAATGGCAGAAAAATTTAAGTTTTACGAACGTTACGGCGTCGAAGAATACTATGTATATGACCCAGATGACAACGAGCTAATCGGTTGGCTGCGATCGGGGGATGATTTAGAAATTATTCCAGAGATGAATAATTGGGTAAGTCCCCGCCTCAAAATTAAATTTCAGCTAAGTTCTGATAATTTAGAAATTTTTTCACCTCAAGGAGATAAATTCCTTACCTATGTTGAGCTAAATCAACTACGCGAGCAAGAACGTCAACGCGCCGAACAAGAACGCCAACGTGCTGATGAAGCAATAAAACAATTAGAAGAGGAAAGACAGCGTTATGCAGCTTTAAGCGCACTACTGCGAGAAAAAGGAATTAATCCAGAGCAACTATAAATCATGCACTGAAATATTTAGCTACGGGGTGATAAGCAATAATCGCAGTTGTTGATTGTTCAGGATAGAGTTGTTCGCTTTCATCCATATGGAGGTTGATGCGATCGCTTCCCAACAACTCCAACAATTTATACTGATCTTGAATATTCGGACACGCGGGATAACCAAAACTATAACGCGAACCGCGATAGCGCTGCGCCAGGACATCCCGAATATTATCTGGTTCCTCAGCCCCAAAGCCCAACTCGCGCCGAATCCGTGCGTGCACCCACTCTGCCAAAGCTTCCGCCATCTGCACTGCCAAACCGTGGAAATAGAGATAGTCAGTGTATTGATTCGCTCTAAACAACTCCTGCGCAAACTCCGTTGCAATATTTCCCATCGTCACCGCTTGCATCGGAAACACGTCAATGACACCCGATTCCTGCGGCGCAAAGAAATCAGCAATACAAAGCCTTCGCAGAGACTTTTGCCTTGGAAACTCAAACCGCGCAATTTCTTTTGTATCTTTGTGGTTCGGATCGTAAACAATCAACGAATTCCCCACAGCCTGACATGGAAAATACCCATAAACCGCCTGCGGATGCAATAAGTTTTCCGCAACAATTCGCTGCTTCCAAGACTCTAAAATCGGATACACCTTCTGTGCTAAGAAAGCCTGATATTCCTCTTTCGATTTCTCCTTAGGCTTACGAAACTGCCATTGTCCGGCGATCAAAGCTTGTAAATCCAAATACCAAAATAACTCGTCCCAAGCAATATCTTCTGGTTGTAATATCTTCGTTCCCCAAAAAGGCGGCGTGGGGCGCTCTATATCGACTGCAACGGCTTCAGATCGGCGAGTATCAACTTCAGTGGTAATTGGTAATTGGTGATTGTCAACGGGTGTTTCTTTGTCTTGCGTGCTAGCTTCTGATTCTGGAGTGGTCATTTCTAAGTTTTGGCTGCTGATACCATTCAAGAAGCCTCGGAGATCGTCCCAGTTGCCTTGCGACTTGGCTGGCATCAACTTATCCATAAAGTGTAAATCAGAAAAGGCGTCTTTACCGTAAATTACCTGTCCTTTATACGTTTGCTGGCAATCTTCATAGACAAATTTAGGAGTCAACGCTGCACCACCCAAAATCACTGGAACTGTAATTCCGCGTTGGTTGAAGACTTCCAAGTTTTCTTTCATGAAAGCAGTAGACTTGACGAGTAACCCACTCATCGCGATGCAATCGGCTTTGTGCTGCTCGTAGGCATCGATAATGTTTTCTACCGGCTGTTTGATGCCAAGGTTAACGACCTTGTAGCCATTATTAGACAAAATAATATCGACAAGGTTTTTACCAATGTCATGAACATCACCTTTAACGGTCGCAATCACTACTGTACCTTTTGAGTTATTGCCGCTTTCTTGCTTTTCCATAAATGGCTCAAGATACGCGACTGCGGCTTTCATTGTCTCTGCCGATTGCAACACGAAAGGTAGCTGCATTTGCCCAGAGCCAAACAGATCGCCGACAACTTTCATGCCATCAAGTAAGAAGTTGTTGATGATATCAAGCGGCGCGTATTTTTCTAACGCTTTTTGCAGCTGTTCTTCTAAACCGATTCTTTCACCATCGATGATATGACGTTTGAGGCGTTCTTCGATAGGGATACTTTCGTCAATTGTGCGATCGCGTTTCGTTGTTGCGCCTTCAAATAATTTCGTTAACTCTGCCAAAGGATCGTAAACGCAAATATCGCCATCAAATTGCCGCTCATCATAAATCAACTTGCGACAAACTTCCTGATGCTCTGGCGCGATCTTCGCAAGCGGCAAAATCTTACTTGCACTTACAATCGCTGCGTCCATTCCCGCCGCCATTGCCTCATGCAGAAACATCGAATTGAGTACGACACGCGCAGCAGGATTCAAACCAAAGGAGATATTAGAAACACCTAAAATGACATGACAACCTGGTAATTCTTCCCGAATGCGGCGAATCGCTTCAATTGTTGCTTTACCATTAGCGCGATCTTCCTCAATTCCTGTCGATATCGGTAGCGCTAAGGTATCAAAAAAGATTTCTGCTGGTGGAATTCCGTATTCCACAGCTTGATTGTAAGCGCGTTGGGCAATTTCAAATTTCTTTTCGGCAGTTCGTGCCATGCCATCTTCATCAATCGTACCGACAACGACACCAGCGCCATATTTTTTTGCTAACTCCAACACTTTGAAAAAGCGCGGTTCTCCATCCTCGTAGTTCGTCGAGTTGAGCAGACACTTACCACCCGCAACTTTTAACCCCGCTTCCATCTTTTCCCATTCAGTGGAGTCGAGCATCAATGGCAATGTAACATTTGTTACTAAACGAGATACCAATTCATGCATATCCCGTACGCCATCGCGCCCCACGTAATCGACGTTGACATCTAATACGTGTGCGCCCTCTCTCACCTGTGCCTTTGCCATCGACACGAGTCCATCCCAATCTTCCGCATTGAGTAATTCGCGGCATTTCTTAGAACCACTCGCATTCAATCGTTCACCGACAATCAAAAACGAATTATCTTGGTCGTAAGGTTGCGCGCTGTAGATCGATGCTGCTGCTGGCTCATAACTGGGATGCCGTTCTTTTGGTTTTAGCGTTGCAGCAATTTCTGCTAGTTGTTGAATGTGGTCAGGACGCGTACCGCAACAGCCACCAATGACCTGTACGCCCAAATCTTCCACAAAGTGCATCAGCGCCATACGCAATTCCATCGGCGTGAGTCGATAGTGCGCTTGACCGCCGACGTTTTCTGGTAGTCCAGCATTCGGAATACAAGAAACAACAAAGGGCGAGTGCTGCGACAGATACTTGATATGTTCCGCCATCCGGTCTGGACCTGTCGCGCAGTTTAGACCGAGAATATCAATTGGGTATGGCTCTAAAATCGTCAACGCTGCACCAATATCCGAGCCTACCAGCATCGTGCCAGTCGTCTCCATTGTCACTGATACCATCAGGGGACGTCGTTCTTTCTTGCGATGAAATACCGACTCAACGGCGTTTAATGCGGCTTTGATTTGCAGCACGTCCTGACACGTTTCAATAATAAATAAATCAACCCCGCCGTCATATAATCCTTCGGCTTGTTCGGCAAAAGCCGCTTGCATCGTGTCAAAGTCGATGTGTCCTAGGGTTGGTAATTTGGTCGTTGGTCCCATCGAACCAGCAACAAAGCGGGGTTTTTCGGGAGTAGAAAATTCTGCAGCGACTTGTTTTGCGAGTTCTGCTGCTTTTTTGTTTAAGTAGTAAGCTCGATCGGCTAGGTCATACTCTGCTAAAACAATTGACGCTCCACCGAATGTATCTGTCTCGATAACATCTGCACCTGCTGCTAAAAAGTCGCGGTGCACCTTGGCGACAGCTTCGGGTTTGGTATGGACTAAATATTCGTTACACCCTTCGTACTGCGCTCCTCCAAAGTCGGCTGCGGTAAGATTTTGAGCTTGCAAGTTTGTTCCCATCGCGCCATCGAAGACGATGACAGGACGTTCTGGACTATGAAGGCGAGTCAAAAAAGGGCTGTTCATATATAAATATCGCTAGCAAATGGGACGAACTGTCTGATTGCTGAGAATTAAGTTAAGAATATTCAACTTCTATATATTTTGCAAAATTTCTGCGCGATGGGGAGCGATCGCACCGAAATAATTACCTTTTATTACCTAATGTCCTACAAAAACCCATCATGCCTATTTATGACGCGATCGGTCAATCGTATACTCGCTCTCGGCTTCCAGATATGCGGATGTCGATTCTGTAGTACAGTTCGTTGCACCCAGAAGTGGCTATAGTTGGATGCTTGCTGAACGCGGATTTCATGTTTATGCGGTTGAACCTTCTGCTGCGATGCGATCGCCAATGACACCACATCCATGAGTGCAATGGCTGAACAATTATGCTGAGGCAATTGCTTTACCTGACGATGCAGTAGACGTTGTCATTTGTCTTCTAGCAATTCACCATTTTTCGAATCTCAAAACAGCTTTCTACGAGATGAACCGAATTGCTCAAAAGAAAGTGATGATTTTTTCCTTTGACGCGATCGCAGGCAAAAAATTTTGGTTGTATGATTATTTTCCTTTTATTTGGGAGTATGACAAACAAGTCTTTTCTCATCTTTAAAAGACGTTGTATCTCTCCTTAAACAAATGACCCAAGATAGGTTAATGTTTAACCTTTCACGCTACCACCAGATTTATCAAACATATTCTTAGCCACAGGTTGGAGACGACCTGAAAGTTATTTAAATCCTCAATTTAGAGCAAGTAAGTCAGCTTTTGCTCTAGCTAATCCTCATGCAGTTCAAACCGGAATCAACTCAATCAGTTGGATGTGGGCTATAGATTCTTATGCGCGAAGAAATGAATTAGAAGTTAATTTCATATCAACACAACAAAGGAGTAGAAACATTTTCCCTACTCCCTAAATTACTCCACAATACTTTGGTTATAAATAAAATCTTAGCTGCATCCGCAACCACTGTGACCGCAACCTGAACCACTTGTGTGACCATTAGCACAAGCTTCGCTGCAATAAGGCTTACCGTCTTTCTGGATAGCGTCTTCTAGAGAAACGATACACAAGCAATTTTCACACGCACACTTCATTTGAGTTACAGTTGTCATTTTTTTCTCCTAGCTCTGAATCTCAGTATAACATATGAACAATTATTCAGACATAATTCAAAAAAATTTACACTAAGGATTTGTTATGAAATAGCGATTGCCTTAACGGTAGTTAGTAAACTGCAAAGCTACTGGAAAATCTTCTTGCTTCAAACGTTGCATAACAGCTTGCAAGTCATCTTTTGATTTACTCGAAACTCGTACCGCATCGCCTTGAATCGAAGCCTGTACCTTCTTAAATTCGTCGCGAATTAACTTGGAGATTTGCTTGCCAATCTCTTGGCTAATACCTTTTTTGAGCTTAATTTCTTGGCGAACGCGGTTTCCACTAGCAGATTCAACTTTACCAAAATCAAAGATTTTCATCGATAACTGGCGCTTTGCAGCTTTTTCGCGCAAGACTGTGTGGACGGATTCTAGAGTAAACTCGCTGTTAGTGTTAATTGTGATAACTTCATCACCGAGTTCTACGGTAGTTTGTGTATCTTTCAAGTCATAGCGACTTTTGATGTCGCGCACAGTTTGATCGACCGCATTGACTAACTCTTGGCGGTCAAAATCACTAACGATGTCAAAAGAGTATGTAGCAGCCATAAGCAAGGGGGTTGTAAGACAGAGGGCGCAGAGGAGAATACTACGTATAAACATTCTCTGACACTAGTCACTCGCTTCTCGCACCTAATTATTGTGCAGAAGACTTAGAACAAATAGCGTACCAGAACAGAGCGAGCCAACAGCAAACATGAGCGATCGCCCGACGGGAATATTGGCGATATAAAAAACTGAATAGAACAAGCGGGCAATCACAAAAGCGATCGCCGCACCAACAGCTAAGTTAGAATTTATGCCTGTAACGTATGCCATCAAAGCAGCAGGGGCAAAGATCGTGAAAGCTTCAAAAGAGTTTTGATGCGCCCATGTTGCCCTTTGTGCATAAGGCGGCAATTTATCAAACATAGCGCGGGGTGCGGCGATATCGTAGCCGACTTGTACTCGCGCATAACCGACAACTAAAAATGGTAGATAGATGAGGATCGCCGCCGCAACAATGCAATACAAAAAAACTGTAGAAGCTGGTAGTTGCGATAAATTCATGTTTTACCAGTTGAAAAGAGCGAATAACTAACAGCCTTAATCTAGATAGAATAGCGTCACTACCTTGCGCTGATCCTCTGCCTCTCGGCACGTTTGTAGCAAAGTCCGGCTATCGTGAAACGCAAAGCAAATCAACTGCTGACAGCGCGAGATGATTTCTTGGTTACAGATCGCACTTGCTTCTGCCAGAGACAAATTATCATTGCTAGGATTTTCCACCAAATGCATTACCTGCTCGAGCTGCTGTCGTGACTCTAGCGGTTGGCGTTCTAGGCTTTGGGGCAGAATAACTGTCAATAAATTAGCATCAGCCCGCATTGCGCCTCGAATCGCCGCCGAGTTTGTTCCGGTTGCGCCAGAGGTAATCAGCCGATTGCCAGATAATACAAGAGCATAACTCATCATTTCGATCAGATGCTGATGAGTCAGAGGAACGTGACGAGAACCCAACAGAGCGATTCGCTTAGCACCTGTTTGCTGAATCGTAGCTAGTTCTTGCGCTAACGTGTCAACGTTGTTGACGAGATCGATAGACTGACTCAAAGACGGAATCAGATTAAACAACCTAGTTATTTTAACAGACAGCGCGAGCGCTGTTATTTACAATTTAACGAAGTAATTCAATTGCGCGATCGCACCAAGCCACCCAATCTGACTCGTAGCTAATACCTTTGAGTAGCGTAAGATAGCGAAACTTCGCGGGCAAAGACAGCGATTGTATATTTTGAAAATAGCGCTGCTCTAAAGCCTTGTACGTCGATAGTTTCTCTAAGTGCGCTTGGCGGTGCTGCTGTAATTCATTCAAAATGATTTCGGGGGAAGTCGCGACATAACCCGCAAAAATTTTGACAAGTAAATCTTCTTTAATTGCTGCTGGTTCGCAAGGTTGAGCAATCCACGCTTGTAGTTCTTGTTTCCCCGTTTCGGTAATGTGATACAGCTTTTTATCAGGACGTCCTTCTTGCGGAATGATTTCACACGTTAGCCAGCCTTGCGCTTCGAGTTTGGACAACTCCCGATAAATTTGTTGATGACTCGCCGCCCAAAAGAAGCCGACAGAACCATCAAATTGCTTTGCTAAGTCGTAACCACTATGCGGACAATCAACGAGAACTGCCAAAATTGCGTGTGCTAAAGCCATGTAAATAATTTCCTTGACATATGCAACAGATTGCATATAATCTAAATATGCAATTAATTACATAATAAATTAATTGCATAAAAAGCCTCCAGTTGAGCGCAAGGAGAGAATATTCATGGCTCAAGTTATGCCAGGACGCTATACAGCGCAAGTTGACGAACCCTTCGTCGTGTTTCTAATTGGCATGCGCATCAATCAATTCTTTGCTTTTTCCAAATGGATTCCGACAGCACAGGCGATGACACCGATGCTGCGGACGCTTTATCAGCATCCAGAAAAAGGATTTTTAGGGGGAGAAAGCTTTTTATATTGGCGGGGTGTGGGACTCATTCAATACTGGCGATCGTTTGAAGATTTAGAGCGCTTTGCGAGGAATCCTGCCGATCCCCATCTAGCAGCATGGCAACGCTTTCATCGCGCCGTAGGTAACGATGGCAGTGTCGGAATTTGGCACGAAACGTACCTGATTGAACCTGGCAACTACGAAGCAATTTATGGCAATATGCCCGTCTTCGGCTTAGCTGCTGCGACTCAGCACGTTACGGCGAAAGGACGGAGAGAAACAGCACGACAACAGCTAAAACCAAAAGCATCTCATACATAAAACCTTTAAGGCAAAGCTACTGCAGGCTTTAACTCGAGTTGCGACAACAAACGGTCAATATCAAAATGTTTCTGCATCAACTCGCGGATGCATTGCACTTTAATTGGTTCGTGCAGGCGGACTTGTCCAAAAGTGCGGTCGATGATTTCCACTGTCGAGAGTGTATCGAGATCGACCGACAAAATAGGAATTTCCAGATCCTCAGCTTTGGCGAGGATAAACGGTGGTGGTGGTAGTTGTCCTGTGAGGATGAGACATTGCGTTGAACTTTCTAAAGCAGCCAATTGAATTTCGACGCGATCGCCGCCTGTTACTACTGCCATATTTTGCCGTCGGCGGAAATATTTCAGCGCCGCATTGACATTCATCGCACCAATTGCCAGACTTTCTACCATTAAATCTAGGCGATCCGGACGACACAGGACTTCAGCATTTAAATGCTCTACAAGTTCGGCGACGCTGACGCTACGCAGTAAGTTATTTTTTGGCAGCGTTCCTAATACAGGAATACCTTGCTTTTCTAAAAACGCGCGGACTTCGGTATTCACCGTCTGCATTTGTTCTGGGGCGATATCGTTGAGCAAGACACCGATCAAGCGATCGCCTAAACGCTGCTTCGCCGCTAACAGTGCTTCTACCAAGAAAACTGATTTATAGCGCGTTACAAGCAGGACTTTAGCATCAACGATCTTCGCAACTTCGAGTAAGCTTAAGCCAAACAAACTACCTTCTTCTAAATTTCCTGGACCTTCAAGAATGACTAAATCTCCTTTTGAGTGCTGATATTGTACCGCTGCTAAGTGCTGATAATCAGTCGTATCCTCACCGCACAGGCGCTTTTGAATCGTTGTTTCATTCAAAGTCAAAAGCGATGGCAACAGTCGGTTTTCTGGTAGCCGAAGGATTTGGTTTACAAATTGAACATCTGCATCGATCGGTGATTCCTCCGAGTCATTCACCCAATTACCCAACGGTTTTCCATAGGCAAGATCGAGCTTTGTATGCTTTAGCTGTTCAGATAATCCCAGCACTGTCGCTGACTTACCGCTGTAAGCCTCGATCGATCCGATCAGCAAGTACTTAGCATTCGGCACGTCCCCACTCCCTAAACTCAACATTTCACCGCCTGCGGCTTGATTATTTTTCTATTCTAGGTGGAACCTGCTATTTGATAAGACTCATAAGCAGTTCTTGTAGTTTGAGGGCAGACGGGTAACAGATTGGAATTATAAGTTACAAAATGACGTAAGATTTCGAACTCAATCGTCAAATCGAAGTAGTTTTCGGTAAAAAGCCTTAGTAAAATCGACAGTGTTCGTACGCTTGAAATGTAAGATCGTATCGATCAAAAAGTCTACGAGTTCCGAGCTAGACATCATCACCTCATAACTGAGGTCTGCCTTACCGTCAAACTGCATTCGGCAACGCGTTAAATCAGCAGGTAGTGTAGACACGTTCCAAGTTGCCACAAACGGAATACTATCACCACCTTCTATGTTGCGCTGTCCTTGAAGAACTCCTTGCTTGTAAAGGCTAATCGCTAAAGGTAGTGTGTTGCGTTTATTGCCTTGAAAATAAGGTTGATAAACTCTGACTTCTTGTAGACTAGCAGGTTGTAGTTGCTCAATCGACATATCAAGACTATAGCTCAAAGATTGTGACCTATGCTTAGCATTCCCAAATACATGAGTGTCTGTCACAACTATCAGTTATAGGCTTGAGATAAAGCACTCTGAGGAAGACTATTCGCTTGCTTCTGTCAATGTCGGATACAATAGGGCTGCACTTACTTTTATTGAAGCTAGGGAAATTACATCAAAAAACCTCGCTTTTATGGCAATTGAAGGGACACTGAGGACATGATAAAAGAGCAATTCCATTACCTCTTTTAGCTTTTAATCTTGACTTCTGAGCCCTGCTGTTGTCGTGATGTTACCTTACTTCTTAGAAGTGCGTAGATAAATACTGGTGGTTGATCGAGTAAACTATGCCAGCGAATTCCTGGGCTGAGAACGATTCTTATAGCGAACTTGATGCGCTAGGCTCATTGTTGTCTGAGTTATCAGAAGACGAGTCTGAGCTAGAGGCGTTGCAAACAACCTCTCTCAAGACTTGCGGCGAAGGTCGCAGACGCAAAGCGGCTGTTGTTTTCATCGTAGTTTGGAGTGGCACGATCGCCCTTCATTTAATTTCTTTTGGATTTTGGCTGGTACTAGGTTTAACAACTTTGTGGGGAATTCATACCCTACGGTTGGTTTTAGCTCGTTCCCGTACCCAAAATGCGCAAGCCGATTATTTACCTTCTGTTTCGCTGTTAGTCGCTGCCAAAAATGAAGAAGCAGTCATTGGTAATTTAGTCAAGACACTTTGCAGCCTTGATTATCCGGTAGACCGCTACGAAGTTTGGGTGATTGACGATAATAGTACCGACCAAACGCCCGCACTTTTAGAAAAATTACAGCAAAATTACCATAAATTAAAAGTTTTGCGACGGGGGGCAAAAGCTAGCGGTGGTAAGTCTGGGGCATTGAACCAAGTTTTACCCTTAGCGAAAGGTGAAATTTTGGCAGTATTTGACGCCGACGCGCAAGTCACGCCTGATTTGTTGCAGCGCGTATTACCCTTATTTCAAAAACGCACTGTTGGAGCCGTACAGGTACGCAAAGCGATCGCCAACTCCCACGAGAACTTTTGGACTCGCGGACAGATGGCAGAAATGGCTGTCGATAGCTATGTTCAGCAGCAACGCGTCGCCCTTGGCGGTATTGGTGAATTGCGCGGAAATGGTCAATTTGTTCGCCGTCAGGCGCTGGAACGTTGTGGCGGTTGGAATGAAGAAACGATTACCGACGATCTCGATTTGACGTTGCGCTTGCACTTAGACAATTGGGAAATTGAATTTGTCAGCGATCCTTATGTCGAAGAAGAAGGCGTAACGAGTGCGATCGCGCTATGGCATCAACGCAACCGCTGGGCAGAAGGTGGTTATCAACGCTATTTGGATTACTGGCGGTTAATTCTCAAAAGCCGCATCGGTGCTGGCAAAAAATTCGATTTACTGATGTTTATGCTGATTCAGTACATCGTTCCAATCGCGCAGGTTCCTGATTTGCTGATGGCGATCGCCCGCAACCGATTACCTGTACTAACGCCGCTCACGAGCTTCACTGTCACCATATTTATGATATGGATGTTCTTGGGGTTAAAGCGAATTCGCACGCTTGAAGATAAGCTCACTTGGTCTGCATTGTTTGTTATCCTCTTACAAACGCTGCGCGGTACTTTGTACATGTGCCACTGGATGGTGGTGATGGCAAGTACAACCGCACGTATGTCCGTGCGACCAAAGCGGCTAAAATGGGTGAAAACTGTTCATCAGGGCAATAATTAAAAGTCAAATTCGGCAGTATCTTCATCCACATCATCCCAATCTGAAGCAGCCTGCGGTGGTAGGCTGCTTGTTGTTATTGGCTGGGTAAACACGCGATCGTCGTCTAGTTGTAAAACTTCGCCTTTAAAAAACTCGGCTAAACGTTGCGCCGCGATCGCGACATCGTCGGTTGCAGGTTCAGGAGATTCAGGAGTTGAAATAGACTCGGATTGTGTTTCAGCAAGAGTTTGGGGTGCAATCGCAGGTTCACGTTTAATTAAAGTAGACGTCGCACTCGATGCTGATGCAGTTGTTTCAGGCTCGCTATTTACCGGTGGCTTTCGGGTAGGCGGCGGTGTGACCTCCTGAGAAGAATTCGCCTGCGGCTGATGAGTCGTGGCAACTTCAAGTTGTACTTTTACTTTGCGATCGTATAATTTTCCAAATGCTGTTTCCAAATCGGCTACTTTAGTTTGAGCAATTTTAAGTAACTTTGCCGAACGAATTCCAATCGACGCTTGTTGTTCGCGAATCGCAACTAAGCTGCCGTGTTCTTTAAACAGTGCTTTACTGGGTAAAGGTAAGTTTTGCAGCACTTGTTGCCAAACTTGCTCGAGGTCAACATCCGTATGAATTTCAACGGCTTTATCTTCCTCCGTGCGAACATCTGGATGTTGGCGAACAATCGGCGGTGGTGGTGAGATGGTTTCAACGACTTCTTGTTGTGGCGGTGTTTGTGGTTGTGGAGTGTCTTTGACTGGGGATGGAGTTTGGGAATTGCTGAGATTGCGATGAGTAGCAACTAGCGACGATTGAGGCGTACTGGTTGTCGGTAATAATCCCAGCAGTGTCACCTCTAACCACAATCGGGGTTGCGTGGAAGTTTTAATTTGCGCTTCACTGGCTTTGAGATTTTTTTGTCCGTCAAGAATTGTTGCGATTTCCCACTGCTGCACTAAATCGCACATTGCTTGCCATGTTGTCGCAGTACACGCAACCAAGTCATTACGGTGAGGTGCGGTTTTGGCAATCAGCAAATCGCGATAGCAACTTGTCAGATTTTGCAAGATCGTTAACGGTTCTCTACCGCGTTCTAGTAATTGACGCGTACGATCGAGCAGTTGTTCTGGATTATTTTGGGCGATCGCGTCGAGTAACGCAAGTAAATCTGGCTCTGCTACCGCACCGACTAAATCCCAAACGCGCTCTACGGTTACTTCTGGTAATAAACTTAATTGATCCAACAAACTCTCAGCATCGCGTAGTCCTCCTTGGGATAGTTGTGCTATCAAAGTTAAAGCTTCACGCGTGATTGGGATTTGTTCTTTAACGGCGATCGCTTGAAGATGCTGCACCATTGCTTCTAAAGGAATGCGACGAAAATCGAACCGCTGACAGCGCGAAATAATTGTCGGTAAAACCCGTTGGGGATCAGTTGTTGCTAACACAAAAACAACGCGTGGTGGTGGTTCTTCGAGCGTTTTGAGTAAGGCGTTGAATGCTGCGGTACTCAGCATGTGGCATTCGTCGATCGCATATACTTTGTAGCGACACTGCACCGGGGCAAACTGCGATCGCTCGATGATTTCTCGAATATTGTCTACCCCTGTGTTACTCGCCGCATCAATTTCAATGACATCTAACGCCGAACCATTTGCAATTCCCCGACACACTTCACACTTACCACAAGGTGTTTCAGTAGGCACATCAGTTGCTAAACAATTCAGTGATTTTGCTAAAATACGGGCGCTAGAGGTTTTCCCTGTACCGCGCGGTCCTGTAAATAAATAGGCAGGCGCAATTCTACCAGTACGGACAGCATTACTCAGGGTTGTGGCGATCGCTTCTTGTCCCACGAGTTCAGCAAAGCGTTGGGGTCGATATTTGTGGTGTAGTGGCTCGTACATGGGGCAGAGGAGTAGGGAAGCAGAGGCAGCAGAGGAGAATTATAATGTAATCATTTGGCAATTAGCGGGGAAGTGTAATTTTTATCACGCTAATTTGATGCTCAACCTTCAAACTAGAACAAACATACTAATAAGGTAACTCGCCCGCAGAAAAATAGGTAGAAGACAGGCACGTAATTGTGCTAGCCTTAATAGTCCTTCACTTTCGGATATAAGTTGGTGGACGTAGTTTGGCTTTGGGTCATGGAAACAGGTAATTGCGAATAAATATAATTGCCAATGACCAGTTACCAGTTACCGACTTTTTATTTTCACCCGCTTCCTTAACGTTTCAATTTCTATATGCCTGCTCATACAATCAAAAGCATATATACAGATGGAGCCTGCACGGGCAACCCTGGTCCTGGCGGTTGGGCGGTTGTTATTTACTTTGCGGATGGTTCAGTTCAGGAACTCGGTGGTTACGAAGCGCAAACGACGAATAATCGCATGGAAATGCAAGCTGCGATCGCCGCACTAGAACTGCTCTCAACCGTACCGACAAACGAACCAATTACCTTATATACCGATAGTGAGTACCTGATTAAAGGCATTACACAATGGGTAAAAGGTTGGAAAAAGAAAGGTTGGAAAACAGCCCAAGGAAAGCCCGTACTCAATCAAGACCTCTGGGAAATTCTTGACGCAAGAAACACCAAGAATGTGCAATGGCAGTACGTTCGAGGTCACGCGGGTAACATAGGCAACGAACGCTGTGACGAAATTGCGCGGGCGTTTGCTACAGGTAAAACTCCAACGCTGCAACAACCGAAATTAGATTCTGTACTAGTAACAGAAGTATCTGATTGCGTACCACAATCTACGATAACTTACGAAACAACTACTTCTAGCCACCTTGTCTCAGATATGACCATGATAGAATCTAGCGCACCAAACTCCGTTGTCAACAGTGAAGAAATTCCCCGCGAGACGAGAGTGGCACTGCTGCGCAGCTTAGTCGAAACCTTACGAATTGCTGACGAAATCGCGGCGAAGGGTTACTTAATCACAAGTTCTGAACTAGCGGATCTTATGGATGTCCACGCCAGCGCAGTCACAAGCCGCGGTGACGAATGGCGCTGGCGCAATTGGATTGTGTCGCGCGTCCGCCGCGAAGGCAACCAAATTCTGTGGGAGTTAGAACGCGCAGATCAAGTTAACTCGGATGACCATACTGGCGACCCCGCCACTGAGTAGGCGTGCGAAAAGCCGATAAGAAAATCCGCAGTACCGCCAAAGGATCGGCAAAAGGTGACAACCAGAATAACCAACCTCCTCGTGCTTGCGAGCGATCGTACGAAGGCGCGATCGCCAACAACAAAGCAAAGCGGACAACGAGTAAAAATACATTGAGTCCGAGCAATGCTAGTAAAAAAGGCGAAGGTGTAGACGGCAAAAAAAGCAAATAGCTAAGAACAATCGGTAAGGGTAAGGCTTGCACGGCAAAAAGTAGCCACAAATCCCACCACAAAGCCGCAGGTGAAGACGCGTCTTTTAAATCAAGCGATCGCCCCCACTCTTGCCAGGTTTGGACTGCGCCTTCATACATCCTCACCTTAAACACCTTAGCACCATCCAAAAATCCCACACGGAAGCCTTGTGATGAGATATTTCGTGCCAAAGTCACGTCATCACAAAACGAACTTTTGGCGCTGCTATAGCCGCCTACTTGAGCTAATACCGCCCGCCGACACAAAAAACACTGCCCGTTCGCCATCACTCTTTCGGCGACTGAACTATCGACACCCGCACTTTCAAACCTGTAGAGCAGCGTCATTAACAACGCCGGTTGCAACCAGCACTCTCCAGGAGACTTCAAAATAAATTGCGGTGATAAAGATAGCAAGTCATAGCCTTCAGTTTGAGCCGTTTTCACAAGGCTGGCAACCAAGCCAGGATGCGGTTGAGTATCGGCATCCATGCCTAAAAACCACTCGCTGTGTTCAGAACTGTGTAGAAAGCCGTTGTGTAAAGCCCAAGGACGTCCTACCCAGCCAGTGGGTAAAGGATCGTCGGTCATTAACCGAAAGCGCGGATCGTTTTTTTGCGCCGCCTTCACTAAGTCTGGCGTGCCATCCTGCGAGTTGCTATCGACAACAATCACTTCTCGCACTTCATAGCTTTGCCGGCTTAACCCATCTAAACAGGGACTAATGCGGTCAGCTTCATTTAAAGTCGGAACTACAACACTGACACTTCCTAATAAATCGGGTGTCGCCAAGGTTGGTTCCAGCGGAGGATGGCGACTGGGACCTTTGAGCAAACGCGACAGCAAAACTGCCGTTGCTGGTATTTGAAGAAGTAGGAATAATAATGCCATAGCGCCTTGAATTAACCAGCTGACCACATCTACTCCCCGCACGGCTTACTTCAAGGCAATTTTTACCGAAGGATTGTTGACAACTCCTGTCTTAGCTTCTGTAACAGCGTCTGTACTGGGTTGTGCTATCCACCAAAGGAAAATTACTGGGATGACACCAAAAATGAGACCTAAAGCGACGGGAAACCAAAATCCAAAAGCTAGGCTAATAGCAGCAGCAAACGCAACGTTACTTAAGTAGACAATTAGGGGAACGACAAGTTGCGATCGCTTTAAATTTAAGCGCGGATTTCGCCACAAGAGGGCAGCTACACTCATAAATAAGGCACTCGTGCCATACCAACCTAAATAATTACGATAAGGTGTTCCAAAGAACGCTCCTGGTTCTGCCCAATACCAAAATGGAAATGTTGTTTGACTCATTGCTGGTTCTAGCGCAAAATCCCAAGCAGTAAACAACATCGCACCCAAGAGAACTGCACTTACTTGGCGTAACCAGTTTGATTTATCGGAATTTAAAGCAACACTAGCAATTAAATAGGAAGAAAAACCCATATAAAACCAAGACAGCGGGATAGTAAAAGGAACTAGCCCCGCAATTTTGTATCCTAATCCGCTGAGGTAGCTGTAATCCCCAAACGGAAATCCAGTGCCTGTTCCTAATAATTCACTCGTCAAAGATATTGAAATGGCTGGCAGCATAAAGGCTAATGTCAGCCGCATCCCGACCGTGCGATAGGCAAAAATCGAGACAGCGGCTAACCCAAACAGGATATCTGTGACGCCGCCTCCTGCCATTGATTTTTCCACACTCCATTGAAATAAACTTTGCCCATCTGGCAGTAAACGTAAGATGGCATCCGCGTGCGGTACGACTAGGAGCAACCCTGCTAGTCCAAAAGTCTTTGCCAAAATATGACCGATTAAGCAGTAGCGTTCAGCAATAACAAGTTGCTTCATGAGAATTCCTTAAGACAATCTGACACTCTATCAATGTCACTCATAACAGTTTACAAATGTTTACGAACACAGTTAATAAGTTTTTTGATACATCAGTACATAAGTAAAGTAATAGTGCTGCGATCCTTAATCATAGAATTTTCACAGGAGTGTGAAAACCTCCAGGATGCGAAATGGCGCTATCAATAATGCTATGAGTCGAGGTAGAATACGACTGCTGCTTAAATAAAAAGTTAGAAGAAACAAAGATATAGAAGATCTATTTTCATTAGAAAGCGCTTCTTCTCGCCTTTGCGATCGCCACCTAAATAGATAAGACTTGTTGCTTGCCTGTCTGATGCTAAGCTTAAAAGTTCCCTGGGTAGCTTTTACATTGTTGTTATTAACGTATATCACCTTGGGGTGGCTGCTAGAAGCATTTGCAGATCCGGTAGCAGCTTGGGTAATCATTGTTATTGGTATTTTCTTGCTTTCCCTCCTCCTGTCTTCGCCGTGGTCTCACATCAGAAATGACTTAGGACTTTTGTTTAAGTCAGACACCAGAGCTTTTTTTGCCGCCGTTATCGGCGCTTTTTTAACTGTCCTGATTATCTCCTGGTTTCATATATTCGCGCATGGTTTAGTTGCTGTATCTGCAGCTATATTGTTTCGCTTAGATGCTCAAACGGCAGGGTGGAGTGAAACTCAAATTTTCTGGATAATGACTGCTGTTTCGATTGCGGGTTTGGCGCTGGGCGCATTCGTACAAAATTGGGTTTATTGGCAACTCTAAGGGCAGGTAATACTAATAGAGGCTAGGCAATGCCTAACCCCTGTTGTTCTGTTGAGCATCTTTTACGATGCGGTTGTCGTTGTTGCTTCTGTCGTGGCTACTGGATAAATGCTGACTTTTTTGCGGGTTCTATCCTTTCTTTCAAAAGTAACAATGCCATCAATCAGAGCAAACAAGGTGTCATCGCTACCGATACCCACGTTATTTCCAGGGTGAAATTTAGTACCGCGCTGGCGCACCAGAATATTACCAGCACGAACTGTTTCTCCACCAAAGCGCTTAACGCCTAGACGCTGCGCGTTTGAGTCACGACCGTTGCGGGTACTACCCGTTCCTTTCTTATGAGCCATAATTTCCTCTAGATCTCTATTTTTCTATTGTGCTTCATCAGCAGACTCTGTCTCAGAAGCTGCTTCAGGTTCAGCAGGTGCTGCGGCTGCGGCGGTAAATACAGAACCGTTGAAGCTAATCGAATTAATCATTAACCGTGTAATTTCCTGACGATGTCCCCGCTTTTTGCGTGTTTTCTTTTTGGGCTTCATCTTGTACACGAGCACTTTGCGATCGCGTAAATGACGCAAGACTGTTCCTTCTACAGTGGCTCCTTCCACAAACGGCTGTCCGATCGCAACGCCGTCGTCGTGCTGTACAAATAAAACTGATTCCAAAGTAACTTTCTCGTTAGGTTCAACGCTTAAGCGTTCGATATCGTAAAAACGACCAGGTTCTACTCTTAATTGCTTGCCGCCGGTTTCAATAATTGCGTATGTCATGGGATAGTTTCGTAACTTTGCCGTACAGGTAGCTGATCAGTTTGATTTTCAAGCTGCCAACTTTTGCTAATCGTTTACCTGATCCGAGCAGGATTTAGACAGCACAATCTATAATCTTATTAATAAAAATGGGTGTTTGTCAATAAAAATAGCTCTATGAGCTAATTGCTCATTCTCAATACACAAAAACATCGCTGTCAGGGATAATGAAGACAACGCTACAAAACTTAAACTTGCTGCTCTATGCCAAGAATTGAAACGAGAACGGAACCTATGGTGCTGAACATGGGTCCGCACCATCCTTCGATGCATGGCGTACTACGACTTATCGTCACTTTGGATGGCGAAGATGTAGTCGATTGCGAGCCAGTGATTGGCTACTTGCATCGCGGAATGGAAAAAATCGCGGAAAACCGCACCAATATCATGTACGTCCCTTACGTCAGTCGCTGGGACTACGCCGCAGGGATGTTTAATGAAGCTGTTACGGTCAACGCCCCGGAAAAGTTAGCTGATATTCCTGTCCCCAAACGCGCCAGCTACATCCGCGTCATCATGCTGGAGTTGAACCGCATTGCCAATCACTTACTGTGGTTGGGACCATTTATGGCTGACGTGGGCGCGCAAACTCCGTTTTTCTATATTTTCCGCGAACGGGAGATGATTTATGACCTGTGGGAAGCCGCCACAGGTTATCGCATGGTGAACAACAACTACTTCCGCATCGGTGGCGTAGCAGTAGACTTACCCTACGGCTGGGTAGATAAGTGCTTTGACTTTTGTGATTATTTTGAACCAAAAGTCGATGAATACGAACGCTTAATCACCAATAACCCCATCTTCCGCCGTCGCGTGGAAGGAGTAGGCACAATCTCGCGCGAAGAAGCCATCAACTGGGGACTGTCTGGACCAATGTTACGCGCTAGCGGCGTGAAGTGGGACTTGCGCAAAGTCGACCACTACGAATGCTACGACGATTTTGATTGGGAAGTGCATTGGGAAACAGCCGGAGATTGCTTCGCACGCTACTTAGTGCGGATTCGGGAAATGCGCGAATCTGTCAAGATTTTGCGTCAAGCACTGAAAGGATTGCCAGGCGGACCATTTGAGAACTTGGAAGCGAAGCGGTTAGCCGAAGGCAAGAAATCCGAGTGGAACGGATTTGATTACCAGTACATCAGTAAGAAAATCGCGCCCACGTTCAAGATCCCCAAAGGCGAACACTATGTTCGGATTGAAAGCGGTAAAGGCGAGTTAGGGATCTACATCATTGGCGACGATAATGTTTTTCCCTGGCGGTGGAAGATTCGTCCGGCAGATTTTAACAACTTGCAAATTTTGCCGCACATCCTCCGCGGAGTGAAGGTTGCCGATATCGTCACGATCCTCGGTAGTGTAGATATCATCATGGGTTCTGTAGACCGTTGATGACGCAACTGGTTAGTGACTCCCATCCGGCGTTGTGTGAGGCGATCGCGCTGCGGATAGCAGAAAGTCCGCAGCACCGCATTACTTTTGCAGAATATATGGATTTAGTGCTGTATCATCCTCAGCACGGTTACTATACAACCCACGCTACGCAGCTTGGTAAGCAAGGTGACTTTTTTACCTCACCGCATTTAGGCGCAGATTTTGGCGAGTTACTTGCTGAACAATTTCTGCAAATCTGGGAAATTTTAGAAAAACCGATTCCTTTTACGCTTTTAGAAATGGGCGCGGGTCAAGGTATTCTAGCGTCGGATATCTTGAACTATCTTGAAAGGCAGTATCCAGATTTTTTAGCAGCGCTTAATTACGTAATTATTGAGCGATCGCCTACTCTGATACAAGAACAGCAACAGCGACTCCACAAATACCACAGTCGCCTTCAGTGGCTGACGCTTGAAGAAATTCCCGAAAACTCAATTGTCGGCTGCTGTTTTTCCAATGAACTTGTAGACGCGTTCCCAGTACATCAAATTATTGTTCAAAACGGACAATTACGCGAAATTTACGTCACAACTGAGAAAACGGCTGATCCCCAAGCGACATTTACAGAAGTTATAGGCGAAGTTTCGACAAATAGGATTTTTGAGTACTTTGATTTCATCAAGATTGCGTTACCTTCTCCCGCTTATCCTGAAGGTTATCGTAGCGAAGTCAATTTAGCAGCTTTAGATTGGTTGAAAACGGTAGCAGCACGCCTTCAGCGAGGTTACTTGTTAACAATCGATTATGGATATTTGGCTAGCCGTTACTACAATCCATTTCGCCAAGGAACGCTACAGTGTTACTATCGCCATCATCGCCACAATAATCCTTATATTTACGTTGGAAAACAAGATATTACAGCGCACGTCGATTTTACAGCACTACAAGCATGGGGTGAACTGTGTGGTTTAACGACCGTTGGTTTGACGCAGCAGGGATTGTTTTTAATGGCTTTAGGATTAGGCGATCGCATTACTGCACTTGCGACATCATCGCCGCCATCAGTGCAAAAGCTACTACAGCGCAGGGATAGTTTGCATCAGCTAATCGATCCTATCGGACTTGGTGGATTCCATGTCTTAGTTCAAGGTAAAGCGATCGCGCCTACGCCACTTAAAGGTTTAAGTTCACCTTTAGTTTAAACGATTCGCGACAAGCGATCTGCTAGAGTTAGTAAAAGTAAATTTGCTTTGTCACATACTGCACGCGTTCAATTCCTGTCTGTCAACTTATTCTCGAAAGTACCTTTTCAGATTACCAAACTTCCGAGAATGGTTTTATTGTTTAATTGATGAGTTACACGCCTGAGGTGGGGCTAAGTATGTATCTCGATAGCACAATCCTCCGCAAGTGTGAGTGCATTTTTGATAACAGTAAATAAAGTGAGTTTAAAGTTCTAGAAGGAGACAAAAATGAATACCCATGACTTGTTGATGCTGATATTGCTACTTACACCTGGTATTCTCCTGTCAGTTTTGATTATGGCTACTTTTGCTGCGGGCGGTTAAGCTTGAACAATTTTGGTTGTCGATTTGTATAGTTAACCTTTATGCGAACGTTAGCTTTAACACAGTTAACTAAACAGTAATTTGCGTATTGTAAATTAGCCTTAACCTTGGCTAGTAGTAAATAGCTTCCCCAAGGCGCTCATAATCCATTGGTAGAAAAAACAGGTGATATACTAAGCAAAACTAGTTATATTCCAACAAGTGCATAAAAGTTGCGTAAAAGACAGGGATTTAAAGCTGAAAACTCAGCAAAATCAGCTATCTTAGTTTAGATGTTTATGTGCAAAAGGAGGATATATTATTCTGTCTTCTGACTTTTCTCACAATCGCACCTCTCTATCTTGGAGTTGATGAAGCAGACTTGTGAGTTAAGTATCGTAAATAAAGAAATCAAGAATACTTTTCTTTGCCAAACTTAGCGGTGCTACAAGTTTACAGTATCACCAAAGAATACTCATCAAAGTTGTCATTGGAAAACGAGCTTATAACTATGGAATCACAAGTGCAACCACCGGAATACAAAGACCCTACTACTTCGGAAACGATAGGTGTTTCAGATTCAGCACCTCTAGCTACTTTACCACCCTCTACACAAGACGAGCAGTGGCGACGTGTTGGCTCGCAAATTTCTGAATTCCTTGCCCAACTGCCTGATTATATTGGCAGATTTTTCAATGAGTATAAGCAGCCGATTATTACTGTCGGTTTGATTTTAGCAGCAATTATTACTGTCAAGGTAGTTCTAGCCGTGTTGGATGCACTCAACGACATTCCACTACTGGCTCCTACTTTTGAACTTGTAGGTATTGGTTACTCAATTTGGTTCGTAAATCGCTATTTACTGCAAGCTTCCAAACGGCAAGAGTTATCTCAAGAGCTGCAATCGTTGAAAAAGCAAGTAATTGGCAGTCAGCAACTACCAGAATCGTAAACAAGCTATTAACCATAGCCAAAGATGAGGGCGAGGGAAATTGTATTTGATACAACCTGCGCCCATTTATTTTGTTGATACGTTGATTTTCTTGCTGCGACTTCACTCGCCCAGCTTATCCAAATTTATTGTTGCTGTTGTACTATGTATTGCGATTGAATTGGCTCTACTCTTCCTGCACGCACTAACGCTTGGTAAATAGAGGCAGTTACCTCAGCACGGGTAGCATTGCGGTTTGGTTCTAGGACATTGGTATCAGGATAATTCACAACTAAACCAGCATCGGTTGCAGCTGCTACCTGCTCAACTGCCCAGTTAGGAATTTGATTAGCATCACCAAATATGCCTAAGGTTTGGTTAGGGTTTTGGGGTGCTGGTAAGTTTAAGCCACTTGCTAGGGCAACAAATACTTGGGCACGCGGAATCTGTTGTTGTGGTTGAAAGATATTTCCTGGATACCCTTGCATAAAGCCACTTCTAATCGCGCTACCAATTGCTGGAACTCCCCAGAAATCAGCGGGAACATCTGTAAAAGCGATCGCTTGTTCTGCTGGTCCTGGTTGTTCGTCAAAAGCTGCTTGTAAAATTGCGGCAAACTCCGCACGCGTTACTGGTTCATCGGGACGAAAATAGTCGCCAGCAAAGCCACTTACGATCCCGCGCGCCGAGAGCGCATCAATAAAAGGACGTGCCCAGTAATTTTCGGGAACATCAATAAACGCAATCGGTTGCAGTTGTTCTGGAGTCGGAGTAGGTGTCGGTGTTGGTGTTGCTTGCGGGACGGGCGCGGGAACCGGCACAATACCTGCAAAAGGTTGGGGTTGTGCGGGCGCCGGTACAAGTGCTTCGGGTGACGGTGCGGTTGGAGCAACTGGTGGCAGTGGTAGGATCGGTGTTGCTGTTGCCGCTGGTGGAGTTGGTGCCAATGGGGGAGTCACAGTCGGTGTAGGTGATGGTGTTAATAACCCTGGAATACCAACCCAGTCGAAACCGCGATCGCGACGACCAATTGACCAAAACAAAATTGCCCCAATAGCGCTCAAAGCAACCAAAACAGCAATAAATTCATCAAATCCTAAGGGACTTCTTGGCGATGACGGCGGGTCGGGAGGAAGATTTGTCATCTGAACTACCCAAATAGGTAAATCTAACTCTTAAAAAAGTAACCCACAGGTGCAAATTTTGAAATACTCCGTTTTGGAGAGTTTTACTGGAAAATTGCAAAGAAATTTGCCTCTAGAGAACTCGTAGTACGCTAGGAATGCTATCCACTGCTTCAAGAGTCCGAATTTCAGCTAAAGATGAGTGGAAATCTCCTTCGCGGACGTCGTGGGTGACAACGACAATTTCGGCCAAATCGCCTTGCAAACCAATTTGCACGATTGATTCTAGGCTTACGCCGTAGTTACCAAAACAAGTTCCTAATTTACCGATGACACCAGGACGGTCTTTTGTTAAAAAGCGGGCATAAAATCGCGTTGTGAGTTCAGCCATTGGGGCGATCGCGCAATAGTCTTGATGCGAACAAGCAAGTAATGGATTCGATTGCGTTTGCACGCGATCGCTTTTTGTTTTCAAGACGGCGGCGATGTTCATAATATCTGAAACTACAGCACTTGCCGTTGCCCCTGCCCCTGCGCCAGGACCATAAAACATTACTTGTCCCAAGGGTTCACCTTCGATTAAAATCGCGTTGTATACGCCCTGAATGCTCGCTAAAGGATGCGATCGCGTTACTAGCGTCGGGTGGACTCTGACGGAAAGTGCTGTAGAGGTTGGTGTCCGTTGCGCAATTGCTAAGAGTTTAATCACAAAGCCGAGTTTATCGGCGTACGCAATATCTGCTTGACTAATGCTGCGAATTCCTTCTGCATAAACTTCTTGTCGCTTGATACGCCCGCCAAACGCCAGCGACGCGAGAATCGCAATTTTATCTGCGGCGTCTAAACCATCTACGTCTGCACTCGGATCGGCTTCGGCGTAGCCAAGTTTTTGGGCATCGGCTAAAACTGCGTCAAAGTTGCTACCTTCAGTTTGCATTCGTGACAAGATGTAGTTCGTTGTGCCGTTGACAATACCTGTTACAGCTTGAATGCGATTAACGCTTAAAGCTTGCTTGAGGGGTTGAACCACAGGAATACCGCCACCTACTGCTGCTTCTAGCATGACGTAAACGCCCGCCGTATTTGCCGCTGTAAAGATTTCGTCGCCATAACGCGAAATTACGGCTTTATTTGCGGTGACGACGTGTTTACCGTGATGAATGGCTTTGAGAATGAGCGATCGCGCGGGTTCTAATCCACCTAAAACCTCGACAACAATATCTACCTCTGGCGCAGTAACTATTGATTCTAAATTTGTTGTCAATATATCTTTCGCAAGATTTATTTGACGTGCTTTGGCAAGCGATCGCACTCCTATGCGGTAGATTTCGATTTCTTGTAATAGTGGATGCCGTCCAGCAGGGTCGAGTAGTACCTGTGCAGTACCCGTGCCGACAGTTCCTAATCCTAGTAAACCTACTTTAAAATTCACAGTTTTTTTTGCACCAGTTCACCAAAAACAAGGGAGCAAAGAATCGAAGATTGGAGGTCGGGGAATCTGTTTTGTGTAAACAGGACTTCCATTGATGTTGTTTCCCCGATCTCTGACCTTTGATCCCTGACCTCTAGTACGTTTCTACGTGCCAGCGACCTGCTTTTTTCATTTGTTTCTGGTATTCCATCCAGTTGACACCATCTTTAGCTGCAGCCGCTGATAGTGCCTCATCGATCCCACCTTCCATACCCTTGAGACCGCAAATATAAGTATGCGTATTCTCCTGCTGAATCAATTGCCACAATTCATCAGCGTGTTCGGCTACGCGGTCTTGGATGTACATCCTACCGCCTTGGGGGTTTTTCTGTTCGCGGCTAATCGCGTACGTCAAGCGGAAGTTATCGGGATACTTCTGTTGAATTTCTTCGAGTTCTTTCTTGTAGAGAATATTTGGAGTTGTAGGAATACCAAAGATGAGCCACGAGAAGCCCTTAAATTCATAATCCGGGTTAGCGGCTTTTTCCTCATCTTTAAACATCCGCCACAAGTAAGCCCGAAAAGGTGCAATACCTGTTCCGGTAGCAAACATGATGATATTCGCATTCGGATCGTTGGGCAGCAGCATTTCTTTACCGACAGGACCGGTAATTTTGACATCTGCACCAGGTTCGAGATGACACAGGTAAGTTGAACAAACACCGTAAACAGTTTCTCCCGTCTCTGGATGTTTGTACTCGAGTTGCCGGACGCAAAGCGATACTGTTTTATCGTCAACAAAGTCGCCGTGACGCGTCGAGGCAATTGAGTATAGTCGAAGTTTTTCTGGCTTACCGTTTTTGTCGGTTCCAGGGGGAATAATACCGATACTTTGACCTTCAAGATAGCGTAAGTTACCTTCAGAGATATCAAATATCAGGTGACGGACAGTACCAATACCACCTTCACCGACTAACTCTTGATTTGAAATACACTTACCAATAAAAGGAGCATTCGGGCGATAGATGTTAACTGGAACATCAGCGTGCGATTCTTTAGCCTTTGCTTGAGTCATAGGCTTGCCTTTTGTTTCAGAAGTTTTTGGCTGTTGATCGTCTGATTTGATGGCATTACCTTTGCTTGTAGCAGTTGCAGGGGTGGCTGTTGCGCCATCTCCTTGACTTTTACTTGCTTGCATCTTCAATACAGAAGAACCATTGGTTACGCCATCAGCATTCATGGGGTGGATGCTAACAATTTTGCCGCCTAGACGAGTGATGCGCCGCATTTCTTGATTCATACGGCTGTAAGGCACTCTGATAAAGACACTACCGCTTTGACGAATGGGGTAGTTGGTTTTGTCAGTTTCTTCGTTTTGACGTAAACCTACTACTTCGTAAATAAAAACGCGGCTACCAGATACTGTATTGGCAGCACCATCAGCGGCGCTTGAGTTGTACATCGATGAATTTTCTCCGAACCCTACTTAACTTGTGACTGAACAAAGTTCCTGCCCAAAACAAATTTTACTGCCGCAGCACGGAAGTAAAAAATATTTAAAGACAGTAACCTTATTCATAGGAACCCCTACGACGCTCACTCGTTATTCAGCAACAATTGCAACAATGACACCTGAGCTTTTATCACCCTATCGGGTAAACAACTTGCATAATGTCAAGAGTGAGTCAGTTTTGATTTTTTTTAGAAAAATGCGCAACTAAACCTTAGCATAAGTACTGAGGACGATAACGCTCGCGTCAGCCTTGTAGAGTAGTTTACATTCTGGTAGGATCTACTATAACAGTAGGACTAAATACTTAACAGCTATATCTCCCGTCTCCCAAGTTGGGGATTGCTGGAGTGTTACGCGAAGACGCTGTCTCCTGTCAAGAGCTCTGTGGTGTTGTATCCACAGCTAGCTGACCAACAGAATAACCCCTGGGCTAAAGATAAGCGAAAACTTAGCAATTGACTCATCTTGTTGTTAGAGGACACCTATGACCAGTAAGCCGGACCGCGTGGTTCTAATTGGCGTTGCCGGAGACTCCGGATGCGGGAAATCCACCTTCTTACGCCGTTTAACAGATTTATTTGGAGAAGAATTTCTAACAGTCATCTGTCTCGATGACTATCATAGTTTGGATCGCAAACAGCGTAAAGAAACTGGAATAACTGCACTTGACCCAAGAGCAAATAATTTTGACCTAATGTACGAGCAGATCAAAGCGCTCAAGAACGGTCAAGCGATTGATAAACCGATTTATAACCACGAAACCGGCACAATCGATCCGCCGGAGCGGGTAGAGCCGAATCATATCATTGTCATCGAAGGGTTACATCCGTTGTATGACGAGCGAGTGCGATCGCTCCTCGATTTCAGCGTTTACTTAGACATCAGCGACGAAGTCAAAATTGCCTGGAAAATTCAACGCGACATGGCAGAACGCGGTCATCGTTACGAGGACGTGCTGCAAGCTATTAATGCGCGTCGCCCCGACTTCCAAGCGTACATCGAGCCACAACGAGAATTTGCGGATGTCGTGTTGCAGGTATTGCCTACCAATCTCATCAAAGACGACACCGAGCGCAAAGTATTGCGCGTGCGAATGCTCCAGCGCGAAGGTAAAGAAGGCTTCGATCCGGTGTATCTCTTTGACGAAGGCTCAACAATTCACTGGACACCTTGTGGTCGCAAACTGACTTGTTCGTATCCTGGAATGCGACTATTCTACGGCTCTGACGTCTATTATGGTCGCTATGTGTCGGTGCTAGAAGTTGACGGTCAGTTTGACCGCCTAGAAGAAGTCAGTTACATCGAGACGCATCTGAGCAACACTTCGACCAAGTATCCTGGTGAAATGACGCATTTATTACTACAGCACCGCGAGTATCCTGGTTCGAATAATGGTACAGGATTATTCCAAGTGTTGACAGGTTTGAAGATGCGGGCGACTTACGAGCGCTTGACGGCTGCTAAGTATAAAGAAGCTAAAGTTGCTGTTCAAGTTTAGAAGTACATACGAGACTTCTTCAGGGGCGCAGCAGAATGCGTCCCTTTTTTTTCTTCCATCACCCTGTGGCAAAATCTTATATAAGCTGTCCTCATATAGTCTTCCCTCCATGACCGCAATCGTGACCAATTTGCCTAGCCTCTACGAACCTTTCTCCACCGAAGCCAAATGGCAAAAAGCGTGGGAGGAAAACCAAATCTACAAAGCCAATCCCGAAAACGGCGGCGAACCCTACTGTATCGTCATTCCACCGCCGAATGTCACGGGGAGTTTGCACATGGGACACGCCTTTGAAAGTGCCTTAATCGATACATTAGTGCGCTACCATCGCATGAAAGGGCGCAATACCCTCTGGCTTCCTGGGACGGATCACGCGAGTATTGCGGTACAGACAATTTTGGAAAAACAACTCAAAGCTGAGGGGAAAACGCGCTACGATCTGGGACGCGAGAAGTTTCTCGAACGCGCTTGGCAATGGAAGGCAGAATCGGGCGGAACAATTGTCAACCAGCTGCGACGCTTGGGTGTGTCGGTGGATTGGTCGCGCGAACGCTTCACGATGGATGAAGGTTTATCGAAGGCGGTTTTAGAAGCGTTTGTGCGGTTGTATGAAGAAGGGTTGATTTATCGCGGAAACTATCTGGTCAATTGGTGTCCGGCTACGCAGTCGGCAGTGTCGGATTTAGAGGTGGAAAGCCAGGAAGTTAACGGACATTTGTGGCATTTTCGCTATCCATTGAGCGATGGCTCGGGTTATGTAGAAGTCGCGACGACGCGCCCTGAAACGATGTTGGGTGATACGGCAGTAGCGGTGAATCCGAATGACGATCGCTACAAGCATTTGATTGGTAAAACCCTAACTCTTCCCATTCTCAATCGCGAAATTCCCATAATTGCGGATGAGTTGGTGGAGATGGAGTTTGGCACAGGTTGCGTTAAAGTGACTCCGGCGCACGATCCGAACGATTTTGAGATGGGTAAGCGCCACGATTTGCCGTTTATCAACATTATGAACAAGGACGGTACGCTTAATGAAAACGCGGGACCGTTTCAAGGACAAGATCGATTTGTGGCACGGAAGAATGTCGTGCAGCGATTAGAGGCGGATGGTGTTTTAGTTAAGGTAGAAGAGTATAAGCATACTGTACCGTACAGCGATCGCGGCAAAGTTCCTGTGGAACCGTTGCTGTCAACGCAGTGGTTCGTTAAAATTCGCCCTTTGGCAGATAAGGCACTGAAATTTCTTGACGAACAAAATTCCCCTGAGTTTATTCCGCAGCGCTGGAAGAAGGTCTATCGCGACTGGTTGGTCAATCTCAACGATTGGTGTATTTCGCGTCAATTGTGGTGGGGACACCAAATTCCAGCTTGGTACGCTGTCAGCGAGACAAATGGAGAAATCACGGATGCAACGCCGTTTGTCGTGGCACCGAGTGCGGCGGCAGCTCGCGAAAAAGCGGTAGCAAAATTTGGAGAAAATGTCAAACTAGAGCAAGATCCTGACGTTTTAGATACGTGGTTTTCTTCAGGATTATGGCCGTTTTCGACTTTGGGCTGGCCTGAGCAAACTCGCGACTTGGAGTTTTATTACCCCACGTCTGCGTTAGTAACAGGCTTTGACATCATTTTCTTCTGGGTGGCGCGGATGACAATGCTAGCAGCACATTTTACTGGACAAATGCCGTTCAAAGATGTGTATATCCACGGCTTGGTGCGCGATGAAAATAATAAGAAAATGTCGAAGTCGGCAAATAATGGCATCGACCCCTTGATTTTGATCGATAAATATGGTACTGATGCACTGCGCTACACGTTGGTTAAAGAAGTTGCAGGCGCGGGACAAGATATTCGCCTGGAATACAACCGCAAAACTGATGAGTCGGTTTCAGTTGAAGCATCGCGCAACTTTGCGAATAAACTGTGGAACGCAGCGCGGTTTGTGATGATGAATTTGGATGGAAAAACACCGCAGCAGTTGGGTTCGCCAAGTAGCAGTGAATTAGAATTAAGCGATCGCTGGATTCTGTCGCGGTTCTATCAAGTCGTGCAGCAAACGAGTGACTACATCAATAAGTATGGATTAGGAGAAGCTGCAAAGGGATTGTACGATTTCATCTGGGGTGATTTCTGCGATTGGTACATTGAACTTGTTAAATCGCGTCTGCAAAATAAATCGACAACAGCCTCGCGACAGGTAGCTCAACAAACTCTAGCGTATGTTTTAGAAGGCATTCTGAAACTGCTGCATCCATTTATGCCGCATATTACGGAGGAAATTTGGCACACGTTGACGCAAGCAGAGGCAAATCAATTTTTGGCGTTGCAGTCGTATCCAGAGGTCGAGCGAAACCTTATCGCCCCAGAGTTGGAACAACAGTTCGATCTACTCATTGGTACTATCCGCACAATTCGGAATTTACGCGCTGAGGCAGATATTAAGCCTGGAGTAAAAGTCACAGCACTTTTGCAAAGTGAAAGCGATCGCGAGCGCGAAATTTTGACACAAGGACAATCTTACATTCAGGAATTAGCGAAAGTCGAAACATTAAAAATTACGGCTACTGTCGAGCAAGAGCTAAAATCGGCGATCGCAGGTGTTGTGGGTACGATCCAAGTACTCATTCCGCTGACAGGTGTTATTGATGTAGAAGCGCTGCAAGCAAAGCTCAAGAAAGATATTGCGAAACTTGAAGCTGAAGTCCAAGCACTCACTGCACGGTTGAATAACCCTAATTTTGTGAATAAAGCTCCGGCGGAAGTTGTCCAAGGTGCAAAAGAAGCACTTACAGAAGCCCAAACGCAGCAACAGATTCTCCAAGAACGGCTGCGTCGTCTAGGTTGATGTCTCTTGTTTTTAATGTAGATGCGCAGCAGCTTGCCAAAGTGTTATAGATAAATTACTCCCCTTCACCCCTCTATCAGACAATGCGACATTTGGCTCAGGTGCAAAAACAACAACTATCTGGGAAGTTGAATCTTCGGTTACTTGCGGTTCAAGAAGCTGAGTACACCTGGGCAATTTTGACTGAGGAAAAAGTGATTCCGCCGGCTGAAGTGTTAAAAAGCTCTGATGCTGAACAACTGCATGAAGGGTTACTGGTCTTGTTGGAGTTATCCCCCACAGGGGAAATTCAGCATATCGAAAATGCGACAAATTGGGTGCTGGATTTGATCAAAACTTATTTAACGAGTGGCATTACTCCAGCGTTTTTACAGCAGGAAACCGAAAGAGCAGAACAGTGGCGACAAACTTTAACTTTACAAACTCAAGAGCTGGCAAGGCGATCGCTCGAGGTTGAAGCGCGTCGCGAACAAATTCAAGCGTTGGAAGAAAGTTTGAAGCGCGAACGAGAAGGGGAAAACTGAAGAACGGTTTTAGATGCGAGTCCGCGTAGGCGGACTTTGTTTATTAGCGGCGAATTTATTCGCTAGGCTTTTTATCTGAAGCTTGTTTGTTCGCTAGCCGCTAACCTAACCGCGAAATTGTTCGCTTGGCTGTCTTGTGTTTTAGCTGGAACAGGCGCGATCGCAGGTTTCTTAACTTGACCGTTAGCGTACGCTGGTTCGGGCGAAACGAGGACTTCTCGAATCAAACGCGCGATCGCCCGTTGGGCTAAACGGCTAGCAACTTGTTGCCCCATGCGTTGTAGTTCAGGTTTTAACAAGAGTTGTGGAATCTGCGGCGCGATTTTGGCAGCGTCAAAGCCTTGGGTATCTTGCAAGATATTCCACACGCGCTTGATGTGTTCTAGCGTTTGTTCTTGCTCAACAGAGGCGTTGGGTGTTTCTTCGATTGCCCAAGCGAGGCGGTTGGCTAAAGGTGCTTTGAGGAGGCGATTGCGCAGGTTACTCGTGACGTTGTGCAAGGTATTTTGACCTAAAGCGTCAATACCTTTAACAATTTCATCGACGAGGTTGTTGCGAATGAAAGCACCGCGTTCAGAGGAGAGAAACTCGATCGTTTGGTCTAAAACTTGATTGAAATCGTATTCCTGACTACTACGCGCGTTGCGCAATAAGTTTTCTAGGCGATTCCAACGAAAACGACCGTCTCGAAACAGCAAATCGCGTAACGACGCGCGTAATTCGGGCGCTGGATCCGTGAGCAATCGCTTCGCAACGTAGGGATAAGCCGCACTGAGAACTTTAAAGTTGGGGTCGATATTAATCGCAATTCCTTCTAACGTCACCAACGACCTGATAATTAACGCGTAGTAGGCTGGAACGCGGAAGGGATATTCGTACATCAATGCCGATAGCTCATCGGTAATATTTTTAATATTTAGCTCTGCAACACTTGCACCTAAAGCATTATTAAAAACGCGCGCTAACGCGGGAATAATTGGAGTCAAATCGGTATCTGGAGTTAGAAAGTCAAGCTTGACATAATCGCGGGCTAAACCTTCAAAATCGCGGTTAACCATGTGGACGATCGCTTCGATCAAACCATAGCGTTGATGCGGTTTAATCTCGCTCATCATGCCGAAATCGAGATACGCTAGTTTGCCATCAGGAGTTGCTAACAAGTTACCTGGATGCGGATCGGCGTGGAAAAAGCCATGTTCGAGTAATTGGCGCAACGAACATTGAACGCCGACTTCAACGAGATAGCGCGCATCAATTCCCTGGGCGCGAATTGCTTCGGCTTGAGTTAACTTTGTGCCGACAATCCACTCCATTGTCAGAACGCGACGCTGCGTATACTGCCAGTAAATCTTGGGAACGTAGATATCCTTAATATGACCGTAAAGCTGAGTGAAGCGTTCGGCGTTTTCACCTTCTTGGATGTAATCCATCTCTTCAAAGATGCGATAGCCGAATTCATCTAAAATCGCCACTAAATCGCTACGCACGCGCTTGATGTTCTTGTTTGCCCAGGCAGCGATGCGACGAAGTATATATAGATCTACAGTGATACATTCGCGCAAGTCAGGACGCTGAACTTTAACTGCGACTGTCTCGCCTGTTTTTAACTTACCTTTGTAAACTTGCCCCAAAGAAGCAGCAGCAAGTGGCTGTGGTGACAATTCTGCGTAAATATTTTCGGGGCGATCGCCGAGTTCTTCTTCGATAAATCGATACGCGATTTCGTTGTCAAACGGTGGGAGTTGGTCTTGGAGCTGAGTTAATTCCTCTAAATACACCGGCGGAACTAAATCAGGTCGAGTCGATAGCGCTTGACCTATTTTGATATACGCAGGCCCTAATCGAGTCAACAGTTCGCGTAACTGAATTGCCCGACGTCTTTGATTTTCTCCTACGCGGTTGCGTTGGCGATCCCACCATAAACCAAATGCAAAGCTGAGTATAGGAAAGATAACTCTCAGAACCCGCCCAACAACTTCAAGCGGTCTATGACGAAAGTATTCGGCAATTTCAACTGGGTCGTAGCGCAGCGTTTCAGGTTCTACAGCACTGGGAACAACAGTATGATGTGATAGTCGCTCCTCTACGACGGTTAGGTCATTTACTTGCATAGCTGGGGTGGTTGCAGGCTCAGTAAGTTGTGAAGAGTAGTATTTTCCGTTCATGAATCTCTAACCGCTGTAGCGGAACTATGTTAATAATTGTAACAAGTTTTGCGGTAAGCTTCACGTTTCAGTTGTTTCGCTGGAAATACAGTACTTACCACGCTGGAATGCATTAGCTTGATTTTTGTATCAATATTTTGTTTTAACCCTGACCTCAGATTCCTCATAATTAAAAATAGTGTCCTCTAGATTGTCAGCTTGCGGCATCTGCCCTCACGGTGAATTCAACATTATGTTAATATGCCTGCGGATCGAAAACTTTGCGTTAATTGACCAGCTAGAACTCGACTTTGGTGCGGGTTTAAATGTATTAACGGGCGAAACTGGTGCGGGAAAGTCGATTATTTTAGATGCAATTGATGCGGCATTGGGAGGTAAAGTTTCTAGTCGCGTGATTCGCACCGGAACAAATCGGGCGTTGGTAGAAGCAACATTCAAACTCGATGCGAAGATGATTTCTTGGTTGACTGCGCAAGAAATTGAGCTAATTGATGAAGACTGTATCGTCTGTAGTCGCGAAATGACGACCACAGGAGGTAGCCTCCGCAGTCGCTCGCGGGTGAATGGTATTTTAGTAAATCGCCAATTAATGGCAGAATTGCGCGATCGCATCGTAGAAATTACCGCGCAAGGGCAAACGGTACAAGTTGGACAACCCGCACTCGTTCGCGATTGGTTGGATGCTTATGGTGGTGCGGCGCATTTTCAACAGCGCGAAATTGTCAGTGCAGCTTTTGCAGATTATCAGCAAGCAAAAACCGTCCTCGAAAAACGGCGACAATCAGAACGCGATCGCCTGCAACAACTCGATTTACTCGCGTATCAAGTCCAAGAACTCAAAACCGCGAATCTCACTGACCCAGATGAATTTGAACAACTCGAACAAGAACGCCAGCGCCTCAGTCACGTTGTCGAGTTGCAGCAATTGAGCTACCAAGTTTACCAAGCGTTGTATCAAAATGATGATGACGTACCTGCAGGTGCAGATTTACTCGCGCAATCAGAAGCAAAGTTAACTGATATGGTGCAATATGATGCGCAGTTACAGCCGATTTTGGACTTGGTAAGTGAAGCCTTAGCTGCGATCGCCGAAGCAGGACGGCAAATTAATGCTTATGGTGAAAGCTTAGAAGCCGATCCGCAGCGACTTGTTGAAGTTGAAGAACGCATTCGCGAACTTAAGCAAATTTGTCGCAAGTACGGTCCAACATTACACGATGCGATCGCTTACTATCAAAAAATTGCTGCCGAACTAGAAGAACTCAATAGCAGCGAATACTCGGTTGAAGCCCTAGAACAACAAGAACAGAAATATCTCAAAAAATTAAATCAAGCTTGTGAGAAATTAACCGTTCTCCGTCAAACTGCTGCAGCACAACTCGAAGCGCGGTTAATCGCAGAACTGAAGCCCTTAGCAATGGAAAAAGTTCAGTTTCAGGTGGAAGTGACGGCGACATCTCCGACAGCGATGGGTGCAGACAAAATTACGTTTTTGTTTAGTCCAAACCCAGGCGAACCACTACAACCGCTAACGGCGATCGCTTCAGGTGGGGAAATGAGTCGCTTTTTATTAGCCTTAAAATCGTGCTTTTCCGAAGCTGATGCAGCGGGAACGTTGATTTTTGATGAAATTGATGTTGGTGTTTCTGGAAGAGTGGCACAGGCGATCGCCGAGAAATTACACCAGCTCAGTCAACATCATCAAGTTTTGTGTGTCACGCACCAACCTTTAGTCGCCGCCATGGCAGATCGGCATTTTCGTGTCGATAAACACGTGATTGAGGAGACTTCAGCAACAAATTCTGACTTACGCACAATTGTCCGCGTCACTGCACTGGATAACTTCACGACTCGCCGCGAAGAACTCGCAACGCTTGCGGGTGGCAAATCGGCACGTGATGCGATCGCTTTTGCCGAATCGCTACTCACTCAAGCTGCGCAACGCCGCACATCTTTATCTAATGTATAAACGGTAGACTGCGAAACAACAAAGGTCGATTGTTGCCGTAGAAGTGAAACCTTCCAAAGCCGAGAAATTGACCGTGGGCTTTTTCGCCAGGAGGAAACGCTGTCACGCCAAATAAGTAAACTCCAGAAAATAGGGGATTGCGAACAGGGCGTAAACCGATTGTAATTGTTCTTCCTGGAGCTACTGGCGGGTCAAATGTCATGGTAACTGTTCGAGTATCGCGATCGCGCGTCACTTCACCTAAAGTTAACTGCGTACCTCGGCGATCGCGCGTTCCTTCAAAGGCACGACTATCATCAAGTCTAAAGCGGACGTGATTACTACCATCCCGCTGTTTAATTGTGACTCTTTGCAAGGGTTCATCAGCATTTTTGGGAATATTTATTGTGAAGTAATACGTTGCTCCCCAAGCACTAACGCTGTTAACCGTCGTTGTTGCGCTAACTAAACTTGGCGGCTGCACAAAATAAACTGTACCGTCGCTTAATTGAACTGCTTGCGCCGCTTGTGGAATGATTCCACTTATTCCTGTTACGAGAATAAGTGTCGTGCTAAAAACACTCGGATTCAGCAGATTCATGATTTTAATTTTTTTCTAAGCGATCTTTCATTAATTATGACTTAAATACCATTTTTAATAATTCTTATTTAAACTTTTGTGAACATAAAAAAAGTATTTTTGCACAGCCTGAGAAGTTCTAAAAAATATTTCACATTCGTGTCATAACAAATTCGTTAAGCTAAAAATATCAAAGTAAATCATGGCAATTATTATGACTATTTCTAGTATTCAATTTAAGCGTTCTGTTTGGCAGAATGTTGCGCTCTTAACTCTAGGATTTTGGCTGAGTAGTAGCCTGATTTTAGACTGGGTAATTATGCCCAGTTTATATATTTCTGGAATGATGACCCAAGCGGGATTTACAACTGCAGGGTATTTGATTTTCTGGAACTATAATCGCATCGAATTATTAGCAGCAGCTTTAGTGGTAACGAGTGTTCTAGTGTTAAACAAAACACAATTTATCGAAGACAATCGGCAACGCGGTACGATAATTCTCGCTTTACTCTTGCTCGCTGTTCCTTTAGTATCTACTTACTTTTTGACTCCGCAAATGTCTGCTACAGGCGTGCAGTTGAATTTGTTCGATTCAGTAACTGAAGTTCCTACCACAATGAACTTACTACACGCAGGCTACTGGGTATTAGAAACAGTAAAATTTGTTGCGGGTAGTACCCTGTTGTGGTGGGGAATCCGCAAATAAGTTGAACTCCATTATAATCCGTGCAAGAAAGCCCCTGACTCTCAGTAGGGGCTTTTAGTTTTCTTCATTTTGCGATAATTCAGAGTTGTACCACAAACGAATTGCGAGAAAGGTAAATCCGAAAGCTGCAAGTATTTTTGTTGTCTTGACGGGTAATAGTTCGGCTGCCCATCCACCAGCTAAAGCACCAAGTAAGCTAGTTAATAATAGCGCGGCTGCCGTTCCCAAAAATACCGCGCGGGGGAATTGCGATCGTCCGCTAAGCGCGATCGCCGCTAATTGGCTTTTGTCGCCAAGTTCGGATAAAAATACTGTGATAAAACTCAGTCCGAGTAAATTCCAATCCATTATTGCAAGACATCCCAAAACAGCATCATAGAAATCAAAAGTAAACTAACGCTTGCAAGTTTTTCCACGGTTTGAGGTGCAATGCGAGTTGCAATCCAGCACCCTACGAGGACACCTAGTAAACTTGTGACAATCATTGCTGCTGCTGCACCACCAAAGACAATCCAGGGTGATTGAGATTCAGCACTCATCAAGAGGGTGGATAGCTGTGTTTTATCGCCAAACTCAGCTAAAAATATCGTGACGAAGGTTGTTGCAAATACTGTCCGTGAAGACTGCGTGCAAGCTGAATAAGGTTGTGTTTCGGTTATCGTCTCGTTAGGGTTTTCAATTGCAATATGCTCAGATTTGAGTTCAGATTCTTCACGGAACTGAGTGGGTAATTCAAGTTTCACAGGTATTCAAAACGTCGCAGCGCTTTCATATTTTTTTCATTTTCTCGGATCTTTGTTACAAAAATCAACCCCACGATCGCGCGAATGTCAGAAATTAGTCTTGTATCGCTTGCTCGAAGCGCAACATTTCAAGGCTGCGATCGCCATAAACACCACTGATTTGCTGCTGACAGCATTCGATGGCAAAGTCATTTAATTGTTCTGGAGAGACATTGTACATATCCTGAAATACCGCGGGTTCTACGCGACAAAAGCGCGGGCGATTTGGGTAAATGCGGCATTCGCGTGTTAAGCGATCGTAGTTAGTACACCAACCATCGGCACCTACCATACTTAAATAAAGCTCGAGTTCGTCAGGTGATAAATAATCTTCAATATCTGGACGCTCTGCTGGATCGAGATTACAGCAAGCTCCACATTGCTTTACACAACGCCAGGTGGCCATAGGTCGAATTTGGGCTATGATTTTTCTTGCACTTCGAGTCTAACGATTTTATCTAGCAGGTCAGTAATATGAGAAAGCCGTTATAATTGTTTGTTGTTTTTTATAGATTTATTAAGTTAGTTAAATCGAGTCATCGTCATCCAGGTAAAATCGATTGCGGAGCTTTATCTGAGTTACTAACTCGGCTAGGTAATGGGAGGAAAAATGGACGTTGTATCTGGAATTTTTGAAGGAATTAGCACTTTTCAGTGGGAAACCTTTTTTCAGTTAGTCAGTGTGACGCTGATCATGCTTGCTGGTCCAATTATCATCTTTATTTTGGCAGCACGCGGTGGCAATATGTAGAAGGAGTTTAGAAGACAGAAGGTGGAAGGCAGAAGGCGAAAGGCAGAAGTTTGATATACACCGTATTTCTAACGCTGCGCGTCTCGAACATCTTTTTTGTTTTTTATAAAAAAATTTAGGGACTTTCAACCATGAAGCGAGAGCGAAATTAAATTTTCCTTCTGCCTTTCTCAATCCTTACTTTGGTTGACGATCGCTCTTTCTTCCATAAGTTATTCAAATTCAACAAAAAATTTTAAAACAGCTTTGCCTTGTAGTGACAAGCCTGTCAACTTTACAATTCTTTGATGATTCTACAAGGATTTCCTGCGGCAACGACGTTAGCAGGAATATTTTTGGTGACAACGCTTCCCGCGCCAATTGTGGAGTTGTTTCCAATTGTGACTCCTGGACAAATAATTGCTCCACCGCCAATCCAAACATCATCGCCAATTGCGACCGGCGCAGCCATCTCCAAGCCGGATCTCCTCATTTCTGGATCGAGGGGATGATACGCTGTGTAGATTTGTACTTTTGGGGCAAGCAATACATTATTTCCAAGATAAACTTTGTTGCAGTCTAAGATGATGCAATCGTAATTGATATACAAATTTTCCTTAGCGTAGATATGGCAACCATAGTCGCAACGAAAAGGTGGTTTAACCTCAAAAACTTGACCGATTGAGCCGAAAAGATTTTGCACAATTTCGCGCCGTTTTTCGCTCTCGTCAGGAAGTGATAGATTGAAAGCATGTAAGAGATTTTGTGCTTTTTTGTACATACTTTCAAGTTCAGGATCGATGGCGATATATGGCTCATTTGCCAACATTTTCTCGCGTGCTGTTTTGTTCATCTTTTCATAGTTTTGCGATTGGCATAGCGATCGCACTTTCAAGTTATGCCGCGCCAACACCAAGCACTTTAAATGCCACAATACTAAATTAACTTAATTACCGTCTGACTCTATGTAAGTTAAGGCTCTAACAATTGAAGAACTCAAACTCCTAATTCAGGAGACTTTTACTGAAACTATCCAGTCTTTGCTGATTGACCTCTGACAGGGGAAGAATCGAATGATGCTAAACGACTCGCCTCTTCAACTGCGATCGCAGTACAAATAAAAAGATCGTCGAATTTAAATACTACATGAATGCTGTTTGCGAGGGAACTTACGCAACAATCATAACCTAAGTTACCTAACAACAGAATAATTTACTTGGATAACTGATTTAAAGCAGTATACGCAGCGATGACTAATTGGTGAAAGTGCGATCGCGTGATATCAACTTGCTGGGCTGTTTCGCGCTTAGTACCTAAAAATCCTGTGGATTCTCCTTGCACGATCGCCAATATTTGACCTCGATCGTTTTTTATTCGCAATTCAGCTGTTGAACTACTTGTAAATATGCCACAGATATAACGGCGTTGATTGTGATAAAACTCCGCTTTTAAAGCAGGTGATGCAGTTTTAACGGGTTGTGTTGGTAGGCGCACGCCGACTAATTCGAGTTCAATTGTAGTGTTACCGTTCCAGGTATTTTCGCGCAAGCAGTAGGCAATATCTATGCGTGGTGGTAGCGGGAAATAATCGCGCGCCTTTCTCCAGGCGATCGCATTTACCTCAAACCGCTGCGTCCCTTCATTTTGTGCTAATTTCAGTTTGATATGTCCTTTACCGACAATTCGCTGTTCGACCACTTCAACATTAGCTGTCCAAAATAGTGGATAAGGATTATCAATACCGCAAGGATGCAACGCGTCTAATTGCTTGTAGAGTTGACGATCAATTTGACTAAAATGCGCTTGTGCATCAATTTTGAGCAATGGTTTGAGGTGTTCGACTTGCAAGCATTGATGGGCAAATTCCCGCAACCGCGATCGCAGTGCGGCTAAGTTTTTTGCAGGTAACGAGAAACCCCCAGCGGCTTTATGTCCGCCAAATTTACCTAATAAGTTTTGACAAAATTCTAAAGCAGCAAAAACGTGAAATTCGGGAATTCCTCTCGCAGAACCGCGAATATTGTGTTCGTCTTCGTAAGTTCCAATAAACACAGGAACGCCGTAGCGCTCGACTAAGCGCGATGCAACGATCCCGATGACACCATGATGCCAATCGGCTTGCACAACGACTAAAACGCGTTCTTCTAGTAAATTGATTTGGTTGTGTTCAATGTAGGCGATCGCTTCTCGTTCGATTTGTTCGCACAATTGTTGACGATGCTGGTTAATTTGTTCGCACTGCATCGCGCGTTCTAGTGCAATTCCCTTATCGTCTGTTGTCAGTAAATCAATAACAATTTGCGGATCGGCGATGCGCCCTACAGCATTAATTCTTGGACCTAATCGAAAACCGATATCATCAGGCTTAAGCGATTTGGCATTGACGGTGCTATGAGTGTTATTTTGCACGCCTGCAACTTGAATTAAAGCTTGCACTCCTGCTAGTTGTGATTGCGGTAGTAACCGCAAGCCACGCTTTACCCAACGACGATTAACGCCGGTTAACGGGGCGAGATCTGCGATTGTACCGAGGGTAAATAGCTCAAGCAGAGGTTTGACTAATCCGGCAATTTGTCCTAATTTTTGTGCCAGCGAGACAGCCAGAATGTATGCCACTCCTACGCCTGCAAGTCCGCGATACGGCGAAGATTCTGGAATCAGTTTAGGATTGAGGATCGCGTTCGCTGGGGGTAGTTGTGGCGGGATGTCGTGATGATCGGTGACAATCACTTTGAGGTCGAGTTCTCTAGCTTTGGCGATCGCATCATAAGCGGAAATCCCGTTATCAACCGTGAGAATTAACTCGACGCCTTCGCGCTTGAATTCTTCAACAATGCGCTGATTAATCCCATATCCCTCATGCATCCGGCTAGGAATTGCATAGTCAACGTTTGCACCCAACCAGCGGAGCGATCGCAGTAATAACGCGGTACTTGTCATTCCATCGGCGTCGTAGTCACCGCAAATTGCGATTTTTTGCTGATGCGCGATCGCTGCGTGTAACAATTCCACACTCAACGCCAAATCGGAAAACTCTTCTAGTGGAGAAGGAAGGACTTGTGATTCGGGGTCTAGAAATGTTTGTGCTTGTTCGAGTGTCTCTATGCCGCGATTAGCTAGTACTTGACCTACAATTGGCGATAGTTGAGCAGCCTCAGCCAGTTTCTGGGCGAGTTCAGTTTGTTCGGAATAGATTTGCCAGCGCTGATTTGGTAGATGCTGGGAACAGGGAGACAATTCTGGATTAGAACGATTTAGCACAGTTACACGACTAGCAACTCGCCAAATATTTTAACCCTTAGTCGCTTTACTTTAAAATTTTTTCTTTGGAGTGGTTTTTTAATTTTATTCAGTTCTTATATCCTATTGTTAGAATCGAATTTGAGCGCAGCTAATTGAGGCGCTCTATTTAAATCCTTACTTTTCAACTATTTTTTAATAGTTCCTGTTAGCAAAAATATGCCTAATTATTTAAAACAAGATATTCGCAATGAAAGAATCAGAGCAATCTATAAAAAATGCCAAACCCTATAATACTTTTGAACGTATATTTTATCTATTCCTTCTGATTTTTATTAGTATACTAGGGATCGTCATTATTTTACCTTTATTTCTAATTAAACAAGTTTTTAATCTTGGTAAGAATATTTTAAAATACGCTTCATCAAAAGATGAGAATAATTCTCAAGTTTAACATTCTAAAAATAAAAAAATACGATTATTTTAGATTTTTTAATTTATGTGAACTAGAGCAGTTCATAAAAAAATAACTTCCACAAATCGAATCAGATGGCGTTGCAAGTGTAATATATAACTATCTATCTATAAAGGTTGATTTAGCTCAGTCAACTCTAGCCATTGAGGATCGCTCGCCATTAAAGCTGTAGCAGAGGCGCAATTCAAAGATCGCGCGAAAAGATATCCTTGACCAAACTCACACCCTAAGGTTCTTAAGATTGCAAACTGCTCAGGTGTTTCTACGCCTTCTGCAACGACGCTCATCCCTAGTATATGCGCAAGCGTAGTAATTGTGCGCACAATTTCATAGTTTTCACCGTTAGAATGCATGCCACTCACAAAAGAGCGGTCTATTTTCAAGCTATTTATTGGAAAACGATGTAAATAGCTTAAAGACGAGTAACCTTGCCCAAAATCATCAATACTTAACTGAATTTGTCGCGATCTAATCTCTAATAAAGTCCTAACAGTTTCTTGTGCATACTCAATGAGTGTACTTTCCGTAATTTCTAATTGTAAATAACTGCCATCCAATCCAGTTTCAGCTAAAATTCGGTCAATTTGGTGAATAAAATTTGGTTCTCTAATTTGTTGTCCAGCGATATTGACACTTAATTTGAGTGGCATTAGATGTGGAAATTGTGCTTGCCAAACTTGCAACTGACGACAAGCTTCTTGTAGTACCCATTCGCCGATAGTCACAATCAAGCCGATATCTTCAGCGACAGAAATAAAGTTGGTGGGGGAAATTAGCCCGCGTTGAGGATGTCGCCATCGGATTAACGCTTCAAAGCCTGTTAGTTTACCTGTCGTTAATGAGATGATTGGTTGGTAGTGGAGACAAAATTCTTGGCGTTCTAAAGCTTGTCGCAGATCGCTTTCTAGTCGTAAAAGCTTTAGGTTTTTTTGATACATCTCTTGGTCAAAGATGGCGTATCTTGCTTTACCTTGTTCTTTAGCTTGATACATGGCAATATCTGCATCGCGGAGTAGATCTTGTGCTTCGCGATAAGCTGGCGACGAGAGGGCAATGCCAATACTCGCACTCGAAAATATTGTGTGGTTTTCGAGTTGAAAAGGTGCCGTCAGTTGTGCTTGAAGTCGCTCAGCAATCCGGATAGCATCAGTAATATCTTTGATGTCATCGAGGAGAATGGTAAATTCATCACCACCAAATCGAGCGATTGTATCCGTAGAGCGCAAGCATTGTTGCAGAAGAGTAGCGATCGCGCATAACAATCGATCGCCCAAAGTATGACCCAGGCTGTCATTAACTACCTTAAAGCGATCTAAGTCGATAAACAGTACCGCAAACAAATAATGAGCGTTGCGCTTAGCGCGGTGTAATGCGCTTTCTAAGCGTTCCATAAATAGATTGCGATTGGGTAAACCTGTTAACGCATCGTGCAAGGCATCATAAACTAGTTGTTCTTCGGCTTGCTTGCGGCGTGTAATGTCGTAAACAATGCCATCGAGACGAACGGCAACACCATTTTCGTAGATAACGCGGCTACGAGTGCTCACCCACCGTAGCGTGCCATCAGGTTGTAAAAGGCGATATTCTAATTCAGCACTACCTTGTTCGAGGAGCATTTGATGCGATCGCTCTACTTTACGGCGATCTTCTGGATGGACAGCTTCTAACCACAAGTTGGGATTCTCAAAAAATTCAGCAACAGGACGACCATAAACTTTTTGTACAGCCGAATTGAGATAAAATATTCTGCGGGTTTTAGGACAAACCGACCACACAACTTCTTCTAGAGAATTTAAAATACTTTCGAGTCGTTCTTCACTTTCTTGTAAGCGTTTTTCTGCAAGTTTGCGTTCTCCAATTTCGCGTTGCAGTTGTTGGTTAGCTGCTTGCAGTTGTATCGTGCGCTGTTGAATGCGTTGTTCGAGTTGAGCATTAAGTTGAGAAATTTCTGCTTTGGCACTTTGCAGCGCAATCTGACTTTGAACGCGGGCTATAACTTCGGCAATTTCAAATGGTTTCGTAATGTAATCTACTCCGCCGACGGCAAAAGCTTTGACTTTATCAAGTACATCATCCGAAGCACTCAAGAAAATTACTGGAATATCGCGCGTTGTGGGCGAAGCTTTCAGGCGACGACAAACTTCGTAGCCATCGAGATCGGGCATTTTGATATCGAGTAGAATCACATCAGGCGGCGCGGTATTAGCTCCCATCAATGCCATCGCACCATTCTTCGCACAGCGAACTTGATAGCCTTGTCCTAATAAAGTTTTGGACAGGACGCGCAGGTTTTCTGGAACATCGTCAACGATTAAAATTGTGCGTGATGTATCAAGTGAAGAGCTATTCATAACGAAGATGGCTGAGCTAGGTCGATGATTTGATCGAAGTCAAAGTTGTTTACTTTTTGTTGCAATGCTTGGGCTAGGAAAGCATAATCTGTAGGAATCTCCGTAATAAGTTGTGCTATGGTTTCAGCGTCTAGTTTCGCTGCTGCCTCGTGTAGTTGCGCAATCCACTCAGTCGGCATAACGTTGAGGTTATCAGCATTGAGCGCGTAACCTGGGGTTGTACCCTGCAGCGTTTCGCGAATTGCATGCGGATTTTCATATATATAACGAACACCAAGATGTTGCTTGAGCTTTTCCCAAATGACTTCTTCGCGAAAAGGCTTGCGGATAAAATCATCGCAACCTGTTGCTAAGACAGTTGCTTGTTCTTGCTCAAATGCACTAGCAGTGAAAGCAACAATAATAGTTGATTGCCCTTTTGGCTGAGATTTAATATACTGGGTTGCTTCATAGCCGCTGACAACTGGCATTCGCATATCCATTAAGATGAAGTGCGGTTCCCAGAGATTCCACAGCGCGATCGCTTCTTGACCATTTTCAGCTTCGCGTACCTCAAATCCTACATTGGTTAGCGTTTGTTTTAGAATGCGACGCATCGCTAAGTGATCGTCAACGACTAAAATCCGATACTTTGGTTGTCCTGGTTCTAAACCAACAACGCGCTGAGTCTCAGTTTCCTGTGATGTCGCTTCGGCGAGTTCAACGGGAATATCGAACTGAAAAATGGTGCCTTTTCCTAACTCGCTACTGAGCGTAATTGTTCCTTCCATCAGTTGCACAAATTTGTGCGTAATCGCTAAACCTAACCCTGTTCCTTGTTCGGATTTTCGTCCTGTTTCTGTTTGCACAAAAGGTTTAAATAGCATGTCAATTTCATGCGCTGCAATTCCTATTCCCGTATCTTCTACTTCAAAATGCAGTGTTATTTTGGGAGTATTTTTTGGCGTTTTGTCTTGATTGTCTATAGTTGTTACGCGTAGAAATATACAACCTTCTTGCGTAAATTTAATCGCGTTGCCAACAAGATTAATCAGAATTTGGCGTAATTTTATTTCGTCTGACTTTATATATTGGGGGACTTCTGCGGTACGCTCAATTTGTAGCTGCAAGCCTTTTAACTGAGCTTTGCAGGAAAACATTTCTTCGATCGTGTTTAAGAGGCTATATAAATCAAAGTTTTTCTTATTTAATGTAATCCGACCTGCCTCAATTTTTGCCATGTCAAGAACATCATTAATTAATGTCAGCAGGTGTTCGCCACTGCGATTAATAATTTTTAAATTTTCTCTTTGTTCAGCAGTGAGCGAGACATCTTGATTCATGAGTGTTGTAAAGCCAAGAACTGCATTGAGAGGAGTACGCAATTCATGACTCATGTTTGCGAGAAATTCACTTTTAGCACGATTCGCGGCTTCAGCGGCTTGTTTAGCCTCGTTGAGTTGTGCTGTGCGTTTTTCTACTCTTGTTTCTAGCTGTTCAAAGGATTCTTTGAGTTGTGATGCCATGCGATTAAATGACTGCGATAAAACATCCAGTTCTCTGACTCCTTTAACCTCAACTTTTTGGTCTAAATCACCATAAGCGATCGCTTTACTAGCAGCACTGAGTTCTCGAATTGGTTGGGTAATCCATCGCGAGGTCAACGTTCCTAAAAGTGTCGCGAATAGCATTGCCAACAAACAGAAAATAATTGTTATTTTTGTATTTTCATTAATTTGTGCCATGAAGGCAGACTCAGGGACAACAACTACTACTAACCAGTCAAGTCCAAGGTTGTCTTTCCATGGTGTTACGTGGATAAAATGACGTTCATTATTATGCTGAAAACTTAGTTCTTGACTAATACTTATTGCCCCAAGGCTACTAAATTCTTTATTTAAATATCCTGCAGTCGCTTGAATTAATGGATCTTGACTTTGTAAAACTTGCAGTCTTTGGGCTTTACCTTGATGAAGTGTCAAAGGTTTTTCTGCGCTAGAACTAGCGATTAAATCTCCGCTCTGCTCAATAATAAAAATTTTAGCTGAAGGATGAATATCTAAACTGCGCAAGAAATGACTAATTTTAGTCAAAAGAAAATCTACACCAAGTACGCCAATGAGTCTCCCCGCCCGATCGTAAATAGGATGACTTGCTGTAATCAACAAGTGACCTGCAGGATCGTTCCAAGTATATACTGGACTCCATAGAGGTTTTCGGGCTTTTACTGCTGATGTATACCAAGATTCTATTAATGGTTGATAATTATCATAAATTCTTAAAACTCGCGTGCGGTCTCCTTGAGCGTCAGTTGCATAAGTGTATGCTTTACCTTGAGTACGTGAAGAAAGTTCATCAATCGTTACACCTTTACCATCTAAATAGCGCCCAGATGCAACGAGTTCGCCTGTAGCAAGTGCATAACCAATGTAGCTGACATCATACACTTGCATCTGTTTCCAAAAATAATGTCCTGCTTTTTCAAAGTCGTATACGTCTAATATTCCTAGCTGAATGGCATCAATATTCAGCTGATTAATTTTTTGCGGTGTCGATAGATAACTATCTAAATGCTGTGTCACCAGTCGATTGACTTTATCCATCAACTGATATGCTAGATAGTTAACTGCCTGTTGCCCGTTACGCAGCGAGAAATATCCAACGAGTCCTACAACTGTAAAAATTTGTAGTATAAAAGGTACAACAAGCAATCGATGTAATGTAACTCCACCCGACTCGCGTGCTTTACTACTAGGTATTTTCAGTAATAGGTTTGGTTTCAGCACCCTCATAGATTCAATAGGTTTAGTAATAAATTATACTTGGTAAAAGCAACATATTTCATTACAGTTATTCCATAAAAAATGTTGACATCGAGACAAAACTAGCTAGTGGCTATTTTTATTATTACTTTCTTGTTTGAAGCATTGCTCGCTCAAATAGATTTTTCTGGTTAAGTATCAGTAGTTTTTAGGTACATATTTTGTATTATTAAGTCAAATTTCCTAGTTTTTATTGAAATTAGGCGATCGCTTGTCATTACTGTCATTACAATATAGCAAGCTTAAAACCAATAAAGTTGAGTGTTATTGGCGATGATGCGTACAGCTTTGTCTGTAAATTCTCGCATCTTATTTACTTATAAAAGCCATAAATTCCTAGCACATCCGTAATTATGCTGAAAAATCAGGCTTTACTGTTGAGCAGCTTAAGAATTACCTAATTAAATAACAGTATTAGGAGTTACACTCTACCCAGCTATCTACTTTTAAAGAGAGTAGAAAAAGCATATAGCACTTCGCTTTTGCCAGAAAAAAATGAGTAGTCGGTCGCCAATTATTCAGTGCTAATAATTCTTTTTTGAAGCAACGCTGAGTTTCAATTACTAGCCCTGATCGAGAAATAATTGCTCAACCACTCGCTTTTTAGTTTTGAAGATATAAAATTTTGACTGCGGTTGTAGCTGAGCGTGTAGATAGTAACCTATTAGTTCTTCTTTAAAGTAAGCGCAGTTGACGGTCTGTATTGTTCGTAGCTTCTGGGTTACTAGCATCCGCATTGTCTGCACTACGTGGCTCTATGTTGAACCATTCTTCTGTATCGCCCGCTAATAACTTATGTGCAGCTTCTAACATTGGAGCTGAGATATCTTTGAGGTCTTCTCGATTATTTAAATAAGTTTTTAAGGCTTCTATGGGGTCGATCGCGTTACTTGTTCCTAGTTCGGGTACGCGGGGTCTTGCGAGTTGGCTAACTAATTCGGGTTGAATTGTGTATGTATGTGCTGGACTTAATGTTTGATGCAATAATGCGGTATCAATTTGGTCGAGTTGCTCAGAACGCAGCTTATAGATAAGACGTACAACAGCGTCATGAATATTTTTTTGGGCGATCGCCTTTAATATTTTCGCTTGCGGATCGGCAGCATTTGAGACATCAACATCAATTGTGCAGAATTTCCGCACGGGTAAAGGACAAAATTCCCACCGAACTTTACCGCGTTCGATTTCGACGAGCACATAGCCTTTATCTTCTTTTTCTTCGCTAAAATCTACGCGTTCGATACTACCTGGATAAACAATCGGCGGATCGTTCGATTTATTGAGGTTCTGGTGGCGATGGACATGTCCTAAAGCAACATAGTCAAAACAAGGGCGCGCCAGTAAGGATAATGGCACGGTGAAGCCTTTACCAACCGCTAAAAAGCGTTCAGCACCGTAAGACGCATTATCAACCATGAGATGCCCTAATAATACCGTTGGTACTTCTGGGTTAAGGCTGCGGATTTCGCCTTCGAGGGCGACACGCAAGCGTTCAATAAGTAGCTGATTGACTTCAGCTAAAGATAATCCTTCGGTTTCGGGGCGTGTCAGCAGCGTGGAACGGGTTAGCCAAGGTAACGAGATGACTTGAATTGGACCATTGCGCGTTTGGATGTAGTGTGTCATCAGGCGATCGCCGACGATAAATCCTGGCACGCCCAAAGTCCGATAAATACACAAACTCGCTCCCCCTTGTCCTTGCGAATGCTGGTCGTGATTGCCAACTAACAAAACTGTGGGGATTTGCGCATCAACCAATCGGCGAAACTGACTCGCAAATTTTTCTTGAACAAACGGTGGTGGTGTTGCATCTGGAAACGCATCGCCCCCAAAAACAACCAAGTCAACTGGTTCTGCGATCGCGCGGTCGATACACCGTGAAAGCGTCTTGACAAAATCTTCCAAACGTGTATTAGTTCCCGTTTGCGGGTCAATACGTCCGTGGGAGAAGCTACTTCCCATATGTATATCGGATAAGTGGAGGATTTTGAGCATGAGTGGCTAGTAGTTAGTTGTTAGTGGTTAGTAGCTAGTTTTGAGTTAACGCTCGTTTGTCATTACTTATTCTCCTCTGCACCTGGAGCACCTCTCATTAGATATGAATTCCGCATTCAGTTTTACCTGTACCGCGCCAGCGCCCTGCACGTTCGTCTTCGCCTTCAGCAACGGGGGTAGTGATAGGTTCGTCGCCGATACTCGGATAACCTTGGTCGTGGAGTGGGTTATAAATGACATTGTGTTGGAAGACATAGTTCCAGGAATCTTTCCGCGTCCAACTTGCTAAAGGATTCACCTTAAGACGCTGTTGGGCATCTAATTCAAATACTGGCATATTGGCACGCGTCATCGCTTGGTCGCGACGTCGCCCCGTAATCCAAGCAACGGTGTTCAGTTCGTCCAAACCACGCTGCAAAGGTTCAATTTTTGTGACGTAGTGGAATTTTTCGATATCCTTATTCCACAAAGCTTCGCCATATTTAGCGGCAAACGCTGCACGCGAGTCTGCGTCAGGAGTTTTGTAGATGCGCAGGTCAAGATTGTAAGTTTCTTTCGCTTTGGCAACCAATTCTAGTGTTTGTGGAAAGTGATGTAACGTGTCGAGAAAAATAATTGGAATTGCGTGCTTGAGGTCGCGATATAAGATATCAGTGATAACCATATCATCAACATTAAAGGCACTTGTTTGCACTAGTCCCTTTACAATATGCTCAACGCACCAAGCTAAAATCTCTCTCGGATGAGCAGTATCAAATCTTTGGTTAAGTTGTTCTAAATCAAAATTGTCAATTTGGCTATGAGAAGATTCGGTCGACAGGCTCATGTCAATTCTTTAGTTATTTCTCCTACATCCAGAATATCTAAAGATGGCATGGGTGAAAGCCTTTTCATTTTTTTTATATCAAGCCTTTGTTTTTTATGAAGTAGTTTCTTTAAAATGCGATTAATCTTATACAGTAAGCCTGGTTGCCATTTGTGTGAGGGATTGGAGGAAAAATTGGCACAAATTCACTCATTCAGCTTTGATTTGGAAGTACGCGACATTACAACTCGTACCGATTGGTTGCAAGCATATCAGTACGAAGTTCCAGTCCTTTGCTACGACAACAATGGGAAAGAAGCACAAATTCCTCGCCCTTCTCCCCGCGCTAGCGTGGCACAGTTGGAGCAATTGCTACAGAAATATCTCAAAACTCGTGATTCACACTAAAGGATGCGTGTTTGTAGCAGAGGTTAGAAGTCACAAGAGGTTTCCTAAGGTTTTTTGGGGTCTTTGGAGTTTTTGTTGTGAGGAGTTGATGCCATGAAATTGCGGGATTTATTAACAAATATTGCAAGTGTTGTCGAAATTCCCCAACACCCTGCAATCGATATGGAAGTAATAGGGTTAAAAACAAACTCTCATGCTTGCCAAGCGGGAGATCTATTTATTGGAATGCCAGGAACGCGAGTCGATGGTGGCGAATTTTGGCAAAGTGCGATCGCATCAGGAGCGATCGCCGCTTTAATTTCCAGCGATGCGGCCAAAAAACAGCCTGCGACAAACGATGCTTGCGTCATTGTGGCAACTGATATGGTAGAAGCGTGCGCCTCTTGTGCTGCGGCTTTTTATGGCTATCCTGCAAAACAGCTAAAACTTGTGGGGGTGACGGGTACAAATGGCAAAACAACAACAACGCACCTCATTGAATTTTTTCTCGTGCAAGCACAATTTCCTACCGCATTGATGGGGACTCTCTACACGCGATGGCAAGGTTACGAGCAAACGGCAACGCATACTACGCCCTTCGCCGTTGAACTTCAACAACAATTAGCCGCAGCCCGTGACGCTGGTTGTCAGTGGGGTGTCATGGAAGTGAGTTCCCATGCTTTAGCCCAAGGGCGAGTCATGGGCTGTCCGTTTGAAGTTGGGGTGTTCACAAATTTAACGCAAGACCACCTCGATTTCCACAAGGATATGGAAGATTATTTTGCGGCAAAAGCACTGTTATTTAGTCCCGACTATCTTCAAGGACGTGCAGTGATTAATGCTGACGATCCTTACGGACAAAGGCTCATTGCGCAAATCCCAAGACCGCAACTATGGCGCTATAGCATCCACAATGCAGAAGCGGATTTTTGGACGAGCGATCTTCACTACGAACCGACGGGCGTGAGTGGAACGTTACATACACCTAAAGGAGATATTGCGTTTCATTCGCCTTTAGTTGGCGAGTACAACCTTTCAAATATGTTGGCAGCTGTCGCTGCAGCATTACATCTGGGTGTAGATTTAGAATTAATTGCCCAAGCTCTACCAAAATTTACAGAAGTTCCAGGGCGGATGGAACGCGTGCAAATCGCTCCAGAGCAAGACATTAGCGTGATTGTCGATTACGCGCACACCCCCGATAGTTTAGAAAATTTACTCAAAGCCTCGCGCCCGTTTATTCCAGGTAAGATGATCTGCGTGTTTGGTTGTGGTGGCGATCGCGATCGCACAAAGCGTCCAAAAATGGGAGCAATTGCCGCGCAACTAGCAGATATCGCGGTTGTTACGTCAGATAACCCGCGTACCGAAGACCCCGAACGCATTTTGCAGGATATTTTAGCCGGAATTCCTGAAACAGTGCAGCCCAAGGTTATCTGCGATCGCGCGAGTGCCATTCGTACCGCAATTCTCGAAGCCGAACCAGGAGATGGCGTGCTCATTGCAGGTAAAGGACACGAAGATTACCAAATTTTAGGAACAGAAAAAATTCACTTTGACGATCGCGAACAAGCAAGATTTGCTTTACAAGAAAGACACAACGCCCAAAAGATGCAAGTGAGTGGCGGCTATTAGCTACTGACGAGTGGTTAGTGGATAGTAGTTAGTGACTAGTTTTGAGCGGTGAGTTTTGAGTTAACGCTCATTTATCATTAATTTATTCTCCTGTGCTTCCTCTGCACCCCTGCTTCCTCTGCACAAGAAGCTTCCCTCAGGTAGCAACTTTAAAGCAAAACAATATTACTCACTATGGATTCGCTTTATAAATCTATTCTGAATGTCGAACCGCCCCCGCAACTTTTAGCCGTCAGCCCTGTCACTTTGCTTTCCCTAGTTAGAGCAACAATTGATGTCCTGATTGAAAATCAAATTTTAGCAACACTGTGGCTCAAGCTACCGCCAGGGGAAATTTGGCACGCAGAAATTCAGCGTTACCACAACCAAGTACAGCCGCCGCATACTACCTACGTTATTGTTCCCCAAGGCGGCGACAATGCCGACAAACTGAACTTTCCTCACGTAACCACCCCACTTAAACTGAATCATCAGTCGCGTCGGGAATACTTTTTGGCGATCGCCTCTAGTCATTTTTGTGGTCTGATTCTGGCATACCGCCTAGGACCAAAGCAGCGACAACAGAAACTCAGAGAAAGTGCATCCTCAACGACAATCCGTAAAAAACCACCGTTAGTTGCGTTTTACTCGTTTGAAGGACGCGTGATTCAACCAGTACTTAACAGTCTCAATAGCGCGAGCCAATCAACATCAGCAGGGTTGACAGCTAATTTTGATGAAGTGCCAGCGATTCCTGAGCCGCTATTGTTAAATCAAATCTTAACCAGACAAATTCATCACCAAGAACAAATTCGCAGTCGCACTAAACTCCGCCGCGATCGCTTACTTAGTAGAGCCACTCGTGCGAAAAAGCAAACTAGTTTTTCTTTGAAAGATGAGTTTGTGAGTGAGCTATGTCAAGAACTGCGGACACCATTAGCACATATGAAGATGGCACTCAGTTTACTCAATTCTCCACAACTCAAACCTGCACAAAAACAAAGGTATTTGCAAGTACTTAGTACCGAATGCGATCGCCAAAACTCGTTGATTAATGGTTTATTAGACTTAATCCAGCTAGAACGTGCGGTGCAAACACCTTTAGAATCAGTACGCTTAAGTGAAATTGTCCCTGGTGTTGTCAGTACATATCAGCCTCTGGCAACTGAAAAAGGCATCATGCTGGCTTACACTGTACCGGAGGATTTACCCCCTGTTTCTTGTGTGAGTGCTTGGCTCAAACAAATTGTAATTAATTTATTGCACAACAGCATCAAGTTTACTCCTACTAACGGTCAAGTTTGGGTGCGATCGCGTCTTCAAGGTGATTTTGTCCAACTCGAATTTCGCGACACAGGTATTGGCATTGCACCAAGTGAAATTCCTAAGATCTTCGATCGGTTCTACCGCGTTCGTCCCGCTGCTGGTGAGGAGGGTAGTGGTGCTGGGCTTGGTTTAACAATTGTGCAGCAACTTCTCTTACGCTGTGGTGGCTCGATTTCAGTCAAAAGCCGCTTAGGAGAAGGTTCGACTTTTAATGTGCTTTTACCTGTAGATCCTGCTGAGAGGTTAGGGAGTTGAAGGAGTAGAGGAGGCAGAGGAAGCAGAGGTGCAGGGGTGCAGAGGAGAATAAATTAATGATAAATGAGCGTTAACTCAAAGCTAGTTACTAACGACTAACCACTCTCTACTTCTTCATTAGGTACGCGCCAGTAGATACTATTCTCGCGTTGCATGAATTGATAGCCGATCAGTTCGCGACGTAATGTGGCACAGTCTTCGTGGAAGCGCTTGAGGATTGTATTAACTTTGATTTCGGGATACTTGACTCTTGTTTTAAATTGGCTTGCTAACCACTTAAAAATCACAACGCGCTTTTTTCGACTCGCCGGAATTTCTTTGAGTCGTCCATCAACAAGAAAGTTTTGCAATACTTTGCGTTCCCACGCTTCACCTTTGAGTGAGTTGTCGTTTTGCTGAGTCTAACTGCAATATTCGGTTTGCTTAACGTCTAACGGTAAGAAAATCGTCAAGACTTCGCCTTCGTCTGGGCGTTGGCGCACGATGAGTTTACCGCCAATTGCTTGAAATAGCTGCTTGGTCGCTGTCATATTTAAGCTGATAGTGCCTGTTTCAGGTTGAAACGTGAGTAACTGACCAAGCGACTTGCGAATTGGTGGAACTGTAGATTGTTGTCTGTCTTTGTCACTTAGCTGAGACTTCGGCAACAATTGCAACTTTAACTGATCTCCTGCCGGAATAACTTGCACTTGTATATGGCTTCCTGGGGGTAAGCTGCGTGTAAAGTTTTCAATTAATCCTGTCAATACTCGATCGAGCATTTTCGGATCGCTAACGACAGTTGGTAGCTGTTGCTGCGGTAAAACAACATCCAACGTCAAGTTACGCCGACTCGCTTGTTTTTGCCAACGCGGAATACTCTGCTGTAATACCTGCGTTAGAGACATTGCCGTTAAATAAGTCCCTGGCTGCTTAGTAGTACACTTTTCTAGTTCTGCCGCACGAAATAAAAGTTCCATGCGGTCAATTTGCTCGGTACACTCGTGGTCGATAATTTCTAATCGTTTGATCGCATCAGTTGCCAGATCGCGGCGTTTGAGAAGCAAGCGAGTTAATGTCCGAATCGTTGTCAACGGTGTCCGCACTTCGTGCGCAAATGCTTGAAGTAATTCCACATCAGACCGCGGCGCAGAGAAATTAAGTTCTGAGTTATAATTTCGAGTTGCACCACCATCGCGAACTGCTTCCGGTGGTACTTCAGGCATATACCGCAACAGCAAGCGACTAAAGTGCATCACCGTCTGGTAATTTGGCGCAATGGGATAATATTGTTGAACTAATTTATCAAGATGTACTACTGACTCAGAAGTTGTCAGCGCGGCTCGTGCTCGCAGCGCATACCAAGCTTGTTCAACGACTTCTGGTTCAAACGAAAATAAAAATACTGGTACACTGCCGTTTTCGGCTAAAACCATTACCAAGCTAAACTGTGCAGTTAATACCAAACAAAACTGTTCTTGTGCTAGCGGATCTCCAGGAAGTAATGGGAATACAACTCCTGATTCGGCAGCTAATTGTAGCATTTCTTGTGCTGCAACGCGATTCGCATCTGCTGGCAGTAGTTGATGCTGCCAAGAATCTTTGGTAAAAGTCCAAGCACGTAGCTTGCTCATCAGTTGAGGATTGGCGATCGCTGGTGCAAAACTTGCCAATACAACTCCTTGAGGCGCTGAGTTGCAATTCGTATCAACTGTGTCTTGAAGAAGTGTTTGTCGTAATAGGTTCTCTAATGCAGCGATCGCTACCCGCCATTGCTGCGCTGCTTTTGCAGACTTATTTGCCACAGCAGACTCTTCGCTACTTGCTGACACTACACAGGAATTGCTACTATAGCCATCGTGTTTTGCATCGTTGCTTGCTAGTATTTCACTCAGTGTTGGGATTATCCATCTGTGCACCAGTACTCACCCCTTCAACTCGCCATTGCTTGCAGTGCTTGCATCTCAATCTCAATACATAAGATATCGGGATTTGATCGTCAAAGGCAGTCGTAGAACCGAACTCATAAGTCGCGATTTCCGTTGCAGGTCGCTCTTTTCTTCAACAACTCATGCACTTAGTCAGCAAGCTTTAGTTTTCTTAATTCTTGTTTTAGCTACTTTCATGCGTTTTGAGGCGGCAAATAAAATACTTTTTTAACTTGCATATATTTTGTTTTGAAATAATCATCTAAATTAAAATACTCTCATGCAATATCAATTTTCAGTTTGCGTTTTTTCGCAATCCACACAAAAAACTTTGCATATTCAAGACAAAACAAACAGAATAATTTTTGTAAACTTCTTTATTCCTAATTTATCTCTTAAGATTGAGGATTTTTAAGGTGTTAATTTGATAGAAATCTTATTGTTACATCATATAAATTGAAAATATAAGTAAGGCGATAAAACATGGTCAATGATATAAAAAAACGCGCAATTGGTGTATTTTCTAGTTATTTAGATGCAGAAAAAGCAATCAATGATTTGCGCGATCGCGGTTTCTCTATGGATAAAGTTTCGCTCATTGCCCGCGACGAAGCAACTCAAGACGAAATCGCCGGAATTGATGTGAACGAAGTTTTTGAGAACAAAGCTGGTGAAGGCGCAACAGCCGGAGCACTAACAGGTGGTATCCTAGGAGGAATCACAGGCTTACTTGTTGGTTTGGGTAGTCTTGTCGTTCCTGGTGTAGGTCCAGTACTATTTGCTGGAGAAGTTGCTTCAGCGTTAACGAGTGCGATCGCCGGAGGTGCGGTTGGAGTTGTAACTGGTGGTTTATTTGGTGCATTGCTTGGTTTAGGTGTTCCAGAAGAAAGAGCCAGAATTTATAACGAACGAGTAGCGAGTGGGGGTTATTTGGTCATCGTTGATGGTACGACAAAAGACATCATCAACGCCGAAACCATTTTAATGAATCGAGGTATTCAAGAGTACGGCGTCTACGATGTTCCAACTGCTACTGATATGCAAAATCCCGAACATGATGCAACAACTGAGGTACCTCGCAGCACAGAATACCCTCAACCAACTAGCGAAACTGTTACGAGTGACGATCCTCAGGTCATCATTGTCGATCGCCGCGAGCAGATTTAGGTGAAACTATTTCAATAGCGCTCAAACTATCTACAAGTTGCTGGATGTGAGCGAACGTATGCGTCGCCATCAGTGAAATTCGAATCCGGCTTGTGGGTACTGTAGGTGGGCGAATTGCTGGCGCAAAAACCCCAGCATCTTGCAAAGAATTAGCTGCAGTCAAAGCACTCGCAGGACTGGGTAATAATAAGCAAAGAATTGCAGATTCAGACGGGAGTAATTGTAAGTGTGGTAACTGTTGATGTAGGAGTAACTTCAAGTTATCAATGTTACGCCATAGCTGTTGACGTCGTTCGGGTTCTTGCTGAACAATGTGAATTGCGGCTAAAGCTGCTGCTGCGTTTGCAGGTGAAAGTGCAGTAGTATATATCCAACTAGGGGCGCGATTGCGCAAGAAATCAATCAATATTTTGCTTCCAGCAACATAACCGCCTAGACTTCCTAACGCTTTACTGAGCGTACCAACTTGAATTAGCTGACGTTGCGTACAGCCAAAGTGTTCGACACATCCAGCACCGTTTCCTAGTACTCCAGTCGCATGCGCTTCATCGATTAATAGCATACAGTTGTGTTGTTCAGCTAAGTCGAGTAGTTCTGGTAGAGGACACAAATCGCCATCCATACTAAAAACGCTATCAGTCACAATGAGACAACGACGATAGCGATCGCGTTGTTGAAGATGCGTTTGCAGCGACACCAGATCGCAATGCGAATATTCAATTACTGTTGCACCACTGAGAATTGCTCCGCTTTTTAACGATGAGTGATTGTATTGATCCGCTAAAATCAAATCGCGTTTCCCGACAATTGCCGAGATTGTACCAATATTTGCCAGATAGCCGGAACTAAAGACAAGAGCATCTTCCGTTTGTTTAAGCCGTGCGATCGCGCTTTCTAATTCGCGGTGTAATTGGCGATGTCCGCTGAGTAACCGCGACCCTGTAGTGCCTGTACCATATTGTTGTGTCGCACTCATTGCCGCTTGAATTAAGCGATCGTCGCTGGCTAATCCAAGGTAATCGTTACTCGCGAAGTTAATAAGCGATCGCCCGTCGATTTCTACAGTAGCCCCCGAACGTCCTTGGATCGCCTGCACAGTACGATACCAATCGGCTTTGTGGATAGTTGCAAGCGATTGTTCAATCCAGCTGTAAGCGTCACTCGGCATTCTGATTCAAATTTTGATTACTATTGTTCATGGAGAGCAATTTATTCATAAGTTTGCAATTTCTCTAATTTCATTTACTAGCCTCTAATCTAAGCGCTAAATGCAGGCAAGATGCCAACCCACAAGTTCACTAGCCACTAGTCATTGATCGCGCTAACCCCTCACTCCTCGCTCCTAAATTATATGCCCATCATTTCGGCTGAAAGTTTAAGTAAAGTCTATCCTGTCGCTGTCAAAGAACCTGGATTAAAAGGAACCATACAACATTTTTTTCGCCGCACCTATCGCATGGTAGAAGCCGTCAAACAAGTCTCCTTTGAAATTGAACCAGGCGAAGTAGTGGGCTTTTTAGGGGCAAATGGTGCAGGTAAAACGACTACGCTTAAAATGCTGACAGGTTTAATTCACCCTTCTGCGGGGCGCGTGCGAGTTGCAGGATACATTCCCTTTCAACGCAAGCCTGGGTTTTTAAAGCAAATCACGCTCGTCATGGGACAAAAGCAGCAGCTAATTTGGGATTTACCTGCATTAGACACCTTAAAGATCAACGCAGCAATCTATAACCTTTCAGACAAAGAATACCGTCAGCGCGTCGGCGAACTTACAGAAATGCTGTCACTGCAAGGTAAGTTAAACCAACCAGTGCGCAAACTGTCACTGGGGGAACGCATGAAAGCTGAACTGATGGCAGCATTACTGCATCAACCCAAAGTACTATTTTTAGACGAACCAACGCTAGGACTCGATGTTAACGCCCAAGTTGGAGTGCGGGAATTTTTACGCGAATACAACCAAAGATACGGTGCGACGATTTTATTAACGAGTCACTACATGGCGGATATTAGTGCATTATGCGATCGCGTCCTTGTTATCCACCAAGGACAATTGATTTACGATGGCAGTTTAACAGGGTTAATTGATAGATTTGCACCTTATCGCGAAGTACAAGTAGAACTCGCGCAGCCTTTACCCGAAGGAAAGCTGATGCACTACGGTGAAATTAAGTCTGTCGAAGGACAATCAGCACGTTTTCTAGTGCAACGCGAAGCCTTAACCCGCACCGTCGCTCAAATTTTGGCAGAGTTAGAAGTTATCGACTTAACTGTCACCGATCCACCCGTCGAAGAAGTGATCGGTCGTGTCTTTAGCGCTGGTGGTGTGTGATGAATTCAATTATTAAAAAAGCTAGAGTTTTGCTTACCAGCTACTACGCATATATGCTCGAATACCGTGCCGAGCTATTTTTATGGGCTTTGTCTGGTAGCTTACCACTTATTTTAATGGGGGTATGGACACAAGCGGCTCAAAGCGGAGAATTTGGCTTAAGTCCAGAAGATTTTGCGCGTTACTTTCTCACCGTTTTTGTTGTTCGACAATTCACAGTTGTTTGGGTAATTTATGAGTTTGAAAAAGAAGTCGTCGAAGGAAAACTTTCCCCTAGATTATTACAACCAATGGATCCGGTTTGGCATCATGTTGCCTCGCACCTTTCTGAAAGGTTAGCACGTTTGCCATTTGCTTTAGTTTTAGTAGGATTATTTTTCTTTCTTTATCCACAAGCTTTGTGGATACCAAGTCTAAGTAACATTTTCTTATTTATCATTACAGTAATTCTGGCATTTATCCTGCGTTTTCTTATTCAATACACGTTTGCTTTATTTGCCTTTTGGACAGAAAGAGCTAATGCAATTGAAAACTTTTGGTTTTTATTTTATTTGTTCTTTTCGGGTTTAATTGCCCCTTTAGAGATGTTCCCCGAAAATATCCGCAATGTCTTACTATGGACGCCATTTCCTTATTTAATCGACTTCCCTGCATCGCTATTAATTGGTTTGCCTGTGAATTTGTTGCAAGGATTTTTAGTGATGCTGGGTTGGATTGCGTTATTTTTTGTTGTCAATCGCTGGCTGTGGCGAAGAGGATTAAAACAGTATTCGGGAATGGGTGCATAATTGCACTTTTAGTTGGTATTTAATCGAGTAGTGCTGGTGAGAACCAAAGCGAAGTTGCAGGAAGCATCGCTAGTATAATTTATACTGTTTTTCAACTCATTGATGATGCATACTAGTAGAAACAATATCGCTGATAAAGATACGATCGCCTCTCACTTTCCCAATTTGCAATTCACCCTTGAATTGATATATACCGCAATCACTAGTGTCTAGTAAAGTTTCGTTCACTGATAATAACTTGATTTGTGTTAAAACGCTATTTTGAAGTATTACAGCTATTGTGGGGTGCAGCGATCGCTGCTGAATTGGAGTATCGAGTTAACTTCGTCTTAGCAACGCTCACAAGCCTCGGTAATCTTGCAGGTAGTTTATTTAGTCTATTTCTTTTCTACCGAACTGGTTACACATTCCAAGGATGGGCGTGGGAAGAAGCACTAATTGTCCTTGCGATATTTACCATGTTGCAAGGTTTTTCTAGTACATTCTTAGCTCCTAACCTCAACAGCATCGTTAACCACGTTCAACAAGGTACATTAGATTTTATCTTACTTAAACCGATCAGTAGTCAGTTTTGGCTTTCTAGCCATACACTTTCACCGTGGGGACTACCAGATATCATCTTTGGTGGGATTCTTGTCGGTTACGCAGGTGGCAGATTAGGCTTAACACTACAAGACTACCTACTCAGTGCAATTCCTTTACTATTTGGACTTGCTAGCCTCTACAGCCTGTGGTTTATGCTGGGTGCGACTAGCATTTGGTTTGTCAAAATCTACAACGTTACAGAAGTTCTCAGAGGCTTGCTAGAGGCGGGTAGATTTCCCATTGTCGCGTATCCTGTTGCTTACCGCTTTTTCTTTACTTTTGTCGTTCCAGTCACATTTTTAACGACAGTTCCCGCAGAAGCAATGCTGGGGCGTGTGGAGTTAGGCTGGGTGATTGGTGCGGGTGTACTCGCGTTAGCTTTGTTATATATTGCTAGAATTTTTTGGAATTTTGCACTGCGTTTTTACACAAGTGCTTCTAGCTGAATGGAAACGATATGCAGATTCGTCCTGCTACACCTACTGATGTCCCTGCTGTTCTACCCATGGTTGCATCAATCTGCGCTTTGCACGAAACTTGGGACAGCGCTAAATATGGCTTCTTACCCAACCCGCAACAGCGTTATGAGCAATGGTTAATCGCACAGGCTAAAAATGACAAAAGTGTATTTTTAGTTGCTGAGAACGAGCAAACAGGGCAACTGGGAGCTTTTTTAGTCGGTACTGTAGAGCGAGAAATTCCGATTTATCGCTTGCGGGAATTTGGCTTTATTCACGATTTATGGGTAGAACCACAGTATCGTCATGCTGGAGTTGCAAAACAGATGGTGATGTTGGCGATTGAGCATTTTCAACGCATCAAAGTTCAGCAAATTCGGTTGGATACTGCGGCGGCTAACGAAGCAGGGCGAAAATTATTTAGTGCGTGTGGCTTTCGGGTGAGTACTGTGGAGATGTTGATCGAGTTGACAGGATGACATAACGGCTTGACAGAGCCAAGCCCTTAGCGTGATGGATCGAGGATTTACCACAAGATATAGGTATTCAGCTTGGAGATTCGATCGTCTAAGGAAAGTATCATCGCTCATTATGTTAGGAGAGTACCGATGCAAACAACACAACTCGGAAATACTGATGTGACAATCAGTGCGATCGGTTTGGGGGGAATGCCAATGTCTTTGAGTAACCGACCTCCAGAATCGCAAGCGATTGAGGTCATTCATCGCGCTTTGGATTTAGGTGTAACGTTGATTGATACTGCTGATTCTTACTGTAAGGATGAGTCGGATAAGCACCACAATGAACGATTGATTGCTAAAGCGTTACAGCAGTACGAAGGCGATACAAGTAAGGTGACAGTTGCAACTAAAGGTGGTTTGATGCGCCCCAATGGCGATTGGACGCGTAATGGTAATCCAGAACACTTGCGTGAAACCATTCGAGTCAGTTTTGAAGCGTTAGGTGGAAATAAGCCAATTGATGTTTGGCAATATCACGCCCCCGATCCCGACTACACTATTGAGGAAGCACTCACACCTGCTAAAGAAGCTGTAGAATCCGGTTTAATTCGCTTTGTTGGTGTTTCTAACTTCTCGGTAGACCAAATCAAGCAAGCACGCGATGTTGTCGAGATTGTCTCTGTTCAAAATCAGTACAATCCTTGGCATCGTCAGCCAGAATTTGATGGGGTTTTAGAATACTGCGAACAGGAAGGTTTGACGTTTTTGCCGTGGAGTCCTTTAGGTGGAAGTCGGCGCGTCAGTCGTTTAGAAGACATTCCGGCGATCGCAAATCTCGCTCAAGAAAAAGGTGTCTCAGTCTACGCAATTGTTCTCGCCTGGCTGCGCGCTAAGTCACCTTGTGTTGTCCCCATTCCTGGTGCGAGTAAGGTGACAAGTATTGAAGATTCCGTTGCGTCGCTCAATGTGACTTTATCCGCCACTGAAATTCAGCAAGTAGATCGAGCGTCAGCTTAACAGGTAGGGAAAGGGGAATTCCCTTTTCCTTAGCTTACAGTTCTCCAAAACTGTAGATTTTTTGCGTTTCCAGCTTACGGCAAACGCTAGAAGGTAATTGCTCTGCACTTAACTTCTGCCGATCTAGCTGCACCTGTAAGTTAGCCAAGGGGTCGCTACCCGAAGCAACTAAAAATTCAAGCTGGCGAATGTAAGGCAGAGTCACCAAATCATCGAGAATTCGCGCGATCGCTTCCACGTAGGGATGACCACTATTACGATACCAATCTGGTGCGGCAAGATGAGGTTGATCTAATCCTAAATGAACTGTCAGTGAAGGTTTGCCAAAAAGAGCGATCGCAACAGGTCTTGCTTCTTCTTGTAGCAACAAGTTATGCATTTTGACAATATGACGAACTTTCTCTAATCGTTCATAGCGTTCTGTTACGGAGTTGAGTTCGTCGCGCCAGTGAATGGCGACTGTGACAAGGTAAGTTTGTAACAACATATGACCTAGCTTTTGTGCTTTTGTTGCTAGGTAGTTTGAGTTGTAGTCTGTCGCTTCAATCAGTAACGGGACGCGATCGACAACTTCCAAACCATAGCCCTTCAGTCCAGCAATTTTGCGCGGGTTATTGGTAATCAGGCGAATTTGATGAATTCCCAAATCCATCAACATTTGCGCCCCCATACCATAGTTACGCAAATCCGCAGGAAAGCCCAAGCGTTCGTTGGCTTCCACCGTATCCAAGCCCATATCTTGTAACGAGTAAGCTTTTAACTTGTTAATCAGTCCAATTCCGCGACCTTCTTGTCGCAGGTAAACGACAACTCCACTTCCCGCATTTTCGATCATTTTCAACGCCGCTTGCAGCTGCATCCGACAATCGCAGCGCAGTGAACCTAAAGCATCACCTGTTAAGCATTCTGAGTGCATCCGCACCATGACAGGTTGGTTGGCAAAAGTCGCGGGATCGCCTTTGACAATCGCCACGTGTTCGGAGTTATCGAGCGTGTGGCGGTAGCCGTAGATTTGGAAATGTCCAAACTGCGTTGGTAACTGCGTCACCGTTTCACGACGTACCAGGCGATCGTGTTTCAGACGGTAACTGATAAGATCCGCAATACTGATAATTTTTAGGTCGTGGCGCTTGGCATATTCAATCAACTGTGGTAAGCGTGCCATTGAGCCGTCACTATTTTGGATTTCGCAAATCACTCCTGCTGGATAAAGTCCGGCTAAACGTGCTAAGTCTACCGCAGCTTCAGTATGACCCGCGCGTTTTAATACGCCACCTTCGCGCGCGCGGATTGGGAAAATATGACCCGGACGGCGCAAATCTTCGGGACGTGTTGCGGGATTGATCGCTACTTGAATTGTGCGAGCGCGGTCTTCGGCAGAAATACCAGTAGTCACGCCCAAGTGTGGCGCAGCATCAATACTAATCGTAAACGCGGTTTGGTTGGTAAAGGGAGTATTGTGACTTTCTGGAATGGGGATGGTGCTCACCATTAAGGGCAAATCTAATTCATCTAGGCGATCGCCCGTCATCGCTAGACAAATCAACCCCCGTGCTTCCACTGCCATAAAATTAATCGTACTTGGCGTAGCAAATTGCGCGGCGCAGATCAAGTCACCCTCATTTTCTCGGCTTTCATCATCCACCACCACGAGACAACGACCGGCTTTGAGGTCTGCTAACGCTGCTTCTATCGAATCAAACTGAAACGGATTAGAGGTGGTTTTAGGCTGCTGCACAGATAAGTAGACCGTAAACTTTTTTAAAGGAAGCTTTTCCTTGATTGTAGCTCCAATTGGAGTTAAGATATCGCGCTCTCAACGCAATTACCCTGAAGGTAATAGGTGATGGGTAATTGGGTGAACTGAAGTAAGTACTTTATGGATAACATTTTATAGCTTTTGTTGGGCTAATCCCGTTACCGATTACCAATTACCAAGCGCTACCAAAATTTAGTCATTAGCCACTTTTTCCCCAAATCTGCCAAAATTGATGCGCCTAAACTTCTGTTTTAGTACTACAATGCAGCGAAAGCGGATCCTTTTTTCCAATTTGTAAGTGTATAGGAATTTTGCATCATGGGCGATATGGGGCGCGTTTCCGTCGGAATTGTGGGCGCTTCAGGCTACGGCGGGGTGCAGCTAGTACGACTTCTGCAAGATCATCCCAAAGTCGAAATAGCGTATTTAGGCGGCGAGAGTAGTGCGGGCAAAACCTTTGCCGATCTCTATCCGCATTTAGCGCATCAAGTTGACCTTGCCATTGAGCCAGTAGAAACAAGCACAATTGCTGCTCGTTGTCAAGTGGTATTTCTGTCGCTGCCAAACGGTCTTGCCTGTCAAATGACACCCACTTTAATAGAAAAAGGATGTAAAGTACTCGATTTAAGTGCCGATTATCGGTTTTTTGATTTAGAAACTTATAAAAATTGGTATGGAACTGAACGCAGCGATCGCCAAATTGCAGCGAAAGCAGTTTATGGCTTACCGGAACTGTACCGCGATCGCATTGCTAATAGCCAATTGATCGGCTGTCCTGGGTGCTATCCCACTGCGAGTTTACTAGCACTTGCTCCTCTACTCAAGCAAGGGTTAATTGTACCTGAGACTGCGATTATTGACGCGAAATCAGGAACTTCGGGCGGCGGACGTCAAGCAAAAACAGGGTTATTACTCGCCGAAGCCGATAATTCGTTAGCAGCATACGGTGTCGCCCGTCACCGTCATATCCCAGAAATCGAGCAAATTTGCAGCGATTTAGCTGGTCATGAAGTGATGGTACAGTTTACCCCGCATCTGATTCCGATGGTACGCGGCATTTTGGCAACAGTGTACGCAACATTACGCGACCCTGGGTTAGTCCGCGACGACTTGATTACGATCTTCAAAGCCTTTTACCGCAACTGTCCTTGGGTGACGATTTGCAATAGCGGCGTGTATCCGCAAACCAAATGGGCGTGTGGTAGTAATTTATGTTACATCGGCATCGAAGTTGACCAACGCACAGGTAGAGCGATCGTCATGTCCGCGATTGATAACTTGATTAAAGGTCAAGCTGGACAAGCGATTCAGTGCCTAAACATCATGATGGGCTGGGAAGAAACGCTAGGACTACCAAAACTCGCGTTTTATCCTTGAAGAGGAAGGGGTGAGTGGAAGGGTGATGAGTTTTGAGTTATATAGAAAACACTATATTTTCCTCTGCGTCCTCTGCTCCCCTGCCCGCGCCAGTCGCCTCAACGGGGGAAACCCCTGCACGGCACAGGCTCCTCTGCTCCCCTGCTATAATTTATTTCGGTCCCATACCTACTGCACCTGCATAAACGGCGCGATCGCCAAGTTCGTCTTCGATGCGGAGGAGTCGGTTATATTTGGCAACGCGTTCGCTGCGACAAAGAGAACCTGTTTTAATTTGACCGGCGCGAGTAGCGACAGCTAAATCGGCGATTGTTGTATCCTCCGTTTCTCCTGAACGATGACTAATTACCGATCGCAAGCCATTGCGCGTTGCTAAGTCGATTGTTTCTAAAGTTTCAGTCAAGGAACCAATTTGATTGAGTTTAATCAAAATCGCGTTACCAGCTTTTTGTTCGATACCTTTTTGTAAGCGCGTGGGATTCGTCACAAATAAGTCATCGCCGACTAACTGAATGCGATCGCCTATTTTCTGTGTCAACAATTGCCAATGTTGCCAATCGTCTTCGTGCAAACCATCTTCAATCGATACAATTGGATATTGCGTGGCTAATTGAGCAAGATAATCAACTAACTCGGTTGGTGTATGAACGGCGCCGTCGTAAACGTATTGCCCATCTTTGTAAAACTCACTTGCAGCAACATCAAGTGCTAAAGCAACTTGTTCGCCAGGTTTGTAACCGGCTTTTTCAATTGCTGCTATCAATAGTTCCAGCGCGACCTGATTTGACTCTAAGTTAGGTGCAAAGCCACCTTCATCACCCACACCTGTTAGTAAACCCTTATCGTCTAGAACTTTGCTCAACGTCGCAAACACTTCAGCACCCCAGCGCAAGGCTTCTCGAAAAGAAGGCGCACCGATTGGCACAATCATAAATTCTTGAAAATCGACGTTATTAGCCGCGTGCGCACCACCGTTAATCACGTTCATCAGAGGTACAGGAAGTAAATTAGCTAAAGGACCTCCCAAATAACGATACAACGGCAAGCCCAAAGATTCAGCACCCGCTTTGGCAGTTGCCAGCGACACGGCGAGAATCGCATTTGCACCAAGATTTGCTTTATTCGGCGAACCATCCAAGGAGATCATCGTGCGATCGATAACTTCTTGGTTCAAGGCGTCCAAATCCATTAACTCTGGGGTAATTTTCTCCTTCACATTTTCGACAGCTTTTAGTACCCCTTTACCGCCATAGCGACTTTTATCATCATCGCGTAGTTCATGAGCTTCAAAAGTTCCCGTTGAAGCACCACTAGGAACTTGTGCAATTCCAACAACGCCACTGAGTAAGCGAACTTCAGCTTCTATTGTCGGACGTCCCCGCGAATCAAGAATTTCACGGGCAGTAATATTTTCAATTGCAGTTTCTAACGTGTCAATCATCCTCTCTGGCACCTCGAATTAATTATGGGTAATAGGTAGTGGGTAATAGCTCTAAGATTTCAATAACCAATTCCCGATCGCCAATGACCAACCAATTACCAACTTTGTCAATTTATTGATGCTACGGTCAAGTTTGATAGTTAGGATAGGGGTTTAGATCACTTTTTTGGGTTGCGAGATCGGACTTTGGCGATCAGTTCTATCCTCCTAGCTTGCGCTGCATTTGTTGTATCACTCCTCTAGACGTGCTAGCTGCGCTCTTTACAATGAAAAAAGGACATCAGGAGTTTGTCATGAGATTACTACACACAATGTTACGCGTCGGGAATTTGGAAGAATCGCTGAAATTTTACTGTGATATTTTAGGCATGAAACTACTGCGGAAAAAAGATTATCCTGGCGGCGAGTTTACGCTAGCATTTGTCGGTTACGGCGACGAATCAGACCACACCGTCTTGGAGCTGACTTATAACTGGGGTACGGATAAATACGACTTAGGCGATGCTTATGGTCATATTGCCATTGGTGTTGACGATATTTATGGTACTTGTGAGGAAATTAAAGATCGTGGCGGTAAAGTTGTCCGCGAACCAGGACCAATGAAACACGGTTCTACAGTGATTGCTTTTGTAGAAGATCCCAACGGGTATAAAGTAGAGCTTATTCAACTGGGTACTCAAGGAACTACAGAACAAGCAGAACAACCGCAGTTAGTATCTCAGTAGTACTTCGCCATGCCAAAGTGGTGGACTGCTTGGTACTGGTTAACTGGAATGACAAGTTGGGCGGTGTTGAGCCAAACTGTGCCAGTTAGCGCTAACCCTGTGCCGCTGGTACAGACACAAATTCCCTATGCGGTTGCTAGTTGTCAGGAAATCTCACCTGAAAGTGGAAACTCTACAACAGCCTTGATGACCCGCATCCCTGCTGTGCGTGAGTTAGTTGATGAAATAGCACCAAGCGATTGGGAAGTGCAGGCAATGCTTTCGCTGGCTTCGCGCTATGGTGTTCTGATTGGATTGAGCGATCGCACGTTTCGCGGCGATCGCCCACTTTCACGTTATGAATTTGCGGCGGCGCTGAATCAAGTTCTCAATCAAGTCAATACACTCATCGCCAGTGAAGCGGTGCAAGTAAGTCAAGAAGATTTGACGATACTACAGCGGTTGCAAAGAGAATACAATTCAGTACTACAAGAAACGAACGCTCGACTTGACACGATCCAGAGTCGCACAAACCTCTTAGAATCTAGCCAGTTTTCCACCACAACAAAGCTGAATGGCGAAGTTATTGTGGGCTTTACCGATGGTACGGATGCAAACGCTGCGGTAGTTTCTAGACAGCGACTGAATTTATTAACAAGTTTTGCGGGACGCGATCTTTTGCTAACACAACTCGAAGCGGGTAATCGCGGACAAGATGCAGTTTCTGTCGCGCACAACCGCGAACAAAATCTTTTGGGAACAAGTGGTTTACTCGCTGATGGTGGGGGCTTAGCGTACGCGGAGATTGACGATCGTCTGCGGTTGCGGCGACTTTATTACACATTTCGTCCGAGTAACGACTTGGCAGTTACACTAGGAGCGAAAATGTCTCCGAGTGATTTTATTGACCGCAATCGCTTTGCAAATAATCCGGCTGTTGATTTTAGCTCCAGCTTTTTGATAAATAATCCGTTGATTATCCAAAATCAGATTGACCGCGAAGGTGGTGCAGGTGCAGCGGTGGCGTGGAATATCAACGGCGGTGCGTTTACGGTGCGATCGCTTTACATCGCAGCGGATAGTCATCAACCTAATTCAACAACCCTTACTCAAGGAGGATTGTTTAGCGATCGCTATCAAGGCAGTGTGGAATTGGAATATTCTTCTAGTGCTAACTTAGCCGTACGACTGCAATATACTAATGCTGTGATTAACAACACCGATATTCAAGCTGCGGGGATCAACGCTGAATATGCTTTCAATCGCAATGCTGCGGTTTATGGACGCTTCGGCTTTGGCAGCTATCAAGGGTTTAACACTGCTATTGCGCAAGAACTTGACCTAAATCCTAGCGCGTGGGCAGTTGGTTTAACCGTACGCAATTTAGCAATTCCTGGAACAATTGCCGGAATTGCTTTTGGTCAACCTTTTATTGAAAGGGATCTAGGTAATGCTACTCAAACAAATGTCGAAGCATTCTACAATTTGACTCTAAGCGAAAATATTAGTGTTACTCCTGCCCTGCAACTCGTGAAATACGCAAACAACGACCGTTCCAGCGGCACCATTTGGCAAGGTACTCTGCGCACAGTATTTTCTTTTTAACTAAAATCTCCTATCTCAAAGCCTACATCATAATAATAAATCGTCAAAATGCAGCCTACCGATCCTAGTAAGTTCACTGATAAAGCTTGGGAAGCCATCGTTCAATCGCAAGATGTGACTCGTCGCTTCCAACAACAACAGATGGAAGTCGAACATCTGATGATCGCCCTCTTAGAAGATCAAAAAGGGATAGCACACCGGTTTCTCAATCGTTCTGGTGTCGAAGCTACACAAGTTCTCCAACAACTCGAAGCCTTTACCAAACGCCAACCTAAGTTTTTAGGAAAAGCTGACCAACTGTATCTCGGTCGCGCCCTCGACGTTATGCTCGATCGCGCCGAGGCGGCTAGAGTGGCAATGGAAGATAGCCTAATTTCGGTTGAACATTTTTTGCTAGCCTTTGCTGATGACGAGCGAATCGGTCGCCGTTTATTTCGAGGGTTAAACTTAGATAAAGCAAAACTAGAGGCTGCAATTAAAGCAATTCGAGGTAGCCAGAAAGTAACCGATCCTACTCCTGAAGCCCGCTATGAAGCTTTAACCAAATATGGGCGCGACCTCACCGAACAAGCAAAAGCAGGTAGACTTGACCCCGTGATTGGACGCGATGACGAAATTCGGCGGGTGATTCAGGTATTGTCGCGTCGTAGTAAAAATAATCCTGTGTTGATTGGCGAACCTGGTGTTGGTAAAACTGCGATCGCCGAAGGTTTAGCGCAACGAATAATTAATGGCGACGTTCCCGAATCGCTGAAAAACCGCCAATTAATTGCCTTAGATATTGGTAGTTTAATTGCGGGTGCTAAATATCGCGGTGAATTTGAAGACCGCTTGCGAACTGTATTACGCGAAGTCACCGATTCCAACGGTCAAATTGTCTTATTTATCGACGAATTACATACCGTTGTTGGTACGGGTGGAACGACGCAAGGCGCGATGGATGCGGGAAATTTACTTAAACCGATGCTCGCCCGCGGCGAACTACGTTGTATTGGCGCAACGACTTTAGACGAGTACCGTAAATACATCGAAAAAGATGCGGCTTTAGAACGCCGTTTTCAACAAGTTTTTGTCGATCAACCTTCAGTAGAAACAACAATCTCAATTTTGCGGGGACTCAAGCAACGTTACGAGGTGCATCACAGCGTTAAAATTACTGATTCAGCCCTCGTTGCAGCGGCGACACTTTCCAATCGTTACATCAGCGATCGCTTCTTACCCGATAAAGCCATCGATTTAGTCGATGAAGCGGCGGCGCAATTAAAAATGGAAATTACCTCCAAGCCGTCAGAAGTTGAAGCAATCGATCGACGGTTGATGCAGCTAGAAATGGAAAAGCTGTCGGTTGCAGGTGAAGACCAACGCGCGGCGAAAAATCGCGAACGTTTAGAACGCATCGAGCAAGAAATCACCGCACTCAAAGCCAAACAGCAGGAACTCAATGCGCAATGGCAAGGTGAAAAACAACTTCTCGATGCTATTAGTGCTTTGAAGAAAGAAGAAAATGCACTGCAAGTCCAAATCGAACAAGCCGAACGCGCGTACGATCTAAATAAAGCAGCGCAGCTTAAGTATGGAAAACTCGAAGGAGTCCGCCGCGATCGCGAAGCTAAAGAAACGATGCTGATCGATTTGCAAGCGCGTGGTTCAACGCTGCTGCGCGAAGAAGTCACCGAAGCCGATATTGCAGAAATTGTCGCTAAATGGACGGGAATTCCCGTTAACCGCCTATTAGCATCCGAACGACAAAAACTCTTGCAACTCGAAAGTCATTTACACGAGCGCGTCATCGGACAATCCGAAGCTGTATCAGCGGTATCAGCTGCGATTCGCCGCGCGCGCGCCGGAATGAAAGACCCTGGTCGTCCGATTGGTTCGTTCTTGTTTATGGGACCTACAGGGGTAGGAAAAACTGAACTCGCCCGTGCTTTAGCTGAGTTTCTCTTTGATTCGGATGATGCTTTGGTACGCTTAGATATGTCCGAGTACATGGAAAAACACTCGGTTTCGCGTTTAGTTGGCGCGCCTCCAGGGTACGTTGGATACGAAGAGGGAGGACAACTTTCTGAAGCAATTCGTCGTCGTCCTTATTCAGTGGTGCTATTAGATGAAGTTGAAAAAGCTCACCCAGATGTTTTTAATATCTTGTTGCAAGTTCTTGATGACGGACGTATCACCGATTCGCAAGGCAGATTAGTCGATTTTCGCAACACCGTGATTGTGATGACGAGTAACATCGGTAGCGAGCATATTCTAGATGTGTCCGGTGACGATAGCAAGTATGAAGTTATGCACAAACGCGTTATGGATGCGTTGCGATCGCACTTTCGTCCAGAGTTTCTCAATCGCGTTGATGATATTATTCTGTTCCATACGCTCAACCGCAACGAACTCGGACAAATTATTCGCATTCAACTCAAGCGCGTCCAAAAACTTTTAGCCGAACAAAAACTTGGCTTAGAGTTAACTCCAGCGGCTGAAGCCTATTTAGTAGATGTTGGTTACGATCCAGTTTACGGTGCTCGTCCTCTCAAGCGTGCCATCCAGCGCGAACTCGAAAATCCACTTGCGACTAAATTATTAGAAAATGCCTTTGATGAAGGAGAAACAATTCTAGTTGACTATCTTGATGGTAGTCTTACTTTTAATTCGCAAGGAAAAACTCACAGCGATCGCTCAGTACTTACCGAAGCCACTCGCGGAAATTAATTCATTCGAATCGCACAATAATTAGTAGGCTTTGGGGGAAGACCACAGCCTATTTTTTTTGCACCTTCAGGTAATGCAATGCAGATTTTTTAATATCTTGCTAGTTTTAATACTTTACATTTTCACCAAATTTTTAGAGAAAACGCTCATTGTTCACGCATTCTTTACGGTTTCATCCATAACCTCCGCATTAGTATAGGTACGTAGAAAGTTAAGTTTACGAATTACGCCTAGCTCTAATAAAAAACTATAGGAAAACCAATGAAAGCGGTAATACTAGCAGGGGGATTGGGGACAAGGATCAGTGAAGAGACAACAATCAAACCGAAGCCGATGGTAGAGATCGGGGGCAAGCCAATCTTGTGGCACATCATGAAA